>CAYPSS010000003.1:0-27471 GCA_964413735.1 uncultured Gammaproteobacteria bacterium
TTAACTCCTAATGAGGCGTTAGAAAAAGTGCAATATGTCCGTGCCTAAAACAAAAAAAAGACCAACATTGTTGGTCTGATAGTTAGAAAGTCGGAAGGTTAAAGCCCAAATAATTGGTCATAATCTTTTGGCGTTGCATGGCATCCAAAATTTTTAAAATTTCGGGATCTTGCCAATCAATGAACAGTTCTTTGGGAAATAGGCATTCCAACAAAGGAATGATTTGACGTAATCGATAGAAATGATGGTTTTCCTGTCCCAAAGATAATCGACGATTGAAATATTGTGGGAACAGAAGCATTTGCACTTCAATCAATGCGCCTTGATGTCTGACTAAGAATTTTATTTGGGCGGTTGCATGATGATCGGAAAAGCGATTAATATATTTTGAACCATTGCCATCAATGGATAGGCTGGAAAATGAACCGGTATCTTGGAAAATGCGATCAGTGAGCGTTTCTAATCCCAAATACAAATCAGCTTCTTGGAAAAATACCATGGTAATGCCACAAACATCAAAGGCCGTGGGATTTTCCGCTTGGCTCTTGACCAGTGTTTTCCGGAAAATATCGTCTTCTTTTTTTACCCGTGAATCATAAAGTAGGGGAACTGTTCGGCCATTATGAGTGACAAAGCGGTATTCCAACATTAAACGCAAACAATCATCTGTTGTGTCACATTTTATATCACGATTTAGAGCGACAAAACGATTTTCATTTTCTTGATCATAAACAATATTAACGGTTTCTTTGGCTCGTCCGGGTTGGGGAGTGGAATCAAAGAAATTTTTTTCCAATTGCAAGGTTAAATCTCGTAGTTGTGATTCTGGGTGTTTGTTAACAATGCGCATCAGCAAATAGCGCAAACCCAAATGCCAGAAAACATTGGCGGTAAATGAACGCAAAACCCGATAACGTTGATCGCCAGGTGGATTCCACATCAAATGCAACAAGGTCAACGGGTCATTGGTTGGATTAATCACACCGTCGGAAGTCAGCGGAAAACGAACAGCATCGGGCACAAATTCCCGAATTAACAATTGACGAAAATCCTTGGCCGCTTGAATGGCTTCCACAAATTCACGATAAATAAATCGTCGTTCAATTTTCGGTCCGACAATTTTCGCTATATGATCGGTAATGATTTGACGACCTTGTCGTTCATTGACATCTTTGATTTGCTGATACAGGTTATAAAGCAGACGTAGCAAATGCCAAGAAATCGGGAATTCTTTTCTTACTTGATTTTGATTTTCCGCAAAGCGTAGAAGCAAATCAGCTGGGTGAAACAATGGTTGTAAATCCTTCAAACTTTCCTCCTTGTTTTCAAGGAACAATCTGATTGACCTTAACACAAAAGCATTGATTTGTAAAGTCTGCATAACTGATATTTCCTCAAACGGTAATTTTTGTTATAATGGTTCAATATGTGGTTAATTTTTGCTTTAATGGCCGCTATTATGGCCGCGGTAATGGCGATTTTCGCCAAAATCGGATTAAAAAGTCTTGATTCTACTTTGGCCACTACGGTGCGCAGTATTATCATGGCTTTATTTTTGGTGATCACCAGTTTATTTTTGAAAAAATTTCAAGGATTTACTATTTCCACTTTTTCCGGCCGTGAATGGTTATTTATTATTTTGTCCGGGATTGCCGGTGCCATGTCGTGGTTATTTTATTTTAGCGCGCTGAAAATGGGGTTGGCAGGCAAGGTCTCGGCCATTGATCGCTTGAGTTTGGTGTTTACCATTATTTTGGCCACGATATTTTTAGGCGAAGCTTTAGGCTGGAAAACCGCGCTGGGTGCTTTATTGATGGTTTTGGGGGCGATTTTAATTTCTTTGGCTTAATATTAATTTTGAATATTTTATGAACGATTTGCAACAGGTCTTTGAACGAATTCAGGAAAAAAGAAAACAATTAAAAGAATTGCGTCAATCTTACAAAGATGCCCTTGATACTACGCCGGGTTATAAAAAATTATTGGATGATATGAAATCATTTCGTGAACAAAAGAAAAATATCGAGGCCGGCGTTCGATCTCAATTCGCATCAGATATGGAAGATTTGAAAACCGATTTGGATACTGATATGCAAATGATGAGCGATTTAGCTTTAACCAAATTAATGAAAGGGGAAACAATTGAAATTACTGACAAGTATGATGCTAACTATGAACCGGTTTTTTCCGTGAAATTTAAAAAAATAAATTAATTATTTAAAATAAATATCCGCATTTAATTGGCGGATTTTTATTTTCAAGGTTTTTCAGGTATAATTAAATTGAAACTTAAAACAAATATCAAATATGAAAATTCGTTATAAAGTTTTGTTATTATTTTTACTCGTGGCCATGATTCCTTTGATTTTATCTTCGAGTTGGGCGATTTATACTTTGCGTAATCAGCAATTGGAGGCCATGTCCGGGCAGCAACTTAATATTAGTCAAGCGCTTAGTGATCGATTGTTGACTTTTGTCAGAGAAAAGGCGGAAAAATTCACTATTCAAATTATTCAACCTCTTCCCGGTGAAATTTCATTGGAACAACAACAATATATTTTGCATGATATTATCAGCCGGGATTCAGCGGTCGATGCCGGAGCGATTTTCGATGCCGATGGGTATGTTTCTCAAGTTTTGGATTCAAATGGTAAATTTTCCATTTCCAATGAAAATTTGGTCGCCGGTGAACTTTATCAAACGGTCATGGCCGGTGAAATTTATTTAGGTGATGTTAAGCGTTTACCTGAGAGTAAAACCATGATTTTGGGTTTGCCAATGTTTAATTCGCAAAAACAAATTATCGGGGGTTTACGTTTATTGATAAACCTGGAATCATTGGATAATTTGGTTAATGATTTAACTTTGGGCGAAAATACCGCGGTGTATGTTTTAGATAAATATTTGCAGACGGTGACTTTTTCTTCTAATATTTCCGAGGCGAGAATTAATGAATTGACTTTTATTAATGATGTGAATTTATTTAATTCCTTAGCTAAGGGTGAAATACTATCTTACAAGGGAACAATGGGTTTTCCGACGATGGCGAAATTTCAGAAAATCAATGAATTGAATTGGTGGGTGGTGGTTGAACAACCAAATCTTGGTTTACAACAATATGTTAATGGATTCAGTGTTCAAGTATTGCTCATTTTTTTAATATCCTTGTTAATTGTGGCGGTTATCAGTTTGATTTTTACCAATCGTATTTCCAATCCTATCAATAAATTGATTGAAGGGTCACAAGTGATTAGCCAAGGTAATTTCAAGTATCGGATTAAAATTCCCACCAATGATGAAATTGAACAGTTAGGAAGTGAATTTAATGCGATGGCGGAAAGTTTGGAAAAAATTTGTCGCCTTGATAATTCAAATAAAAAATAATTTTTCCTTTGATAACAAAAAGAACGGTTGAAACCGTTCTTTTTTATTTTCTTAACGATTGATATAACTGCTTCCCTTGGCTTTGCTTGGCGCTCGGTGTTGGGTTCGTCCTCGTCCGGCGGAAGTATCACGTGGGACATTGGGACGAGCTTTGACATCAATGCGACCCTTTGGCGCAACATAACCGGGATATTTTTCTCCACGTTTGAATTGTGTAGGTGGAGGTGGGGGCGGTGGAGGTGGGGGTGGGGGTGGCGGGTCGTCAGTTCCCGTTCTGGGTTTTGTAGGTGGACTGACATAAATCGGTTCGGGTGGTAGATCATCGTCCCATGGTTCTTCCTCGGGCTCTTCTTCTTGAATGGGGTCCGGTTCTTTGCGATCATAGACCGGTCTAAATAGCCATTCTTCCACATTGCGATGTAAGTCACCTTGGTTGGTGGTTTCCTTGTATTGTGTAGTGTCGGTTTCCGGTGTGCTGTCCGGTAAATTTTTCTTGGTCGTAACGGTAACTTTGATGCGTGCCATGCGCAATCCGGGCAAAACATCTTTGATTACCTTTCGTGCTTTTTCCGGAATACGATCATGTTGACCGCGATTAAAAGCTTTGACCCAAGAATATAGTTCTACAATATCTCTTGCTCCAGTTTTTTCAATCAAATCATTGATAGCCTGTTCTCGGGACATGGTAGTTTCTTGACCGTCGGCACCTTTCATAATAACTGTCGAAGCTCCTTCAATTCCCGATACATTGACTTCCGGTGCATTAATTTGATCAGCATTATCTTCGATGCCTTGAGCAACTTTTTGAGCGGTTTGCTCGGCTAATCTTTGATTGGCGGCAATCGAGGTGGCGGTTTCCTTCCCGCCTCGTAGTGTAACGGTTGGATCACGATGTCCCTCTACTTCAATTTTTACTCCCACGACTTCATCACCTCCGCTCATTTCTGTTATTTTTTTATTAATACTGTCAATTATGGTTCCGGTATCAACCGTATCGCGATCTTCAAATTTCGGAGCCCAAGCGCGATCGGTATCAGTGTTAACATCCACATCACCACTAACGGTAAAATATTCTGATTCTGATATTTTATCGCCTGACATAGTATCAGTGGCGGCTCCGCGATCGGTGGATGGGGGGGCGGCTTCGGTTTTTAGTGAGCGCATGATATTGGGAGCTAAAATCAAGAGGGCTAAAAAAACACGTAGTTCTTTTTGTCCGCTTAAGCGTTCTAATAATCGTTGTTTAGATTTAGCGGTTTCTGCCGGAGTTTTTCCTTTGAAAAAATTAGCCAAACGATCTTTCATGCGAGTTAGCAGTCGTTCGGATTTTTTTTCCGCTTGTTCGGGAGATAGAGAAGACTCTTTGTCGGTTTCCACTCCTATTGGTAAAGATTCTTTTGTCATATTATTAATTTTGATTAAATATTTTTTTTCTTAATTCTTCTAATCGTTTTTTAACGATTTGAGACATGGTTATTTTTTTTTCTTCAATTTCATCGGTGGTTAACAACTGTTCCAGTTCTCGGTCTGCTTGTTCAAATAGTGTTAATCGTTTGATTGGATCCTGGAGATATTCCATTAATTCATTAACTTCTTCTTGCGTAAATTGTTGGGTCATATAGTTTATTGATGATTTAGTTTATTTAATTATATCATAATAAAAAAACAGAATGAAATTTCATTCTGCGTTTTGTTTTACTTGGCTTAAATAATTTTGTAATTTTTCCCCAAATTCCAGAATAAACTGTTGGTCTCTGAATTTGGTGTAATCACGAATTACGCATTTCCCTTGGTATAGCCCAAAGTTTATGTCATGGGTCAGAGTATGCCCGGAAAAGCCTAATTCTTGGAATTGATCATTTGTGATAATAACCATTCCCTCCCAAAGAGCTTTAACCATGGGCAGAGGAAGGTCGGGGGTTCGGCGTTGAATATTGAAAAGACCGAAAAATGAAAAATAAGTAGGCACGCAGAAGGGATGGCGATGTTTTTGATAAAATATGAATTCCTGCCAATTTTTCCAAATTTTGCGTAAAATTCCTCGCCAAACTGGTCGTTTGTGCTGATTTTTCATGGCATCGAGAATATTTGGAAATTTAATGGCAAAAATTCCAATCAATATCACAATTCGGTCATTACCTTTTTTGATTTCCATTTTGCCCCCTATTTCGAGCGTTATTTTACTTTAACACCGGTTTGTTTTTATGTCAATTTAGGTAAATGTAATATTTTCCTCTATTGTTCGTCATAATATATAGATACAATTTTATGAAAAATAATTGGCTAAAATCAAATTTTAATGCTTTTCAAGGTTTGGATAATACCGGATTGTTTGGTATTGACCGTGTTTTTATGTCATATCCGTTAAATACAGTTGATTTTGCCCAAGGGTTTTTTAGAGTGATAAATTTAAGAACTTAATAAGTTTATCAAATATATTAAAGAGCCGGCTTTGGCAAGATCAGCTAAAGCCGGTTTTTTTTTACGGCTTTGGTGGCTTGAAAGGTTCTTTAACAACGGAGGATTATGATGGGACGAAAGATTGTAATGACCTATTATTTGTTTGAATTTTTGACGATTTTGCCCACTTCCTTAATGTTTGTGACCTATGTCATTTTTTTGCGCGAAAATAATTTGAGTTTTTCACAAGTCGGATTGGTAAACGGCATGTTTATGCTTGGTATTGTGATTTTTGAAATTCCGACCGGAATTGTGGCTGATGTTTTTGGGCGGAAATTTTCAATTTTGGTTGGTTTGGGATTTCAAAGTCTTAGTATGCTTGTATATTACTTTGGAGTTGGAATTTGGGCATTTATATTTGCTGAACTGGGTTTAGCGTTCGGTGCTTGTTTTATGTCCGGAGCAATTGATGCTTGGGCCAAAGATTCATTGGATAATGTTGAAGCTAAATACAGTTTGGGGGGAATTTTTTCATTGAATTTCATGATTTCACGAATTGCCACTATTATCGGTGGGGCGATCGGCGGATTTTTCTTTTTGGATAATTTACGAGTTTTATGGTTGATTTCCGGTGTGATATTATTTATGCTTATTCCGCTATTTTATTATTTATTGCATGAAGATTATTTTGTTCAAAAGCAATTTTTTTGGTCCAAGGCTTGGGTGGAAATGTTACGAATCGGTCGAGAAAGCATTCAATTCGGTTGGCAGGTATTGCCGGTTCGTAATTTGATGTTCACCGCTTCAATATATTTGATCGCTTGTCAGGCGTTAAATATGCAGTGGTCATTATATATCAAGGATGAGTTTTCCGATTCGTGGCTCGGCTATTTCTGGGTGATTGTTTCATTAATGATTTTGCTGGGCAATTGGATTGCCGATCGTTTGATGAAAAAAAACTTTTCATATGGTACAATACTACGATTTTCATTATTGTTTAGCGGATTATCGTTAATTTTCGGGGTTGTGACTATGAATAAAATTTTTGTTCTGCTGGGGTTTTTGTTGTCTGAGGTTGGTCGTGGGGCGTTTAATGCTCCCAAACAGGGTTATTTGCACTCAATTATTCCCGGGGATAAACGAGCCAGTATTGCCTCCTTTTCTTCGATGGTTGAACATTTGGGAGCCGGTTTTGGTTGGGTGATGTCCTGTGTGTTGGCTAATTATTTATCAGTTGAGGCTCTGTGGTTTATATCCGGAATAATTTTTTTGTTCGCTTACTGGCAATCATTTAAATTGGAGAGATAAAATAAGTCGGTTGAAACAGCCGACTTTTTATTTTTATTTTAATTTAAATTAAAAAAATTCGTTTTTAACGAATTTTGAATGAGGATTATTATATGCCATTTTGAATCAGTGAATTGATAAAAAGAACCAATATCGTCAAATCGGTAACAATTAGCAGTATTGATATAACTTTTGATCGCTTCAAATTATGTTCCTTGCCTTTTTCCAGGTTAAGGTCAAAGCGCTTATTGTCAATTTCACACCAGACATGAGTAAAGGGAAAAATATTAATGAACAAAAAGGCAATTAATGATTCAGTCTTATTAATCATATAAAACACAGTAATGATTCGCAGTATCATCAGGAAACATATAAGACCATTCATAACATCCATCCTTCCCTCCATGTTTAGGGATTATTGACTGTAATCTTTATTTATTTTTATGTCAATAGTTGTTGGTTAAATATTAGAAAAATGCTATAATAACTTATATGAAAAAAATTATCAGTGTAATACTTTTTTTATTGCTTCTTTTCCCGGTAATTGGTCAAGCTCAGGAAGATAGTGATTTGTCACCAATTGTTTTTACTGCTCGAGTTTTGGAGGTGTTGGAAGAAAAGATAATTACCAGAGATGATGGTTCGCAGTTTGTTCAGCAAAATTTAAAGTTAATAGGTCTTAATGGCCAATTTCAAGACCAACATTTTAATTATCTTGGGGTTGGTGATTTGGAGGTGATTGGCGGAAATGTTTATCAAAAAGGGGACAAGGTGAAAGTAATGTATCAGGAAGATTTACAAGGTCAGGGAATTTTTTATGTGACAGATTTTGTCCGTCAATCATATTTGATTTGGTTGACCGTTTTTTTACTGTTAGTCGTCGTTGTGGTGGCTTCTTGGAAAGGGTTAAAGGCTTTATTTAGTTTGGCTTTGACTTTTGTTATAATTTTGTGGTTTATTATTCCGTTGATTTTACGAGGGTATAATCCGTTATTTATTACCATTTTAGGATCGCTTTTCATTTTGATGATAATTGTTTATTTAACTGAAGGTTTTAATCGAAAATCCACGGTTTCGGTGCTCAGTATAGGTTTATCTTTATTAATTACCGGAGTTTTAGCGATTGTTTTCACTTCACTGGCGCGTTTGACCGGTAGTGCCCAAGAAGAGGTCATGTATTTGATTGGTGCCGGAAAGGGCGTGATTAATTTTCAAGGATTATTATTGGCCGGGATCATTATTGGTACTTTGGGCGCCTTGGATGATGGGGCCATTTCTCAGGTGGCAGCCGTAGATGAATTGAAAAAAGCTAATCCTAATTTACATGGTTGGGAATTATATCGACGAGCCATGAAAATCGGCACTTCGCATATTGGATCCATGATCAATACTTTATTCTTGGCTTATGCCGGAGCTTCGATGCCTTTATTGTTGATTTTTTCGTTGCGTCAGGAGCCTTTCAATGGTTTTGATTTGATAATTAATAATGAAACTATTGCCACGGAAATTGTCCGAGCTTTTGTTGGAAGTATTGGGTTGGCGCTGGCTATTCCGATCGCTACGATTTTGGCGGTTTATTTATTAAAAAATAAAAATATATAATATGAAATTAAATCATCAACGAGCTTGGGTGGTGGCGGTGGATATGGGTTATGGTCATCAGCGAGCGGCTGATCCTTTGCGTTGTATTGCTTATCGGGGGGAAGTGATTAATGCCAATGATTATAAAGGAATTCCTCAAAAAGATCGTAAAATTTGGCATGAAAGTCGTCGATTTTATGAATTTATTTCGCGATTCAAGAAAGTGCCGGTAGTTGGTAAGGTGGCTTTTGATGTGTTTGATAAATTCCAAGAAATTCCGGAATTTTATCCCAAGCGTGACTTGTCCTCACCAAATATTCAACTTCGCTACATGATGCGTTTGATTAAAAAAGAAAAATGGGGCGAGCATTTGATTCGTAAGTTGGAAAAGAAAAAATTACCATTGATTACCACCTTTTTTGTCACCGCTTTTATGGCGGAATATCACAATTATGCTGGAGAAATTTATACGGTGGTGACTGATACTGATTTGAGTCGTACTTGGGTGCCGATCGATCCAAAGAAAACTAGAATTAAATTTTTAGCGCCCAGTCAACGAGCTGCTGATCGTTTGCGTCGTTATGGTGTGCCTGATGAGAACATTTTCTTGACCGGTTTCCCTTTGCCAATCGAACTTCTGGGGGATAAAAAATTAAGTTTATTGAAAAAAGATGTGGCGCACCGTTTGGCAAATTTGGATCCGACACGAACATATATTAAGCGTTATGAAGAATCTCTTAAACGTCATTTGGGTGTTAAAAATTTTCCGCCGAAAAAAGCCAATCATCCGTTAACTTTGATGTTTGCGGTGGGTGGAGCCGGAGCGCAAAAGGAAATCGGAGTGGTAATCATTAAAAGTTTGATTGAACAAGTAAAAAGACGGAAAATTAGAATTATTTTGGTGGCCGGTACGCATAAAGACATAAAAAATTATTTTCAAATTGAAATTAAACAATTGGGATTGGAAAAGTATTTGGACAAACAAATTTTGATTTTGCATAGTTTGAATAAAGCTGATTATTTTCGTCAATTCAATGAAGTTTTGCGGGTGACGGATATTTTGTGGACTAAGCCAAGTGAGTTAAGTTTTTATACCGCACTTGGGTTACCGATAATTATGTCTCCGCCGATCGGATCTCAAGAAAAGTTTAATCGTCGCTGGCTCCATATGATTGGTTCGGGGTTATCTCAAGATGAGCCGAAGTATGTGAATGAATGGTTGTTTGATTTATTGGAAAATGGTTGGTTGGCAGAAGCCTCAATCAATGGTTTTTTGGAAGCGCCGAAATTCGGGACATATAATATTCAGAAAATAATCAGTTCCAAACCGGAAGAATGTTTGCAATGTAAAACGGAAATGCAATATTGATCAGATATAAAACTTCTCAATCAAGAGAAGTTTTTGTTTTGGGGATATTTTTTTGAGAAATTAGAAAAAAATGATATAATTAAATTGGAAAATAATATGACCAAATCACTGTTAATTAGAGTAATTATCAGCTATGTTTTATTGATGGCCGGTTTTATTATTTATTTTTGGTTTGATGGTTTTTGGGACGCCATTTTGTGTTTGTTTATCGGTTTGGTTTGTTTGTTATCCGGTTTGTTGTCCGGCGTACCAAAGGGGTTATTACGAGAAAAATTGGGTATAAAAAGAAAAAAAACATATTTACCGCCACCAACCGTTAAAAGAACAATGGCGGATATAAAAAGCGATGTTAAACAATTCCAAGCGGTTTGGGAGGAATTGGAAAATAAATAATTTAATTATCTATGTCGGAAAGCAAAAAAAAGCGTCCACCGCGCAGTCCTAAACAATTTCGTTGGGAAAGTCCACAGGAGAAAAATACCGCTTATTATTTAGCGGATCAGGTTGATGAAGTTTTTGAAGATGCGGTGTTACGAGCCAAAAAACAGAAATATCATTTAACCGATAAAGATCGTTTGGAAATGTTCAGCAAATCAATTACCGCGGTTTTGCGCGGTGAAAATTATGAACGCACCACTTCAACGGCAGAGTATAAACGTTGGCGTCAAGCAATCCGAGTGGCTTACAAAGAAAAGCGCGCAGCGGAGTTGGCGGAAATGCGAGAAGCGTATCAACAATTGAAAGAGGAGGAGCGTCGCGGTCATTTATTGGATGTGATTAGACGCGATCGTGAATTTTTGGATCAAATCGGTCATGAAAATGAGGAAGTTACTTATTATGATACTATGTCGCCGGAGCAGAAAAAAGGTTTTTGGAAAAATGGGTTACGCTAATCAACTGTTTTATGGAATTTCAGGAGAAAAATAAATTTAATACGAAAAAATTAATTAAATATTTTTCTGTTATTTTCATTTGGTTATTTATGGTAATTATGGTTCCAACATATGCGTTGACTTTGAAAATGTCATTTACCAGTCAAGCCCCATTTGGGCATTGGGTTCAGCCGTATGCCGATGCTTGTGAAGAAACATCCATTTTAATGGTCGATGCGTATTATTCCAAATATCATTTAGATCAAGTAACGGCTGATTATGAAATTCGAAAAATATTGGGAGTAAAAAATAAATTTTTTGGACGCAGTGATGATGAAAGCGCTTCGCAGATAGTGAAGTTAATCAATGATTTTTTCCCTTGGGAAGCGGAAGTGGTGATAAATCCGAGCAAACAACAATTGATTGCGGAGTTGGAAAACGGTCGACCGATAATTTTACCGGTAGATGGGCGATTATTGAATAATTCGAATTACACCGCTGATATTGATTATCATGTAATAGTTTTGTCCGGATATGATTTTGAAAATGATGAGTTTATTACGCAAGATCCGGGAACAAAAAATGGACAGAATTATCGATATCCATCGAAGGTAATTATGAAAGCAATCCATGATTTTATTCCCGGTCAGAAAATATCTTTTGGCCCGGTAGTGGCGATTTTTACTTCGCCTTCGGTGGTGAAAACTGCCAAAACCGATGGTGATGGTGATGGATTATTTAAAATTGACGAAATAAAATATCATACCAGTTTGCTGGAGCCAGATACGGATCGAGATGGTTTTCTGGATGGAGTGGAAATTGAATTTGGATATTCTCCTCATGTGGCGGAATATAAAATAACTCCGGGTTCGTTGGTCCGAAGTGCAAAAAATCATCGAGTTTATTTGCTGGGGAAAACGGAAAAATTTCACATTGTTAATCAAGAAGCTTTCAATGCCAATGGTTTTGATTGGTCGCAAGTAACAACCGTGAGTGAAAAATATTTAAGTGAATTTAAAGACGGGAAAAAAATCCAATAATATGTGTGCCGGGATTCAGTTTTCCATTGATAAAATCAAAACTGCGGAACTAGATCGATATTTTTTGCCGGGGGAGTTGGAAAAGCAGAGAGTCGGCGACTTTGTGCAAATATTTTTCTGGCAACATCGTCCTTTTTTACCAATAGAAGAAAATGGACAAGTTCATTTGTATGATTGGGGTAATCGTGAAGCGGGTTTGAAAATGCCGAAAACCGGTTGGGCGCGAGTGGAAACTGTGCAAGATGGCCGTTGGGATTATTTATCGCCACAAATCGTGAAAATTGTTTGTGATAAAGGTTATGAAAAGAAAAAATGGTTTAAAACTCCGACCGGTTTAAAAGCCATTAAAGTGAAATTATATAATGTAACGCGCGTTTATTTGTTAACTACCAAGGCGGATCAAGATTATTTGAAAATCACCGGGCATGATCGAATGCCGATTCCTTATTCCTAAATACTTGTCCCACTCGTCTACTCGTCTTGCTTATTTCTTTCTTGCTTATTACTTTTCTAATCCCTGTTCCCTAATCCCTATTTCCTATCTTACAATATATGTCTATCGGTGCAATACCACAATTTAATAATTTTTCTTCGTTTGATCAACCGGAAAAAGAACTTTCCGTCGTGCAGAAGTTTTCTAAGCAAATGGAAGAATTGCAACAAACGGAGAAGTTTTTTGCTTTGCGTTTATTCCAAGATGCTAACATGGATTTGGATAAACGATTGCCGGAGATGAATAAACAGGAAATTAAAGCTCTGATCCCCGAGTTGGCGGAGTTATTAACTTTGATTCATAGTCAAAATTTTCCGCAAAATAAAATTTTCTTGTTTCTGGCAGAAAGGCATCCTGATTTGTATCGCCAACTTTGGGAGGAAATGATGACGCATGTTAATTTGAATGATTTTAAAAATAGAATTGTAGAAAGTATCAATGATTTGAGTCACTCGCAAGATCCACCTTCTTTTTATATTACTCGTAGCATATCCTCTGAAAGACAAAAGATTAGTCAAGAATTTTACCGTCGATTGATTGATGAAATTAATACCATAGAAAAATTGGGACGAGACCAAGATCCTCGAGCTTGGGGGCGAGCTTTTTCTTTGCTTTTTAACAGAGGAAAACATCAGGGGCCCTCATCTTCAAGTGAGGCGGAAATGGTTGCTTGTTATGAAGTGATGAAAAAAATGAAGACATGTCGCAATGATTTTTTAAGCCCATTGAAGGTAGTTCACGATTTACAAGGGGAGAGAAAAGATGAAGAGAAGATGAGTTTTTTGGCGGAGCAAAAAGAAAGTATTATCCCCACAATCAAAGATGCTTCTGAAAAAGATAAAATGGCTTTAGTTGAAATCGCGATTTTGCATGGTCAAGCGGATTTGATTTTGAATAATGTTTTTTATTTAGATTTGTTAGATGGTCAAATCGATGAAGTATTATTATATGTTGCAATGCATGATCCGGAGGCGTTGTTATATAATTTTGAGAATTTAAGATTGATTGATCATCCGCTTGGAAAAGATTTATATCGTGAATTATTACTTCAATTGCCGGAGGAAACGAGTCGACATCTTGTGGTAGTGCCTTATGATAAATTTCATATGCTATCGGAATTGATTGATCAAAAACCGGAGGTGGTGTTACAAAATTATCGTGATCTTCTTACTGGTGTGGCTCGGGCCAAATTAAGCAAAGAAAAATTAGCTAAGTTAGATGATTTGTTAATTAAACGCTTACGTGAAAAATATGAGAATAATTCCGTGGCAGTTATTAATGAATTAATGGATGTAGAAACGGGGAGCGCGCAGGTTGATGATTTTTTGTCTCATTTGCGTCGTTACGCAATCAAAGTTCCGGCTTCGGAATTATTTGAATTTATTGTTCAAGAACAATTACAATGCAATGATCCTACTGTACCTATTGAATTACCGGAAAAGATAATTGAATTTTTAAGGAAAAAAGGTTATGAACGAAATTGGCAAGATTTAGTCGCTTATGCGGTGGTATTTGATGAAAAAGACCGAATGATGATGGTAAAAATTCCCGGAGATGATGAACCCTCCTTAGAAAATTTATCATTGCGTTGGTGGATTAAAGGAATGTTTAGTCCTGGGATTGCATATCATAAATATGAATTTTATCCAATTCACCCGGATACCAAAAGAGAAGTATTGAATTATTTCATGGAAAATAATGATTCGGAATTGGCGCCTGCTTTTTATTATTATACTAACGAAGATTTCTTGGGTGCTGAAAAAAATGTCATTAGAGGACAAGATAAAGATTTTTATGCTGAAGTGTTAAAGTTTTTATATAATAATCCGGAATTAAGTAATCATGATGAAAATTTTCATTTAATTGTTGATTCTCTATCAGATGGCCTAAATTTGCCTAATATACAGAAATTGGTTGATCGTTTAATTATTGAACATCCTGATTTTTTACATGAACGAGTTGTCAAAGATCTTAATCCTCGGTTGAATGATAAACAAAGAGTATTGGTAGTTGAAGCTTTTATAAAAATTAATCCATATTTTTTAGCTGATTTATATCCATGTTTAATTTTTGATAATGGTAAAACGGAAATAGAAATGATTCGTAAATTAATGAATCAGGGGGTGGAGCCTTTTTCTTTGTTTGAGAATGTTGGGGAAGCATTAAAATTTTTACATCAAAAAAATACCGGTAATTTATGGAAAGGAAATTTATTGGTTGAAGAAAGGAAAAAGTTAATCGATAAGTGGCGTTGGATCAGGAAAACCGTTTCTCATGAAACTTGGGATTATTTGCAAAAACTTGAATATCGTAGTAAATATGATTTTAATATTTTGGATTTGCCCGAAGAAGGTTTACGTGCGTTAGACCAAGTTGTTCAGAAACATCCAGAATGGTTGAAAAGTTTCGAAACTTTGCAAGATCCTCGTCCATCGAAGATTCTATATCTTTTCATGAATACCACGCCTCATAATTATCAGTTTGTTGGTCGTTTGGCCAAAGAATATGAACAATTGAAATTAAAGCCTCCAATTTCACCCAATTGGAAAAGAAAAAGAAAAACCGATCGTCCGGAACGGGAAATGCCTTATGAATTAACGGGAATAGATCGTTTCTTGTATTTGTCCTTGGCCGGAGTTCTAAATATTTCGGTGGCGGAAATTATGGATTTTGTCAGCAAAAACATTACAGAAACGTTTGATGAACGTAGGCGGAGTGATGATGAAGTTTTGGAGTTTTTATTATGGGATAATAATTTCCATGGTCGGTGGAGTTTTTTGTGTCGTTATCAAAAACAAATTCAGTTGTTTCAGATTAAATATCGGTCTTTGTTGGAACCGAGCCATCAATATGATTCTCGTGCCCCTTTTCTTTTGGAAAAAATATTTATTTTGCCTTCCGATGAACGAAAGAATTTTTTTGAAGCTGATTTGGATATGGAGGCGATTTCAAAGGGTTTTGATCAGGCACAAGTTTTTCATTTCTTATTATCAATGGCGACGGAAGCCCACGTGTCATTCAAAGACAAAGAAAATCTTGATTTGCTGATAAGCTATATGCGAGAATTTGGATTGTGGAATGACCCGATAATGTTCAATGAATATCGACGCTTGAAAAATGGCGGTGAAGCGTCTTTGCCGATGATTGCTTTGGGGGTAAAAAATATCTCTGCCCCGGAAAATGAAACTTCAGCTGAGGCAATTCGGCGGGGTAATCAAATTTTAAATTCTTTTCGAGTGGTGATGCGTCGCTTGCGTGACAAATTTATTTTAGGGGGGGGGAAGGAGTTTTCTCCGGAAATGTTGAGTAATCCGATTGTGATAAATTTAATCAAGTATTTTTCCGATTATGAAGTCAGTGAGTGGAGTCGGAGTAAATCAATGGAGCGATTTATTGCTGAATTCCAGCGCGATCAGCAGGGCGGTTTGATTTCGCCGTTGGATACTCGTTACTTGAAAAATATTGAGGCCACTAAATTTGAAGATCAGAATTGGTTATTGGCTGTCAAAGAAAAAGTAGCGGAAGATTCAATCAATCAAGATGGTGAAAAGATAATTTTTCAACTCAGTAATGAAGCAAAACAAAGATATAATGTTTTGGCGCAAAGTTGGCGTCAGTTAATCGAAATTATGCAAGACTATCCTGATATTGAACCTCAAGAAATAATTCGAGAACAGTGTTTGACTTTGTTTAATCAAGAAATTGAACGATTACAGTTGGCTAGGCAAAAAATGGAAAATGAAAATGAAGATTTACCATCAGATAAATTAATTAAGCGATTGGCAATGATGCAAGCTAACATTGATAAATTAATAATGGGGCGTGCGATGGTGGAACAAAGTGAAGATTTGCTTTCCGCTTTAATTGACTATGAAATTAAATTTGGAATTAGAAAAGAAAATCCTCTTTCTTCTGAGATGATTAGACGGTTGACTTATTTGAAGGCCTTTCGAGTGGATAGTACTTTTGAAAGAAAAATCAAAGATTGCTTGGAACTTTCTGAGCCAACAATCAAAACTTTACCAACTTTGATAGAGTTATTTAATAATCGTTTCCAGCAACATATTTTGCCATATTTAGTGCAGAATATGGAAGCGCAAAAGCGTTTGCAAGCAATTTTCAGTATGGAACAGTTTAGCGCTGATATTAGACGAATAAATACGGTGGAGACCGGGAAGAAAAAATCTTTTTCCTGTGTGCCATCGCGGGGCGTTTTAGCTGAACTCAGCGGTTATTATTGTGATGCTTGTTGGACTTCACAAAACTTTATCATGAGAGAAAACCCTAATATGATGGCTTATGCTTTTATCAGTAACCCGGAGGATTCGGTCAGTCGGAAAATCGCCGGAGGGACATTGATTATGGAAACAACGATTAGTGGTGAAAAAACTTTGATTATTCGCGGTTTTAATCCCAAACAAAATGTTTTAGCGACCGTTAATGCTGGAGATTTCTTGGAGCAATTTATTGATGAAGTGTTGGTTCCGGTGGCTCAGCGTTTGGGTGTTACAAAAATTGTGGCCCCGGTTTTAAATAAACAAGCTTTATCTAATCGTCCGGAAATTAATGAACATTTTGACCAAAAATACAGAAAAGCGAATCGCGTAAAGTTGGATAAAGAAGTGGCTTTTAATGGATATAATATTACCAATGCTTGTGTGGTGGTGCGTGAATTAGGAGGGATTAGGGATTAGGGGAAAAGTATAAGGAAACAGAAAATCTGTTATACATCGTGATATGAATCATTATTTAAAATTTAATATTTATTTTACTTTCCATTTTAATACTTGTCCCACTCGTCTACTCGTCTTGCTTACTACTTTTTTTGCTTATAACTTAATAAATTTATGTGGTTACCGATTGTTATTTTTTCTCAATTTGCCAATGCGGTGGCGTTGTTTTTGGATAAATTTTTGTTAACCAAGAAAATGCCTCGTCCGGCGGTGATTACCTTTTGGACTTCAGTTGGTAATTTATTGGCTTTGGTTTTGGTATTTTGGGATTTTACTTGGTTTCCCGGTTGGTATGTTTTGATTTTATCTTTAATATCAGGCGCATTGTTTACTATTGCCTTGCAATTTTTTTATTTGGCCATGAAAAAAGGTGAAGCCAGTCATGTTGGTCCATTGGTGGGAGCGGTGGTGCCGGTGGTTACTTTTATTATTTCTTATTATTGGTTAAATGAAAGATTGCAAGTTATGCAATTGATGGCTATCGGTTTGTTGGCCCTTGGCGCTTTGTTATTGTCCTTGGAAACCACCAAGAAAAAATTTGGTTGGCATATTGGAATGTTATGGGCCGTGATTGCCGGGATACTTTTTGCCACTTCTTATGTTTTGCTTCGTGGTATATATTTGGAAGTGTCATTTTCCACCGGTTTTGTCTGGTCGCGTTTGGGGGCTTTTTTTGTCGCTTTGCCTTTGTTATTATTGCCGGGGATGTGGCAAGATCTTTTTCCGAAAAATTTTTCCGGACAAAAGCAATTTGGTTCTCTGATGATTTTAGCGATTAATAAAATTTGTGCGGCGTTATATTTTTTGGGGATGAATTTTGCCATTTCTTTGACCAGCGCTACAATTGTCAATGCCTTGGCCGGATTGCAATATGCGATTTTGTTTGTTTTGATTTTGCTCGTCAGTAAATTTTCGCCTCGTTTTTTACGGGAGCATTTTACACCCGCGGAAATAGTCCGCCAGATCTTGGCATTATTTTTGCTAATGCTTGGATTGGGAATATTAATAATAAAATAATATATGTTTGAAAAAATAAAATTACCGGCAGGTAAGTCATTAACGGCATTACCAGACGCTCTCATGATGGCGCAATTGGTTCGGCCTGATTTAACTTTGGAAGAGCAAGATTATTATCGTCAATTGAGACGAGAAATGGACGAGATATTGGCCGGACGCACCGAGTCGGAATTGATCGCGGAGGCAAATGTGGAAATTTTACAACGATATTTGAAGGTTAAAAAAGCTTTAGTTGACTTGATTGTGGACCGAAAAAAACAAATGGAAAAAAAAGAGATCGGGTCAGATTTGGAAGAGATAGATTTAACTGATTATGGTGCTTGGGATTATTGTTTTGATGATGCCGGGACCATGTATGTTCGAGCTAGTAAGCAGGATAAAGAACTGGGAAATCCCGATCATTTAGTTTTTGATCCCGATAGTGATTATGATAGAAATTGTGTGTTTAATGAAAAAGGAGAAAAAATCGGTGGCGACTTTACTCATGTGGGTGGAGTTTTCCGTTATGGTGAGCGGGCTTTTATTCCAGTGGATCGATTGGGTATGCGGGCAAATATGAATATAGATGGAACGATAATTGGCGGTTGGTTTCCTAAAAAAACGGTAATGGAAAAAGCCGGTGAAAAATTTTTCTTTTGTGCCCAAAAGAAGGATGGTAAATGGGCGGTTTTCGATGATACCGGTCAACAAGTCAGCGCCGATTATTTGTCTATTAAAGATAACCGTACGGTTGGTGATCATTATTATTGTCAAGCCTTGACTAATGAATTACCAACCTCAAATTGGGTGGTATTAAAGGATGGTAAACCGATTGGTCAAATTTGGGAGAAAATTAATTTGATAATTGTAGAAGATAAAATTTTTTTCGGGGTTAATTCAGGCTCAGTGAAAAAAGCTTTAATTGATGGTAATGGCCAAGAAATAACCGATAAGTTTCATTATAATCGTAATTTCGAGTTGGGAAAAGTTAAAATGTCAGATGGCCGAGTTTTTCTTACCGTTGAAGATTCTATTGGTCGGCCGATGATCATTGATGAAAAAGGTAAACCGCTTTTTGATAAAAAGTTTTTTGAGATTAAAAATCTGTTTGAATATCAAGGACAATTATATTTTCATGCTTGTCTTGAACCGGGCAAGTGGGGCATTTATGATCGAACCGGTCAAGCCATTACAAATCGTATTTATGATGGTATAGTAAAGGGTTCTGACGGGGGCTTTCCATTCTTGGGAAAAATTAAAAAAACACAAGTCTCCTTATCTATTGCCCATGGGTTTTCCGTTGATCATGATAGAGAAAAACAAGTATTGATCAGTGAGCGGGGTGAGCATATTGGAGGTGAATTTGATTCTTTGTCAGATGCTGTAAAAGTTGGTGATCGATTTTATTTTAGTGGAAAAAGAAAGAAAAAATTTCGTTTATCGGAAATGGTTTTTGATAATCAAGGTAAACAAATTGGCGGTGAATATAAGAAAATTGAATTTTTGCGTAATTTTGGTGATCGGATGTTTTATGAAGCGATAAAACATGATGGTACGCGAGTGCTTTGTAATGAACAAGGTCAAGAATTAATTACCGGAGTAGATTCGTGTTTCTTTTATGGCGATAATGGTAAAACTTATGTTATGTGTTATTGTGGGAAGATTTTACGGGTGATTGATCAAAATGGACATATTGTTGGTAATGAAGAATATTTAGCCGAAGGAAGTGGGGTTTTTGAAAATGGATTATTTTGTTTTTTTACTAGAAAGAAAGATAAAAAATTGGTGATTGTCACAATCAGTAATGGAAAAAAAATAGAAATCAGTTGTGATAAATATCAAAAGGTGAGTCCCTTTATAATTAATGGGCGAGTATTTTTTCATGGTAAAGAAAAGGGTAAAAATACTTGGTCGGTTTATGATCAGAATCAGATGTTTATTATCGGTGGTTTTAATGAAATAATTGAAGTCAAAAACTTGCCCGGTGGTTATTATGTGATTGGTGTTCGTGATACAATGGTGGTCAAAGAAAGAATTAAAACTGAATAAAATTATGCCCGAACTATTTTCCCAAAAATTAAAAGCTAATTTCACCCCTGAACAGCAGGATTATTATTTACAATTGGAAAATGAAATTAAAGAACTTTTGAATGGTCAAACGCAGGAGGAAGTACTGGCCGGTGGCGATCCGGCAATTATCCAAAAAATTTTGAAGATCAAGCAAGAAATGCTTAATTTTGTTTTAACCAAGAAGACCAGGGAAATGGTGAAACAAGAGGAGGAGGCGGAAAAATTGAAAAATGAAATAATTGAACACACCATTGATTTAAGTGGATTTGAGCAAGTTGCAGATCCTCAAGATATTAAAGGTAAAATCGCTTTTTGTGGAAGAAAAGGAAGCAAATGGTATGTAATAGATTATCAAGGAAAGGTAGTCGGGGACAATGAAGGTTATGATAATTTATGGGAGCCTCAAAATATTAATGGTAAGATCGCTTTTAGGGGAGAAAAACAAGGTAAATTTTTTGTAATAAATCATGAAGGGAAGGTGGTCGGGGATAAAGATGGATATGATAATGTGGGTGGGCCTCAAGATGTTGGAGGTGAAATCGCTTTTTGGGCAATAAAACGAGGTAAGTATTTTATAATAGATCATCGAGGAATGATAGTTGTTAGTGGAGATAGATATTTGGAGATATCTAGTATTTATGATGCAGGAAAAAGTTCGTTTGTAGCAAGGACCCAAGGGGGATGGCATTTGATAGATTATAAAGGAAGGATGGTGAGTACTATGCCTGGATATAATTTGTTGTCGGATCTCAAAATGGAGTGGCATTTCGATAATATAGGAGGAAGAATTGGTTATACGAGATTTTTGAAGGGTAAATGGTATATAATAGATCTTCAAGGAAAGGTAGTGGGTGATCAGGAAGGATATGAAGAAGTAGGTGAACCTAAAAATATTGGAGGTAAAATTGCTTTTAAGGCAAAAAAACAAGGCAAATGTTTTGTAATAGATCATCAGGGGAAAATGGTAGGTGATGAACAGGGATATAATGATGTAGGTGATTTGCAAAACATTGGAGGTCAAATCGCTTTTAAGGCAAGAAAACAAGGTAGATGGTATGTAATAGGTTATAAAGGCAATGTGGTTGGTAATAAACAAGGATATGAAAAGGTAGGTGATCCTCAAGATATTGAAGGTAACATCATTTTTAAAGCAATAATTGATGGTAAATGGATTGTGGTAGATAGTCAGGGTAATAAAATTAGTGATGAATATGCAGAGATATATACAATTAATGGTAAAAGTAATCCGCCATATATAATTGCTAAAACATTGGATAAGAAATATGTGCTTCGAAAGTTAGAAGTTGAATAATATGCCCGAACTATTTTCCCAAAAATTAAGAGCCAATTTCACCCCTGAACAGCAGGATTATTATTTACAATTGGAAAATGAAATTAAAGAACTTTTGAATGGTCAAACGCAGGAGGAAGTACTGGCCGGTGGCGATCCGGAAATTATCCAAAAAATTTTGAAGATCAAGCAAGAAATGCTTAATTTTGTGTTAACTAAGAAGACTAGAGAAATGGTGAGGCAGGAGGAAACTGAACGAGATGAGAGATTGTGGAGAAAAAGAGAAGAACAATTGGAAAAAGAACGCCGTGCGGTGGATTTAAATGAAATTATGAGAAAGCATCGTTTGAAAGAAGATTTAACAGATATTGAATTGAAATTTTTGTATTGTATTGAGGGGTTTGGTTTACCATATTATGCGGATATTGATTTGAAAACAAAAGTAGAAAATATTATTTTTAAAAGAAATATTAAAAAAGATGTAGCAAGAATTTTAGATTGTGATGAAGAACAAATAAGTTTAACGAAAGAAGAATATTTGGAAGGCGTAGATATTATGTACCATTTTGGTAGTCTTGATTTTACCGAGTTAACTGCTTGGGATGAAGGTCAATTACCCAGATATATTGGGGGTAGTCTTAATTTAAGAAATTTGAAGGTGTTGGAGGATATTGTTTTCCCGGAAAGTATTGGTGGTGATTTGAATTTGTTTAATGTAACTGATGTTGTTGGTGAAATAAAATTGCCCGCTTATGTTGGAGGTTCTTTGCACTTATTGAATCTAGAAATGATCGGACAATTGAAACTCCCTAATTATATTGGTGGATGGCTTGATCTAAGAGGATTAAAAACCGCCAAAGGATTAAAATTGCCGAAATCAATTGATATGGGCGTAACCTTTTCTGATTTAACAAACATTGATGATTTGGAAATCCCCATTGGTGTTACTAAGGTTGTTTTTGATAAAATATCTGATATTGAATTGGAAAAATTGATGATTAAATTCCCTCATGTTGAATTTACAACTTCAAAATTATAATTACAATATGAAAATAATTTATGGTGTGGCCGGGCAAGGGTTTGGTCATGCGATGCGTAGTAAAAAAATCATTGAATATTTGCAATCAAAGGGGCATCAAGTAAAAGTGGTGACTTATGGTCAGGGATTGATTGCCTTGGATAAGATATTTGATTGTTTCCCAATAGTTGGATTGCAACTGCATTATTCAAACAATAAATTGAATTATTTTTTGACAGTGTGGAAGAACTTTACTCGATTGCGAGGATTATTTCGTACTTTGAAAGATTTACGAATCTTGTTCAAAGATTTTCAACCTAATGTGGTTTTTTCCGACTATGAGCCGGGCACGGCTTATTTTGCGCACTTTTTCCATAAACGCTTAATCTCTATTGGCAATCATCATTTTATTACTAATTGTGAAATTGAATTTCCCAAAAAATATTGGAAGGATTATTTGGCGGTGAGTGGTTATACCAAGGCGGTTGCACCGTTTGCAGAAAAATATTTAGTTACTTCTATTGCCAAAGTACCGGTAAAAGATGAAAAAACCAAACTTTTCCCACCTATTTTGCAAGATGATGTTTTATCGGTTGTATCGCATAATCAAGATTATTATTTGGTTTACTTGACTAATCCTTTCAATAAATTGTTGCGTGAATTGCAGAAGTCAAAACATCAATTTGTGGTTTATGGTTTTAATCAAGACAAGAAAAGTCGTAATTTGCAATTAAGGAAGTTTTCGCGAGAAAATTTCGTGAAAGATTTGGCCGGTTGTCGCGCCGTGATTGGTAACGCCGGATTTACCTTAATCAGCGAAGCACTGTTTTTAGGAAAACCATATTATGCTTTGCCGATCAAGTCACAGTTTGAACAAATTATTAATGCGATTTATATTGAAAAATTGGGTTATGGTGAATTCCATGACCAAGTGACTGTGAATTTATTATGTAATTTTGAAAAACGCATTGAAGAATTTCAGGAAAATTTAAATAAATATTCGCGGACTGACAATCATTTGATTTTTACGGAAATTGATAAAATTTTAGATTAATTATATTGAAAATAATAGCCTTAAATAGGCTGTTTTTTTATTTTCATGATTGACAAAATATGAAAAGTATGATATGATAATAAGTATTTTATGGCAATGTTTCCCTAAAAGAAGCCTTGGAGGCTCCGGACAAACCGGTAGGGAAAGGGGACGACAATCTCCGGGGGGTTCGAATCCTTCCATTGCCGCCAGAATTGAGCCTTGTATGCCTGCAAGGCTCTTTCTTATTTTAAAAATATGGATAAATGATGTATAATATAATTCTAAAGAAACTAATTGTTTTATTTTTTATTATGTATAAAAAAACAACTTTTCCCAATGGTTTACGGTTGATTACCGTGCCGATGAGCGGGACCAATTCTGTCACGGTTTTTGTTTTGTTTGGGGTTGGGTCTCGTTATGAAACCGCCGATATTAACGGTGCGTCACATTTTATTGAACATTTGATGTTCAAGGGAACAAAAAAACGACCGACTACCTTGGATATTTCCAAGGCTTTAGACAGTGTAGGCGCGGAATACAATGCGGCCACCAGCAAAGATTGGACCGGTTATTATGTGAAGATTGACAGTCGGAAAATTGAATTGGCCATGGATGTGGTATCTGATATGTTATATAATTCCAAATTTGATAAAAAAGAAATTGATCGAGAACGAGGAGTGATTGTGGAAGAAATCAATATGTATCATGATAATCCTTTGATGTATGTTGAGGATTTATTGGAACAATTAATGTATCGTGATACAACTTTGGGTTGGGAAATCGCTGGTCCCAAGCAAGTGATTCGAGAAGTTTCACGCGAAAAGTTGATCGCATATCGTGATGCATATTATCAACCTAAAAATATGGTGATCGGTGTGGCCGGGAAAATTAACCATCAAATCATTAATTTGGTGAAAAAATATTTTCAAACCACGCAAAAAAATGATTCTCCGGGTCGGGCTTTTGATGCTTTTATTAACAAACAAACCAAACCACAGATAATTGTGAATTACAAAGATACCGAACAAGTACAATTGGCGCTTGGTTTCCATGCTTACAGTCATACTGATCCGCGACTATACGCGCAATATTTGCTGGGAATAATTTTGGGCGGTAATATGAGCTCGCGGTTATTTATTTCCGTACGTGAACGTCGCGGTTTGGCTTATTTTGTGAGAGTATATCCCAATATTTATCAAGATACGGGAAACTTGATTATTCAATCAGGTTTGGATAAATCGCGTTTGGAATTGGCGATCAAAACCATTTTGGCGGAATTGAAAAAAATTAAACGTTCCGGGGTAACGGCTGATGAATTGAAAAAAGCCAAGGAATATCTTCGCGGTAAATTGGTTTTGAGTTTGGAGGATACGGAAGATATGGTTGATTGGTATATCAAACAAGAATTGCTGTTTGGTCAAACATTGACACCGGAAGAAAAATTAAAGAAATTTGAAGCGGTTACATTGGCGCAAGTTAAACAAGTGGCAAAGGAAATTTTTACGGAAAATAATTTAAATCTGGCAATAATCGGACCATATAAAAACGATAAAAACTTCAAACCTTTACTTAAAGTATAGTTTATGAAAAAAATATTTATTGCCAATTGGAAAATGAACTTAAACCAAAAGGCGATCAGTTCTTATTTGCGTAAAATAAAAACCACAGATTTTTCTTCCGCGGAAATTGTATTGGCCCCCGCTTTCCCATATTTATCATTGGTTTTTTCAGCTCTTAAAAAAAACAAAATAAAAATTGCCGCGCAAGATGTGGCTTCGACCAAAGAAGGAGCCTTTACCGGTGAAGTCAGTGCCAAAATGTTAAAGGATTTTGGTGTGAAGATGGTTTTAATCGGACATTCGGAAAGACGTCATTATTTTCATGAAGGTGATGATTTGATCAATGAAAAAGTTAAACAAACATTGGAAAATGGATTGACGCCGATTTTATGTATTGGAGAAACTTTGGCGGAAAAGGTTCAAGGTCAGCGCAGTACTATTTTGAATCAACAGTTGCGTCAAGCTTTGAAAAATATTACCAAGGATAATTTGAAAAAAATCATTATTGCTTATGAGCCGGTTTGGGCGATTGGCACCGGTAATGTGGTGACGGAAATGGAACTCGATGAAGCGTTTCGCGTAATTAAAAGAACGATGATTGGTTTATTGGGAAATGATTTTTTTGAAAAAAACACGTTTTTTGTCTATGGCGGTAGTGTGGATGAAAAAAATATTGTGGCGTTCAAAAAAATACCATATTTACAAGGATTTTTGATCGGTGGGGCCAGTTTAACGGTGGAAAAGTTTAAGGCGATCATCCAAGCTTGAAAAAAAGGGATTTTTGGTTTATAATGGCTCATGAATCTTATGTTATATAATATAATTGCATTAATTTTTATTGGGTTGTCCTTGGGGGCGATAATTTTTGTTGTAATAAGAAATTTATCTCGAGCTAAAACCATTGATGTTAATACGATTCAAGAGGAAAAAGAAGCTCGTGTACGTGAAAGAATTTTAGTGGAAAGAATGAAACGACGCTGGCAATCAAGTCAAGGATTGTGGAAAAAGGTCAGCGGTTCATCAGGTGAAAAAATTCATAATTGGTGGGCAAATTTATTGAAAAAGGCGCAAGAGTTGGAAAAAAAATATCAACGGGAATCAGCCGGTAAAAATGAAAAATTCGGTGGTGACAAAGATCAACAAATAAAATCTTTATTGGTTGAGGCCATGGCCTTTTATAAAAAAGAAGAATATTCGGATGCGGAAAAAAAATATATTGAGGTAATTAGTTTGGATTTGGCTAATCGAGAGGCTTACAGTGGTTTGGTGGATATTTATCAGTCGCAAAAAGAATATCAACAAGCTTTGCAAACCGCATTATATATTTTGAAGTTGGACAAAAAAGAAAGTAAGGCAATTATCAAAAAAACCGAATCCGGCGAGGAATACAAGTCAATCAGTAACGCGGAAATTATCAATGAAGATTATTTGCTGATTGGGGAAATATATTTGGCAATGTCTGATCAGCGACAAGCATTTACTTATTTCCAAAAAGCCTTGGAATTAACACCCAATGATCCTAAAACGCTTGATTTATTGATAAATTGTGCTATAATTCTTTCTGATAAATCAAAGGCTTTTGATTATTTGAAGCGTTTGGAGGAGGTAAATCCGGGGAATCAAAAATTAATGGAATTTAAGAAGCGTCTTGAAGATTTATAATTTAACTTTTTTGTAAATTGACATTAGTGATTTCTTTAACCGTTCGCTAAATCAAAAATAGGCCGTCTTAGCTTCCGCCTTCGCTAAAGCTTCGGCGGACAAAGCAGTGGCATCGATAGTTCGCAAATCAAAAATAGGCCGTCTTAGCTCAGTGGTAGAGCACTTCCATGGTAAGGAAGGGGTCTCGAGTTCAATCCTCGAAGACGGCTCCATGTCTTGGGTCGGTATCACGCCGTTGGCGTGATAAACCGAAGTGTTCCAATATGGTAGACTGCTTGATCCGCCAACGGCGGATTAAATCTGCTGGCAATTTTTATGTATTATGTGTATATTATAAAAAGTTTAAGTAAAAATCGATATTACATTGGATTTTCTATAGATGTTTCGAGGCGATTATTACGTCATAATCAAGGATTCGTGAAATCAACTAAAGCATTCATTCCATGGGAAGTGGTTTATACTGAAAAATGTATTAATAAAGAGGATGCCTTAAAAAGAGAGAAACAAATTAAAAGTTATAAACACGGTTGTGCATTTAAAAAATTATTAGATTAAAATTTTGGGTCGGTACCGAAGTGGTCAAACGGGGCAGACTGTAAATCTGCTGGCATACGCCTTCGTAGGTTCGATCCCTACCCGGCCCACCAAAAAACAATCATGAAAGTGGTTGTTTTTTGTAT
>CAYPSS010000003.1:27571-90699 GCA_964413735.1 uncultured Gammaproteobacteria bacterium
CGATCCCTACCCGGCCCACCAAAAAACAATCATGAAAGTGGTTGTTTTTTGTATATTTAAAAACTCCCAATTATTAATTGGAAGTTGGTTTTAGTTTTGATGTAAAAACTTTAGAGTTTCACCTTGCCATTTGGCTTCAATGCAAACATAAGTGAAATATCCGTTTGGTGACCAATAATTTACAATTTCATCGATAACACCAATCAATGGTTTGTTGCCAAATAAGCGGTGCCATAAGTGTGGATATTTATGAAAATTGTCTTCATAAACCGCAATCATGAGAATGTTGCTGATATGATAATCAGGAAAAGGGGATTGAGGTGTTTTTTCAGGCGTTGATTGATCAGAGTGACTGTGAAATTCATAAATATTATCTTCCCAACCGGCTTTGATGGTAACTTGAGAAAAATAATTGGGTGGGGACCACAATTTAACAATGCAAACAACAATTTCAAATGGCGTCATGTTTACAAAGAGTGTATGCCAAGCTTCATGTAAATAACGTTCAACCAATCGAATGTTTTTTCGTTTCTTTGTTTCTTTTTGTGAACAACGACTGCTGGGAACTAAATGATGACGCGTTTTTCTGGTGGGTGATGGTGCTTTTCCCATTTAGTCATCCTTGTGAAGGAGCAAACTAATCTTATTTAATTTTATCCATAGAGTTTAAATGCGTCAATTGACAACTTTTATCGGTTATGATAATATAGTTTGTCGGCCCTAAAATAGGAGGGGTTGAATGTCTCGTGGACATTCCAAAATCGATCGTTTGAATAATGAATTACGCAATCAGCAAATGCTTGATAATCTGGGTTTGGTTTCGAGTGCTGGTGCGGATCGTATTCGACGGCGAAGAATCCCCAATCGTGTATACCACAATTGTACGGCTTGCGGTTGTCCGATTGATGCTAGTTATACGGGATTGTGCACTTTGTGTAAAGCAAAAATCATGGGATAATTAAAAAAAATCGTGTTAATGGCACGATTATTTTTTTTGCGCCAATAAATACTTAATGCTTTTACCGGCTTGGCGATGTTTATTTTCAAAAGCGGTTTGAATATTTAATGGTGAGTCGGAAGAATCAAGAATAATATTTTCATTGACTTGTTTAATTGCAAATTCAGATTGAGGTAATGTTTGTTTAGAATATTCAAAGAGTGATTGGCTATCGGTTTTTAGATGCAAGACACCTTTGTTTTTCAATATTTTATAATATAGTTTCAAGAAGTATGGCGCGGTTAAGCGACGACTTTGATGTTTGTCTTTGGGAAATGGGTCGGGGAAAACAATCCAAATTTCCGTCACTGATTTCAAGGGTAAATATTCACTGATTTTTTCAATTGGAGCACGAACAAAGAAAACATTGTTTAATTTTTTGGTTGTGGATTGTTTGGCGCCAAACCATAATCTTTCGCCCTGGACATCAAATCCCAAATAAATGTTTTTCGGGTTTTGTTCTGCTAAAGCATTACTGTATTCACCGCGGCCACAAGCCAATTCCAAAATAACATTTTTATTTTTTATTAACGAGGCTAATTTTTTTTTAATATTATCACGGTCATATTGGAAAACATTGAGATAATTGTTTAATTCGGCAAATTTTTGTTGTTTTTTCCTGGGCATAAATGGGCATGAAAAATATATTTATGATATAATATTAGCAGAAGTAAAAACAAAATCAAAACTTATGGGTTTAGATAGTATTTTTTTTCAAATAAGTATTTTGCTGGGTATCGTGGCAATTGTCTCTTTGTTGGTTCATTTGTTACGACAGCCTTTTATTATTGGTTACATAATTACCGGGATTTTGGCCGGTCCGGTATTTTTCAAGTTAATTGACCCCAAAGCGGATTTTTATCATTCATTTGCCGAGTTTGGCGTGGTTCTATTGTTGTTTGTATTAGGTTTGAGTTTAAACTTTAATCATTTGAAGCAAATTGGTAAAGTGGCAGTGATCACCGGCGTGGGGCAGGTTTTATTTACCGGATTGATTGGATCAATATTGTTAATATTCATGGGATTTGATTTGTTGCCGGCGATTTTCTTGGCCGTAGCCATTACTTTTTCCAGTACGATTATTATTGTTAAATTGTTAACGGATAAAAAGGAAATTGATTCGGTTTATGGTCAATATACGGTTGGTTTGATGTTGGTCCAAGATGTGATTGCGATTATTATTTTACTTCTAATACCACTACTCGTACAAACCGAAAATAACAGTTTGACCTTGATTTTAGCACAATGGTTTGGGCGAGCAATTGTGATGTTTAGTTTGGTTTATTTATTATCCAAGTTTTTATTGCCGATTTTACTGGATCGAATTGCCAAATCAGCGGAATTTTTATTCACTTTTACCATTGCTTGGTGTTTTGGGATTGCGGGTTTGGCGCATTGGGGTGGTTTTTCTTTGGAAGTGGGAGCCTTGATGGCTGGATTGTCGCTCGGTTCCACTCCATATCATTTTGAAATCGGTAGCCGGATTAAGCCGTTGCGTGATTTTTTCATTATGTTGTTTTTTGTGATTTTGGGCGCGCAAATGAATTTGGATAATTTGGGGGCGGTAATTGTACCGGGAGTAATTTTATCTTTATTTATTTTACTTGGTAATCCGTTTATTTTGTATACTTTGTTTCGATTAAATGATTTTTCACGTCGCAATAGTTTTTTGGCCGGAGTTACAGCGGCGCAAGTCAGTGAATTTGGATTTGTTTTATTATTCATCGGTCAAAGTGTTGGTTATGTGAACAATGATATGTTGGCCACTTTTACGATTGTGGCGCTTTTAACGATTTTTGTTTCTTCGTACTTGATTACTTATAATAAAAAGATCTTTAATTTGCTACATCCATTTTTTAAGATGTTTGGAAAGGAAAAACATCATCGCGGAGAAGACGAAAATAATAATATTTTACAATTTGATGTTTGGGTTTTCGGTTATCATCGCATGGGTTGGAAAATTTGTGAAGCATTGAAAGAACAAGGGAAAAATTTTGCAGTGGTTGATTATAATCCGGAAATCAATAAAAAGTTAAAAAATCGCGGTATCCCGTCTTTTTTCGGAGATGCTGGCGATATTGAGTTTTTGGAAGAATTACCTTTGGGTGGGGCTAAAATGGTGATTATGACTGTGCCTGATCCCAATGATCAAATGATCGCCATTAGATTTTTGCGAAAATTAAATTCACGTTTGATAATCATCGGAACTTTGAATCACGTGACTTATTTGGATGATTTATATGCGGCCGGGGCGGATTATATAATGATGCCACATTTACTCGGTGGACAATGGATGACTGATATTTTAAAAAAACGATCATGGAACAAGCGAACATATCACAGTTTGCGCCAAGATCAAAAAGAGGAATTGATTTTACGGTTTAACGTAGCAAAAAGCTAAGGTTACAACTAAATATTATATTTTTTGATTTATATAATACAATTTTGCGTATTGCTGGTTCAAAATCACCTCTTGCATTATTGGTAATTTTGTGTTAATATTTAGTTTGAAATTATAAATTAATAAAACACATACTTTTTTCGGCTTTTTTTAGCCAAAATTATCGACCTGCCAATTATTTGGCCCGATAATGATGAAAAAGTAGCGGGATTGGCAATTGGAATTTATTAAAATCCCAAAAGCTGATCATAAAAGGAAAAAATTTATGTCAAAAATTCCATCCGTGGAAGAACTTTTGAAAGCGGGCGTGCACTTTGGTCATCATAAATCCAAATGGCACCCGAAAATGGCGCCGTTTATTTTTACGCAAAAAAATAAATTGCACATTATTAATTTGGAAGAAACTCATAAAATGTTGGAACAAGCTTATGAGTATGTTAAAAATACCGTAGCCAATGGCGGTGTTATTTTATTTTTGGGAACCAAAAAACAAGCGCAAAATATTATTAAAGATGCGGCTCTTAGTTGCAATATGCCTTATGTTAATCAACGTTGGCTTGGTGGTACTTTGACCAATTCTCGCTCTGTTTTAGGTTTGGTGAAAAAATTTCGTAAATTAAAAGCTGATCGTGAAACCGGTAAGTTTGAACGATATACCAAACGGGAAAGATTGGTGTTGGAACGAAAAATTGAAAAAATGGAACCAATTGTCGGTGGTATGGAAAATTTAAATAATGTTCCCAGCGCTTTGTTTATTGTAGATGTAAAAAAAGATAAAACCGCAGTTTTAGAAGCTAACCGAACCAAAGTGCCGGTGATTGCCTTGTGCGATACTAATGTTAATCCAACTCGAATTACTCAAGTGATTCCGGGTAATGATGATGCGGTGAAATCAATTAAATTGATTGCGGAAACTATTGCGACAGCAGTCAAAGAGGGTTTGACTTTGCAAAAAGAAAAATCGTCGGTGGCCGTTGAAAAAAAATAAATAATTCATCTTGCACAATTAGTGAGTGGTTTTAAGTGTAGTATAATATTTTGATATTGGTTTAGCACTTATTACTTGCTTACTTAGTGCTTTTAAAAAATATGGATTTACAAACAATTACAAAATTACGTCAAATTACCGGGGCCGGTATGGTGGATTGTAAAAAGGCTTTGGAAGAATCAAATAATGATTTGAATTTGGCGATTGAAATATTGAGAAAAAAGGGTGAAGCCAAAGCGGCCAAAAAAGCTGATCGTGAAACAAAAGAAGGTTTGATTTCTTTTGAAAAACAAGGCGACAAGATTGCGGTTGTATCTCTGGCTTGTGAAACTGACTTTGTTTCTCGCGGTGAAGATTTTCAAATGGCCAGCGCCGAAATGCCAAAAAAACTTTTGGAATTAAATGAGGATAGCTTTCGAACTTGGGCGGAAGAAAAAATTAAAAATGAATTGGTAGTGAAAATCGGTGAAAATATTCAATTATTGGATGCGGAAATAATTTCCGGTCCGGTGCTTGGGATGTATTTGCATGCTAATAAAAAAGTCGCTGCGGTGGTTGTTTTGAGTACCGGTTCGGAAGAGGTGGCAGTTAACGTGGCCATGCAAGCAGTCGCGATGACGCCTGATTATTTGGCTCCAAGCGATGTGCCGGTGGAAATTTTAGAAAAAGAAAAAGAAATTATTGCCGAACAATTAAAAGCTGAAGGTAAACCGGTGGAAATTATCGAAAAAATCATGGCCGGAAAAGTAAACAAATATTATGAAGAAAATTGTTTGCTTAACCAACTTTATATCAAGGATGACTCACAAACTGTTAGTCAGTACTTGAAATCCGTGAATCCGGAAATCCAAGTATTAAAATTCAAGCGTTTTGAAATTTAATTACTAACAAAACAATTTATGAAACTCCAGGAAGTTTTTGTAACTTCATGGGATAAGATATATTATATTGAATCCGTGGAGCAAACCGTTCCCGTAGGTGGTTATTTGGTTATTAATACATCTCAAGGAGAAGAGCTGGGAAAAGTGGTGGCGGAAATAGAAAAAGATCCCCAAAGTTTGGATGAAAAAGATGAAGAGATGGCAACTTTTGTTCGTAAGGCCAAACAGGAAGATATTGAAAGTACTTTGGAAGCGCGAAAAAAAATTCCGAAAACAATATCGGATTGCAAAACTTTTGTAAAAAAACATGATTTGCCCATGAAATTGGTTGATGCTCATTATTCTATTGATAATAAAAGATTGACTTTCGCCTTTATTTCCAATGGGCGAGTTGATTTTCGCGGATTACTGCGTGATTTGGTGAAGCATTTTAAATTAAATATTCGTTTGCAACAAATTGGTATTCGCGATGAAATTAAAATCAATGGGGACTTGGGTTGTTGCGGAAAAGTTCTTTGTTGTCAAAATTTTTATCAAGATTTGGGTAATGTAACTTCTGATTTGGCGGATTTGCAACAGGTGGCACATCGTGGTTCTGATCGTTTGAGCGGTGTTTGTGGTCGTTTGAAATGTTGCTTGACCTATGAAAAGGACGCTTATCAAAAATTGGCCGAAGGTTTGCCGGCAATCGGCAGTGAATATAAAACCAAACAAGGTAAAGGGGTGGTGATTGGTTGGCATACATTGAAAAGATCGGTTGATGTTAAATTAACCGATGGGACAATTCTGGAAGTAATAATTTAATGATATATTTAAGAACCGGTGCAAGCTGGTTCTTTTTTTATTGTAATTTATTGATTTTTCTGTAAAACAGGGGTATAATATGAGCAAAGAAAATTTTAAGATATTTTTCTAAATTTTTATATGAATAATCAATTATTAGATTTGAAAAAAAACGCGCAACAAGATATTGAAACCGCTCAGACGATTAATGATTTGGAAACGGTGGAAAATAAATATTTTGGTCGAAAAAACGGAGAATTGAATACAATTTTGAAGGAACTGAAATCCATGACGATTGAGGAACGTCGTATTGTCGGGGCGTTGGCAAATGAAATTAAGGAAGAATTAATAGCGCAGATTGAGCTTAAAAAACAAAATTTAATGGCTTCCACCATTGATCAGGAACTAAGTCAAGAATGGCTGGATGTTACTTTGCCCAAAGGACAAAAACCATTGGGACATTTGCATCCCAGTTCACAAATTCAATATGAATTGGAAGATATTTTCAAGTCAATGGGCTTTATGATTGCCGATGGTCCGGAACTGGAGTCGGATTATTATAATTTCGAAGCTTTGAATATTCCGCCCCATCACCCGGCGCGAGATATGCAGGACACTTTTTATTTGGAAAACAAGAAAACCGAAGATAAATTGGTTTTGCGCACTCATACATCTAATGTTCAAGTTCGTTCCATGCAAAAATATGGTGTACCGCTTAGAATTGTGGTGCCGGGAAAAGTTTATCGTTATGAATCTACGGATGCGTCGCATGATACCACCTTTCAACAAATGGAAGGTTTGATGGTGGATAAAAACATTACCATAACCAATTTGATTGCGGTAATGAAAACTTTGCTCAAAGGAATTTTTAAAAAAGAGGTAAAGGTTCGCTTACGCCCGGGCTTTTTTCCTTTTGTGGAGCCGGGGTTTGAACTGGATATTAATTGTTTGATTTGCGGAGGACATGGTTGTAGTGTTTGCAAACATACCGGTTGGTTGGAATTATTGCCTTGCGGTATGGTGCATCCTAATGTTTTGCAAGCCGGTGGTGTAGACCCTAAGGTTTATTCGGGTTTTGCTTTTGGTCTTGGTTTAACTCGATTGGTGATGATGCGTTATGGAATTGATGATATCCGTCTGCTTAATTCCGGAGATTTAAGATTTTTGAAACAGTTTTAAAGTCAGGAAATACATGAAGCATGAAACATGTTACATGGGACATAAAATGTAAAATATGGAGGGGGAAAAAGAAAATTTTCATCAAATAATGCAAAGTAAAATGGATGATTACGCTCACTTGGTATTTAAAATTACACGCAGCTTTCCATCAGAAGAGAAATATGGATGTACTAGTCAGTTGCGCCGATCTGCTTTGTCAGTAGTCTTAAATTATATAGAAGGGTTTGCTCGATTTAAGTACAAAGTGCATCGAAATTTTTTGGAGATTGCGTATGGTTCATTAAAGGAGTCAAGGTATTTATTGGATTTTACAAAAAAAGAAGATTTTATTAAGATTGAGGCTGATTATTTTAAAGCCATTGAATTAGCTGATGAAATAGGCGCGATGTTATGGAAAACAATGAAATCTCTTCCACAATAATACTACATGAATTATTGTTACATGATGTGCCATTGCATGAATTACTGTTACGTGACACCATGCTATATGAATTATTGTTACATGTTACATGAAAAAAAATCTATGTCTATTAATATAAATAAAATTATCACTTATTGTTCCGACTATTTACAAGTGGAGAAGTTCGATGATTATTGTCATAATGGTTTGCAAATAGAGGGCAAGGAAAAAATTTCGCGCATTGTGATGGGTGTAACTTTTAGTGAAGAGTTGATTAATTATGCGATTAAACGACGCGCAGATTTAATTATTGTTCATCATGGGATTGGCAGTAAGCATTTTGGGGAAAAAGCACGAATCACCGGTTTTTTTAAGAAGCGAATCAAATTAATGTTGGAAAACAATATTGCTTTGGCCGGTTTTCATTTACCACTTGATGCACACTCGGTAATTGGTAATAATGTTTTAATTTTAAAATCTTTGGGTTTAAAAATTAAAAGTATTTTAGCAACTGAAAAATACAATCTTTCAATCGGATATATTGGCGAATATTTCAGACCTATGAAACGAGAATCTTTTGTTAATTTGGTGAACAAAAAATTAAATACCAAGGCTTTTCTTTTGCCTTATGGCTCTAACATGGTCAAACGTGTAGGCGTAATTTCCGGTGGGGCGGTAGCTGAAGCTCTGGATGCTCATGATGCCGGATGCGATACTTATCTTTGTGGAGAAATAAAAGAAAGTATTGTTCATCCAATGAAAGAATTGCAAATGAACTTTATTAATGCCGGACATTATAATACGGAAACTTTGGGTTTGAAAAAAATGGGTGAATTAATTGCTCGGAAATTTAATTTGCCGGTAGAGTTTATTGATATTCCGTGTGAGGTTTAATTATAAAACTAATGTTGTATAAGATATAATGAAATATGAAAAATGAAAATCCGATAATCCCATATCATAATCCGGAGGTTAAGGATTTAGCCTTGGAGCGCAGTCAGCAAACCATGCGTCAATTAAAGCAACGATTTCAGTCTTTTTCCGAACAGGTTGATGGTTTGGGTTGGGAACAAGTAAAAAATCGGATGGTGGAAACTGCGGTAACTCCGGAGACTGCCGGTCGAAAAAGAGAATTACTGGAAAGATTGGACCCCATAATGATTATCAGAGCCTTGTCGCGTAATGATATGTTAAGTGCGCGCAAGATTCATACTTTTCGTGGTCATGTTTTTGAATATTTGGTTTCTCTGGAAATGATCCCTGATAATGAAGATTTGGCGATTGCGCAATTTATCACTGATTGTTTAAAGGATCCCAGTAAATTGGATTTGGAATTACCATCACAAAAAAACCCGGATCATATTGGTGTGGTGGTTGATTCAGAGACCGGTGAAATGTTTATTACCGGAATGTATGAAGCGAAATTGCAAAAGTTGTCTCATAGTGGTGAGCGCCAAATCAAATCATTTTATTATAATTTACGCTTAGTGGTTAATACTATTAATCGTGAAGTGCAAAAGATAAAAGAAAAATTTGGTTTACCCACTTTGCCCGATGAGGGGATTACCCTAAAGCCGATTGATCAATTATATAAATATGTGGTTGTTTCCGCTTCTCGCAGTTTGGAGGAAGATCAAGTTAACTTTGGGCGTGATCAACAATTGAGGGAAAAAGATTGGCGTTTGCATTCTTCGGTTTTTACGGTTGATGATGTGGATTTGTTGGCGGTTTATTTGTCGAAGATCAGTCAGGATGACAATTTCTCGGTTTAATTTGTTAAATATATAATACAATATGAACATCTCGCTTAATTGGCTAAAAAAATATGTAAATTTGCCCAAGGGTTTGGATCCTAAGGATTTTGGTTTAAAGTTAACTTTGGCAACGGTTGAAGTAGAAGGCTATGAAAATCGCGCGGAAAATTTGGATAATGTGGTGGTGGCGAAAATCATGGAAATTCAGAAACATCCTGACGCTGATAAATTGCGAATTGTAATTGTGGATGATGGAAGAGAAAATTTATCAGTGGTATGTGGTGGATCTAATTTGGAAATCGGAATGTCGGTGGCTTTGGCTCGGGTGGGCGCCAGGGTTAAATGGCATGGTGAAGGAGAATATGTGACTTTGGAAAAAGCGAAAATCCGAGGGGTGGAAAGTTTTGGTATGATTTGTGCATCAGTAGAGTTGGGGTTGGCGGAAATGTTTCCGGCTAAATCGGAACATGAAATTTTGGATTTATCTTTTGGCAATTTTAAGCCCGGGACCGGTTTGGCGGAAGCTTTGGGTCTTGATGATATAATTTATGATATTGATAATAAGTCTTTGACCAATCGACCAGATTTATGGGGTCATTATGGTATGGCGCGAGAAGTGGCGGCAATTTATAATAAAAAGCTAAAACCTTATGAAATTTCAAAGATTAAAGTTAATCAAGAGGTTGATTTGCAAGTGGAGGTGAAAGAACCCGAATTATGTCCTCGATATATGGCGGTGGTAATTGATGGGGTGAAAATCGGACCATCACCCGATTGGTTGCGAAAAAGTTTGCAGGCCGTTGGTTTACGCTCTATTAATAATGTGGTTGATGTGACAAATTATATTATGCTTGATTTGGGGCAACCATTGCATGCATTTGATTCCAATTTGGTGAAAAAAAATAAAATTATTGTTCGTCGGGCGCATAAAGCCGAAAAGTTTGTGACTTTGGATGGTAAAGAACATGAGTTAAACCCGGAAAATTTATTGATTACTGATTCAGAGAAACCTTTAGCTATCGCCGGAATAATGGGTGGTCTTCATTCCGGAATTACTGAGCAAACCGAAAGAATAATTATTGAGTCGGCGAATTTTAATGATTTTAATATTCGAAAAACTTCCGAACAAGTGGGTTTGCGAACAGAAGCATCAATGCGTTATGAAAAAAGTTTAGATCCGAATTTAACGGAATTGGCACTTAACAAAGCAATTAATTTGATTTTGGAAACTTGTCCGGATGCTAAAATAATATCAGAAATGGTTGATGAATATGGGAAAAAATTGCCGGAAATTGAAATCAAAACTTCTTATGAATTTATTCGACAACGCATTGGATCGGATTTTAAGGACAAGGACATTAAAAATATTTTAAATAGTTTGGGCTTTGAATTAAAAGGTGATTTGAAAGTCAAGGTTCCCACTTGGCGTGCCACCAAGGATGTTTCGGTGGCCGAAGATTTGGTGGAAGAAGTAGCCCGAATGTATGGGTATGATAATTTAACGCCTAAGATGCCATCCAGTTTAGTCAGTTTGCCGGAAAAAAATAATTTACGCGAACTGGAACGACAAGCGAAAAATATTTTGGTCTACCAAAATCGAGCAACTGAAGTAATGAACTATTCTTTTGTCAGTGAAAACCTACTGGATACTTTGGGATTAAATGTGAAAAAACATATTGTGGTGGAAAATCCGATAAATGAGGATTATGCTTTGCTTCGTCGTCATTTATTTTTGGGATTATTGAATAATGTGATTGATAATTTGCGTTTTGATCGACATATCAATATCTTTGAATGTGGTCGGGTTTTCTTGGCTGATAAAGAAGGTGAGGCGTTGTTGCCGAATTCAGAATTAAAATTACCATATCAGCCACTGATTTTAGCTGGGGCTTATACAAGAGAAAATGATTTAGAACCTTTTTATGTGGTGAAGAATATGGTGCAAGAATTATTGCTCGGTTTGGGGTATCTCTTTACCGAGGAGGTAATTGCGGAAAATATTGAATGGCTTCATCCACAAAGAAATTTACAATTAAGCATCAATAATGTAAAAATTGCGCGCATTGGTGAAGTGCATCCGCGTATTTTGCAACAACTGGATATTGAACAAAAAGTTGGTTTTTGGGAAATAAATTTATCCGAGCTGATTAATTTGGAAAAAGTCGCAACGGTTTTTGAGCCGATTGCGAAATTCCCGGAAGTAACGCTTGATGTTTCTTTGATTGTATCATCTAAATATTTGTGGAAGGATATTAAAAAAGTGATTTTATCAACCAAACCCGAATATATTTATGAGGTTGACTTGTTTGATATTTATAAAAATGATAAAATTGGAGTAGATAATCATAGTTTGGCTTTTCGGGTTCATTATCGAGCAGAAGATCGTACTTTGGATTTGGCCGAGGTTAATGAATATCATGGTCGAGTTTTGGAAAATTTGAAAAAAAGTTTTGAAGCGGAAATTCGGTAGACAAAAAATAAAAATAAAAATAAAACAATATGTTACAAAGTACACAAGATATTTGGTACTTGGTATTATCAGTTTGTGTTGGCGCACTTACCTTGTTTTTGTGCGTTTTTTTGTTTCACTGGATTTCTTTGGTACGAAAAGTCAATCGAGCGGTAAATGGCATCGCGGAGAAAATTCAACAACTGCACAATTTGATGAATCGCGGTTTTGGACATCTCGGCTTGGTTAGTGAAGGGGTGAAAATGTTAATTGAGTATTTCCTTAGTCGTAGAGATTCGGGGGACTCGACGAGTAAAAATAAAAAGAAAAAATAAAAATACCATATTATTATGCCGGAAATTGATTGGACATTCTGGTCAACGGTTTATGACAGTGAGTTTTTTTGGCCGATGATGATTTTTTTAGCATCACTGGTTTTGTTATTGGTGATTTTTTATACTTTGCGAGCCATCGCGCGCAGTGTACATAATAAAAATCAAATTTTTGACACGGTGCTAATGTTGGTGATGTTGCCACAAATGTCAGCTTCACAAAAAGCCGGGCAATCGTCGGAAACAGATATCAGTTTACAACAGTTACAGGAAAAAATCAGTGTGATGGAAAATTTTTTGACCACTTTGGCTGCTTTGAAAGCACAGCGAGGTTTTAAGGCTTGGTGGCGCGGACGGACGGACAATTTAAGCGTGGAGATTGTGGCGCATCAAGGTAAAATTTCTTTTTATATATCTTCTCCGAAAAAATTGGTCGGTTTGATTAAGGATCAAATTACCGCGCAGTTTCCTGATGCGGTAGTGCAGGAATCAGCTGATTATAATATTTTTGCGCCAGATTCAATTATTGGTGCGCGAACTTTGGAGTTTAAAAAAGATTTTTTCTTCCCGATAAAAACTTACAAGAAAATTGAAACCGATCCAATGAAGGCGATTATTAATTCACTCAGTCAAGTGGATGAGCAAGATGGTGCAGCGATTCAAATTGTTTTTCGTTCCGCCAAAAAAGAGTGGCATAAGCCGGGTGCCAAAGTAGCGGCTAAGATGCAACAAGGCTTTACTTTTGAAGGGGCCATGAAGGAAATTAATAAAAGTCCGTTATCTGCCTTGAGCAAAGAATTTAAAAACTTTTTCAAATCCTCCGGTAGTGGTCAGGGTGGCCAGCCGGAACAGAAGGAACATCATCAATTATCACCCATGGAACAAGAAATTGTTAAGGGTTTGGAAGAAAAAACCAGTAAAGCCGGTGTGGATGCCAATATTCGTATTGTGGTGGCCAGTAAATTGCAAGCCAAGGTGGATATGTATTTGGATAATATTTTTAATGCTTTTGCGCAATATAATATTTACGAATACGGTAATTCTTTTTCACCGGCGGATAAGAAAAATAAAGCGATTATCCGTCAGTTTATTTATCGTAATATCGATGAAAAAATAAAAATTGTTTTAAACAGTGAAGAGTTGGCTAGTTTGTTTCATTTTCCGTTATCCGGTATTAATTCTAATCCGAAAATTCATTGGCTCGAAGCGCGTCAAGCACCCCCACCTTTGGAATTGCCACAGGAAGGCGCAATTATGGGAGAATCGCATTATCGCGGAATGAAAAGAATTGTGCGTATTACTGATGAAGATCGTCGTCGTCATATATACAGTATTGGTAAAACCGGTACCGGTAAATCTTATTTAATGGCCAACATGATTTTGCAAGATATTCAAAATGGTAAGGGTGTTTGTGTTATGGATCCGCATGGTGAATTAGCGCAAGAAATTATCAAATATATACCCAAGGAACGAGCGGAAGATGTTATATATTTTAATCCCGCCGATATTGATCGACCATTGGGAATGAATTTATTGGAATTTGAACGACCGGAACAAAAAACTTTTGTAATTAATGAATTGCTTAATATATTTGATAAATTGTATGATTTGCGTTCAACCGGCGGACCAATGTTTGAACAATATTTTCGTAATGCCGCCCAATTGGTGATGGAAGATCAGGATTCCGGTATGACTTTAATGGAAATTCCCAGAGTTTTAGCCGATGATGAGTATCGAGCTTATAAATTATCGAAAACTAAAAATCCGACGGTAAAAGATTTTTGGGAAAAAGAAGCGCAAAAAGCCGGTGGAGAAGCATCTTTGGCTAATATGGTTCCTTACATTACGTCTAAATTGACGCAGTTTATTGGTAATGATTATATGCGTCCGATTATTGCACAGCAAAAAAGTGCTTTTAGTTTTCGTAAGGCCATGGATGAAGGGAAAATTTTACTTTGTGATTTGGCCAAAGGTAAAATCGGAGATATGAACTCGGATTTGCTCGGTATGGTGATAATCGGTAAATTGTTAGGAGCTGCTCTCAGTCGTGCGGATATGGCACCGGAAGATCGCAAAGATTTTTATTTATACATTGATGAGTTTCAAAACTATTTAACGGAAGGAATTTCCATTATATTATCAGAAGCGCGAAAATATCGTTTATCCCTTTATATTGCGCATCAATTTTTGGGTCAATTGGCCAAGACCAAGCAAGATGAGGAAATTCGTGATGCGATTTTCGGTAATATAGGAACGATTATGTGTTATCGTGTTGGTGTGGATGATGCAGAAGTGATGGCTAAACAATTTGCTCCGGTTTTCAGTGAATATGATGTGATGAATGTTCCATCGCGAACAGTTTTTATTAAATTGCTTGTTAATAATCAAAATCCGCCGGCCTTCAATATGTTCGTTCCTCAGCGTGAAAAACCAAAGAATCCGGAAATTGCGGAGGCGATTATGGAATTATCCAGATTGAAGTATGGCAGAGATCGTGATATAATAGAATCAGAAATTTTGGAACGTGCTCGGGTGCGATACAATTAAAACAAAATAAAAATAAAAATATCAAATTGCGGCAAATTTATGCAATCAGGAGGTTGAATAAACTCTTGCGCAATTAAAAAAAATAAAATGTTTGGGTTTTTACGTAAGAAAAAAACAAAATCAACAAGCGGTGTAGTACAAGTGAAGGAACAAGAACAAATGTCCCAAGCGCAACTGCTTCAAACTATTAAAAATTTGGAACAACAAATTATGCAATTGCGTTCAGTCGCCGGAACACCAGCGGTAGCTGAATCTTCATCAGTGGGGTCTGCTTCAGAAGTGATTCATAGTAATGCCGAGAAGATAATTGAAGGCGTTTTTGATGGCCAAAATATGATTGGTTCCGATGGGCAACAGTATGATGTGCCGGCGAATTATGCTTCTAAGTCAAAATTGGTAGAAGGTGATATTTTGAAGCTTACTATTAATAATTTAGGTGCTTTTGTTTATAAACAAATCCGTCCGATTGAAAGAAAGAGAATAGTCGGTTTATTGGAACAAGATCCACAAAACCTGCAATTTTATGCGGTGGCGGATAATAAAAAATGGCGGTTGTTAACGGCCAGCGTGACTTATTATAAGGGTGAAGACGGTGATGAAGTGGTATTTTTGATCCCCAAAGATACGATTAGTCGTTGGGCGGCGGTGGAAAATATTATAAAACAATAATAAAATCAATTTTAATAAAAAAAATGTTACGCTTGGCGTAACTTTTTTGTTAGTAATCAACTTCTTTGAATTTGATTAAATGTTCGATCCGAGTTTGTGGATGAATAAAAATTTCCGGATTTAATGGTGGGAAACGATGTTCAAAACTCAAGAAAACGGTGATTGTGTCTCTGGGATTAATTACTGGGTGACGAAAATCAATTCCACCATGTAATTCGCCTGTTATTTTATCTTGAATCACAAACTGGGTTACCAAGTAATGACCAAAAACAATTTCTTCATTGGCTTGCAATATTGTACCGGTAACGGTGATTCCTGATGCCAGAAAGTCCTTTAACCAGGCAAACATTAGTCCCCTTATTTTTTAAGGTTATATATAAAATAATAAAAAAATTGAATTTTGTCAAGGTTTAAGTTTGATTTTTATTATTGGTTATGTTATTTTGTAAAAGCTCAAAATAGAGGGTGGTTATGAATGCGGCAAAATTAAGAGATGTGGAATGCCCAAGTAATCCTGTTCTTCGATTTTTCTTCGAATTAAAATGTTCTATTTGGAATAAAACGATTTTGTTATGGTGGTATCGTTTGTGGATTCGTAAAAACGAATTTCACCCGTCTCTTAATTTGGATATGAAGGCTTATTGCATGATGAATGGTGAACAACGTCAGAAATATTTAATTGATCTTTATCAGCGTCGCAGTTTGGCTCATGAGAGAAATTTACAACGGTGTGATGGTTAAAATTTTCAGAAGATAATATCTTCTGTTTTTTAAATTTAAAAATATCATCGATTTAGATGATATTAATTTAATTAAGTAATTAATTTGTCGAACAAGAAAATTCAGCCGTTTCATTAAATAAAACCAATACAGGATCGCCGGATTCGGGGTGTTTGATCGTCGTGCAGGGATGTTTTGGAAAAAACTGTGGTTTAGTGTAAAGTCGAGCTTTGACTTGATTCCCCGGAATTGGCATAGCTTGGTTATTGTCAAAATGCGGGATTAAAGCTCCAAGATAATCAATACACCCATAAAATCTATTGGCAGATTTATCCCAAATAATAAATTTTTTAATCGTTAGCTTGTTTGTGGTCTCTGGGGTAACAGAAATAACAACACCATTAATTTCCACTGTTTCCGGATAGGTTTTTTGCCACAATTTAACCCAAATGATTTTTAATTTACGAGGAATCTTTGATTGCAGTTCCATGCTTTTTCTCCGAAGGGTGGGGACAACTGGTTGATAGTATATTAAAAAGATTAAATCTTGTCAATTTTTCGCTAATTCAATTGCAATTTTATCTTTGTATATTTTGATTGAAATACTTGAATAATTTTGGTAAAATGGGGTTATCTATGAGTATTGCTTTGTATCGAAAATATCGTCCCAAAACATTTGGTGAGGTGACTAATCAAAATCATATCAAAATCACCTTGCAAAATGAAATCATGAGTAATCATTTGGCTCATGCTTATTTGTTTTGCGGACCGCGTGGTACCGGGAAAACCACGATGGCTCGATTGTTAGCCAAGGCGGTGAATTGTTTGAATTTACAAGAAAACGGTGAACCATGTAATACTTGTCGCAGTTGTCAGGAAATTTTGGAAAATAAATCCTTGGATATTATTGAAATTGATGCCGCCTCACATACCGGTGTTGATAATGTCCGTGACAATATTATTAATAATGCGCGATTTTCACCCACGCAAGAAAAATACAAGGTTTTTATAATTGATGAAGTTCACATGCTATCTACTCAAGCATTTAATGCCTTGCTCAAAACTTTGGAAGAACCTCCAGCGCATGTAATTTTCATTTTAGCTACTACGGAAATTCAAAAAGTACCGGTAACCATAATTTCTCGTTGTCAACGCTTTGATTTTAAAAAAATAATTTTGCCTGATTTGGTGCAGCGATTGCGAATGATTTCTCAGGCGGAAGGAATCACGGTGGAAGAATCAATTTTGAAGTTAATTGCTCAAAGCGCCGGTGGTTGCGTGCGTGATGCGGAAAGTTTATTGGAGCAAGTTTTAAGTTTGGGTGGTACGCAAATCAGCGCTGCTCAAGCGGAATTGGTGATTCCTCGTTCCAATCATGAAGATTATTTTAAATTATTGCAATATTTATTGGACAAAGATACTCGCTTGGCTATTGAATTGATAAATTCTTTGGTGGAAGGTGGGGTTGATTTACAACATTATTTCAATAAATTTATTGATTTCGTGCGACGAGTAATGGTTTATCGTGTTGTGGGGTCATTGGAAGAATTCTTGCAGGATATGGACATGGAAATGGCCCAGAAAATTGTGAAAAAAGCTGAATCTTTTACTCCGGCGCATTTTTCTCGTATTATTGAAGTGTTTTTGTTAGCTCGTGAACAATTTAAGCAAAATTATATTTTACAATTACCTTTTGAAGTAGCGATTGTGGAATTAACGAAAAACGCTTCTTTGCCAGTTGAAGAAAAGAAAATCGAGGTAGATACCAAACAACGGACTGTGATTGTTGAGTCTTTTGAACAATCTTTATCAGAACAACCGATTCAAACAAATAATGATGTTGAAGTTGATTCCTTGATCAATCAAGAAAATCAAAAAAAAAATTCTGAAGATTTGAAAGTAGAAACCATTAGTTTGCCGGCGGTCAAAGCGAGTAATGGCATGAGTTTAACTTTTAATCAGGTTTTAACGCGATGGCCGTTGGTGATTTCCGCTATCAGTGAAAAAAATTACAGTTTGGGGATGGCTTTGAGTGTGGCGCGCCCTTTAAATTTGGAAGGCGATTTTTTAACCATCGGTTTTCGGTTTGAATTACAACGAACGCGATTTTCTCAGCCGGATAATGTTAATCAAATTGTTCAAATTTTAACTCAAGAATTCGGTGTTATCTTGAAATTGGAAACAGTGGTTGATGAAACTCTGAAATTGTCAGACTTCACGCGGGTGGAAAGTAATGTGGATATTAATATTGAGCAACCGGAAGTTAAGGATCCGTTATCACAAGTGATTGATGCTTTTGGGGGGGCGGTGGTTGATAAAATTTAATTTATTTGTTAGAATTCGGTTTGTGTATAAAGTAATGGTATTAGGGAACAGGGATTAGTTATATGAATTTTTTATTTATCTCACTCTGAACTTGTTTCAGAGTCTGAGTTGATAAATGGAAAAGTAGTAAGCAAGACAAGTAAGACGAGTGTGACAAGTATCGGGGAATTATATTTAGTGTTTATATTTTAATATTTAGAATTTAAACATTATTCTGGCCCGCCTTCGCTAAAGCTACGGCGGGCAAGCCTGCCCGCTCGCCTCGCTATGCGGGCGAAGTAAACCGGTAGGCAGGGATCGTCTCCGCCTTCGCTAATAGCTACGGCGGACAAGTAATGGACTTATAACGACGATCCATAAAATTTAACATTGTTCGGGCCTGCCTGCCGGTAGGCAGGGATCGTCTCCGCCTTCGCTGAAGCTACGGTGGACAGGTAATGGACTTATGACGACGATCCTTACAAAATTTAAGATTATTCGGGGATCGTCTCCACCTTCGCTAAAGCTCCGGCGGACAAGTAATTGACTTACCACGACGATCCTTACAATTTAAACATTCATTATTCGGGGATCGTCTAATGGTAGGACAGCGGGTTCTGGTCCCGTTAATTGGGGTTCAAATCCCTATCCCCGAGCCATGAACTAATCGTTAACTCTTGAGTTTATGGCCCACCGTTGATTTGGCGTTGGAGAGTATTTCATTCGGTGAATTAAATAAAGTGAGTGGTTAACTATTAAAATGATCAAATAAAATTAATATATAATAAAAATTATCAAAAAATTATGAATGAAAGAGGATTTTTTGAATCAACAAATGTTGGTAATTCATTAATTGAAATTGAAAAAACTTTAGAAAAATTTTATCAAGACATGTTTGAAAAAAGAGTGTATTATGGGCAATCACAAGAAGTTATTTATGAAGCTTTTCGAAATCTTAACAGTTCGGTTCAGAAAATAATACGAAAACTTGTTGCACGTGATGATATTTATGTTGTTGTTACTTCAGATGATGACGAGGAGTTTGGTGAAGGGGATTGGACTTCCTCTCCATTTCTTCAGGCTTCACTAGGTGAGACAATAGATAATGGCGGTAATTTTTTATGTAATATTGAATTGTCCGTAGAAGGTCTAAAGAAATTTGTTGAAATTTATAATCAACACAATTAAACAAAAGGTTAATGTCTGGTTGAAATAATAAATTGATAATACACAAGTGTAATTTTGTTTTATTTGTGAATAAAGCTAAGTTCTTGAGCCAAATGTTAATTTATGAAAAAATACCTAAAACTTTCTTTATTTATTCTCCTTATAATTCTGGGAATATTTATATTTATTTTTGGCGGATATGATGATAGTCCGGGGGCACAGTTAATCGGGGTGGTGTTATTTGGGATTGGGGTGGTCAAGATAATAAAGTTTAATAAAAAGAAGTAAAATAATACAAAAATAACCTTTGCTGGAGGTATTTTTTATTTTAAATATAATTATTAAGGTTGTTTTTGTTGTTTTTTTACGATATAATTTTAATATGAAAACTGGTATGATCTAATTATTTTTTTAGTATAATAACCTTAAATAATTGTTTTATGAAAAAAAGTTCCATTTATTTAATAACCATTTTAATTTTTGTCGCGGCTTTGGTTTTTGTGGGGTTTTATTCTTACAAATTAATGATCGAACAAGGGGAAAACATTTTACCGATTAATGAAAATCAAATGGATGATATAACTTTAGTCAAAGATTATTTAGAAAAGAACATTAACAATTTATCACCAGAACCGGCAGTTTTGGGCGGAACTTTTTATGTGACGGAAATTAAATGTGAAAATGTAGGGGAGTGTTTAGTGGAGTATGAGGATGGCCATATTGCTTTTGTGGGAATGGTAAAATATATGATTTATAACGGACAGGTTGAAATTACAGAATTTCAAATTGTGGGAACTGATGAAAATACTGTAGACAAAACTGGTTATTTGACCGGTAGTAATGATGCTTGGACTTTGGTATATGAAGAACCTGGAAAACCGGCGTTAACTTTGGGCTTGGTTTTTGATCAGCAATCTAATTGTTTGATTGATGAAATAGAACAAGTTTGTGCTTCGGAAAATTTGACTGTTGGTAGTCGCGTAAATGTTCAGGGTATTATGACAGAAAATCAATTAATTGTTCGAAATTTGGAGGTGGTGGAAATTGGTGAGGCTCAAACTGATTCAATAGTTGAAATATGTATTGATCAATGCGGTGATGGTGTTTGTAATGAAATTGTTTGTTTAGGAACTAATTGTCCGTGTGCTGAAACATCAACCTCTTGTCCAGCTGATTGTTTAGAATAATTTAAAATTTTGAAGTTACAAAAAAACCGTCTTAATGACGGTTTTTTTTATGTGATTGTTTTATTTAATACATCATCTTTTCTACTGGCATTGGGGTCACATTTTTGTATAGATCAGGATCAATGGTGCGCGTAAAACAAGTATTGCCTAGCCCATGTCGCCAGTTTTGTTGTTGATAATCATAACCACGCGGATAATCTTTGGCGTCAAATTCAGGGTATTTCGCATCATCGGTAATAAATTCAGCACATAGTTCAAATTCCAGTTCCCCCTTAATTTGGTAACTGTATGGTAATTTGGTGTCCGGATTGGTTGGGGTATTAAAGCCGGTAATGTCACTTTTCAGTAAATCCAAATTTTGTGGTAAAGTTTTTTTGTTAATCCAATAATCTATTACTTGTCCTTGAATAACTTGTAAATCTTGAATTCTTTGTTCATCCATCCGACGATTGCGTTGTTCCATTGGTGTGCCAACTATGAAAAATCCGATAATAATGCTTCCCAAAACCACTATGACGCAAATAACAGCTAAAATTTTCGGTAGTTGGCTTTTTTTGTTTTCGCGTTTTAATTCCCACATATAAAAGCCGAAAACCGCACCGGCGACAATCAATACGGTCAGAACCTTTAGAATAAAGCGGACTGTTAATTCTCCATCTAAGAAGTTATATACAAAGACCATTAAATCAATGATTATGGTAATGGCGGAAATAAATAAAGTGAAATAAATCAGCCATTTTCGTAATTTAAGATTTCTTTTTTCCGGAGTTTTCTTCAAATCTTTTTCCAAAAGCCAGTAAGATAAAATAAAAGAGGGAACAGCCACAAATAAAATTGAACTGGCCCAGCGAACGCTATTGGCAATATTGGTGAAGTAATAATTCAAGGCATCGGGGAAAGTAGCATTAATATATTGTATATAAAGAGTGATAAATCCAATAACGCTTAAATAAAATGTCACAATGTTGAATAAATGCAAAAATACATCTTTGGGAGTGCTTTTGATTTTATTTTCCATAAATTATTTTTTAATGTTTAATTTTTTTAAATTTTCAATTTCTTTTTTTAATTCAATCATTTTGATTTCGCGTCCCACCATAGCTTCGTTAAGTTTGGTTAATTCCTCCAATTTGTCTTCCAGTTGTAATTCCGCCTTTTTGCGATCATCAATATCAATGAGTGAGCCAACCATGCGAATCGGTTTGTTATTTTTGTCCATTTTTACGGTGCCACTGGCCAAAAACCATCGGTATTGTCCGGAACTATTTTTCAGACGATATTCTGTTTCATAAGGGGTACCGTTTTGCAAACAATCATTAACGATTTTAAAGGTTTTTTCATAATCATCGGGGTGCAGTATTTTTTTGAAGCCATCCAGGGATTCAGCCAGCTGGTTTTTCCCTAGTCCTAACATTTGATAAACTTTGGGTGACCACTTGATATGATTGGTAATAACATTCCAATCCCATATTCCCGCTCCCGAACCGCTAAGAGCGAGATTGTAAGTTTCTTGTGATTCTTGAAAATTTTTCTCCACTTTTTTGTATTTTTCCAATATTTCTTCCATGGTATCGATTTTCCTTTCCAAATCGGATTTAAAATTTAAAACCTCAAATAAATTTTCCGGTTTGTTTCGTTTTTCCTCGGAAAAACCGATTGATTTTAACAAAATGGTCATTACAATGGCAGTTAAAATTGCGAGGATTAGGCGTATTAAAATATTGCCTTTTAACATGCTGGTGTAAATTTCTGTGCCCCAAAAAACTCCGGTGGAAAAAATTATTGTATCAACAATTAAGACGGTGGCAGAGGTTATCAGAATTCTTAATGCGAGTGGAAACCATTTTATTTTGGCTAGGATTTCCCACAAAATAGCCAGTAAAAAAATATCTATAATTATACTTAAAATTGACCAAAAATAAGTAGTACCTGTTAAAATATTCAGTTGTATCCAATTGTCGGTGTTGGTTTGTAGTCCAAGTAAGTAAATAATCAAAATATAAAATAGTGAAACTCCGATAATAATCCAAAAAGCCAGTCGCACGGCGCGGGGACCTTCCAATAAATAAAGTAAAAATACGCCTAACATCAATGTGGTAAAGAACGAAAATGAAGAGATAAAAAAATACCAATTGCCGGTGACAATTCCAAACCCCAGATCTGATAAATTATGGGTTAAAATAGTGGCAATCGCAATGTAGCAATATAAGGGAATTAAGGTGTAACGATTTTTGAAACGATATAAAATTACCGCTAAGGACCAAAATACGATAGTTTGAACAAAAAGAATAATTAATGGCATGGACATATGTTTTATTTTATAAGCTAATCATATCACTTTTGTATGGTTTGTGCTAATTTATTGATTTATATAATTGTATATTTGTGATATTATATTAATATCCTTAATTAAATTATATGATTATTAAAAAATCCTTTTTGTTTGTATTGATATTGATATTGATTTTGATTTTGTTTTTGTTAGGAGGAGTCTTTTATTTTTGGATGAGTAATAATTATGGTGAAATTGATTTAATGAAAAGTTGTATTAAACAAGATGGTGAGTGGTTGTCGCAATATCAGGAGTGTGAAAGAGCATCGGTTGATTGGTGTGAGGAAAATGGCGGGCGATTTTTTGAGTGTGCTGATGCTTGTCGACATTTTACCGAGCAAGTGCAATGCAAACATCCTTGTATCTCTTTGTGTGAATTTAATTACTAAAATATGAGAATTTGGGATATAGATCCGCGGTATTTGTGTCACAAACATTTGGTGGCTGAGCATCGGGAATTGCATGGTTTGTGGAATATTTTGACTAAGCATGAAAGCAAGGGAGGTTATTCGCGTCATCCGGAAACCTTGAGATGGGTGGGTAAAACCAAAGCATTATATTTGCGACATGAAAAATTAGTGGCTGAATTTGAGCGTCGCGGTTATCGTCATCAGACGCCTCTTGATAAACGTTTGGCCAAAGGAGCTTCAAAACAAAATATTTTGATAGATAGTTTAGTAAAGCAAAAAATTCTTTTGCGAGATAAGCCGTGTGGATGCTTGTTGCATATTTCCTAATCCCTAATCCCTAAAATAAAAAAACGGTCTCTGTAAAGCCGTTTATTTTATTTCCAAGATTTGATAGATTAATTGACGGTCAGGAAGTTGCACTATTACTTGGTCATTTACTTTTTTACCAAGGAGAGCTTGGCCAATCGGAGAGTGTTGAGAAATTATCCCTTGCCCGGGATTGATCTCCGCGGAACCTAAAATTCGATACGTAAATTCTCGGTTATTAAGTTTTACAGTCACGGTATGGCCCAGTTTAACAGTTTGATTATTACCGGTGTTTTCAATAATTACGGCGCGATTGATTTGTTTTTCTAAGAGTTCAATTTTTTGATTTAATCCGCGTAATTTGCCTTTGGCCAATTGGTATTCGACATTTTCCGAAAAGTCACCTAATTCCGCTAATCGTTGCACTTCTTTGGATAGTTGGGGATGAACGAATTTTTTTAAGTGATTAAGTTTATCAATCAGTTCTTGGTATTTTTCTTGGGTTATTTGGTAATCTATGGGAATACTGGGTAAATTTCCGGCTTTTCTAATAGGGACACGCATATGATTTATGATATTTGTTATTATTATGCGACAAAATCAAAGAAAAAACAAGTTTATCCACTTTGCTTAGTTGGATATAAAACTGTAAAATGAAAGTATGAAACAGAGAATCAAAATCGCGGTGATATTTTTTTTAATCATGATTGCCACTTTTTTTGTTAGCAAGGTGTTTTATGATTGGTATTTAAATCGAGAAGCGAGAATGGCTCAGGCTAAACAAGAACAACAAATTAATGAATTTATTGCCAATCGTCGATCAATGATTGAAAATGCCGAGCAAGATCCCTTTGGTGAGCGGGAGGTAATTAATGTTTTGTTGATTGGTATGGATTCTCGTTTGGGACAGACTAATGGTCATTGTGATGCTATTCAAATGTTTACGATTGATCGAAAAAATCAACGTATAAATATTACGGCGGTGCCACGTGGTACCTATGTGCCATTACCGGGAAGTGGTTACAAGCCAACTGATTATTATGTTTCCAATTCATGTGGATTGGTGAGTTTGGAATACGGTATTGCGCAAATAGAAAAAATTTTGGGATTGACCGCTGATTATTTGGTAATTGTTGGTTTTTCCACGACTAAAGGGATTTTACGTGAAATGGATTTACCGGCCACGGAAACATTGCAATGGCTCCGTAATCGTCAAGCGTATGCGATCGGTGAACCGCAACGCGCGCGTAATCATTCCACTTTCTTGCGTTCGATGATTTTGCGTTATTCCAAAGGAGCTGATTCATCTTTGAATAAAGCTTTGGAATATTTGATTTACAAAATGATTAAGACTGATTTGTCTTTTAATCAAGCTAGTAGTTTGGCACAAACCATTATTGACATGAATTTAGTTCAGCGTCCGCAAAATGTGAATTTGTATATGCGCCCGGCTTATGAGGTTGCCGATATCCCTTATAATCCGGAAAATTTGGATCAAAAAGTCAAAGATTTAATCGCGCCCTTGATTGATCGTTTGCCGGCCGGTGATTACAGCGGAGAGTCGGAATCAGAAATCCAAGAAAGATTATTACAACAAATTGAACAAGGATTAAATAATGATGATTTTGTTGTATGGGCGTTTGAAAATCAAGTCTGGTATCAAATTGATGAAGAAAATTTACGCGAACAAACCAGGTTTGATTTATTGAAAAAATATTTAATCATTATTGAAGATCAGGCGGAAAAAAAGGAAATTATTCTTGATTATATTACGGAAATGGAGTTGCGTGGTCAGCAAAATTGGCTGGAAAAAGGCAAGGATGCTCTTGATGTGTTTTTAAAGTAGGACTATGATAATAGTATTAGGGGGGTTGATATAATTATAAATTTATTTTCAAAAAATATCAGATTGGAGGTGGAGATATGAAAGCCTTAAATTTAATTGCCTATATTCTGCTGGTTGTTGGCGGTCTTAATTGGTTACTTGTCGGGATATTTGGTTGGGATGTTGGTGAACTTTTTGGTGGCCAAGCAGCTATTATTTCAAGAATTGTTTATATTTTAGTTGGTTTGTCGGCAATTTATAAGTTATTTACTTATAAAAAGGATTGTCAGTGTTGTTAATTTTCTTAAATAAAAAAGTTCGCTTTTTGGCGAACTTTTTGTTATACTTAAGGCATAATAATTACTTGTCAATATGACGGAAAAAATAGTTACTGATCAACCTCGACCATCTTATGAATTGGGGAAGCTGCGTCAGGCTCCAAATTTGGATCGTCGAAAAGATTGGGCGCAATCAATTTTCAACGAAGGAATAAAAAGAGTGAAGCTGGATAATTGGGCTAAAGAATTAGGTTTGGCAATCTCTTATCTTGGGTATGAGGAAAATGCTCATGGTCAAGATGGTAAAATTATTGGTTGTTTAATGAAAAACAAGGAACAAATTTATTTGGTGGAAGTAATGGTGGATAAAGAAGCGATTTATATTAATGGTAAATTTTATGCCAATTATGATCGCGAAGTAACAATTGGGCGAATTTTTAATGAATTGATTGATATTGAAATTAATAAATATTTAAATGAGGCTGAGTCTAAGGGCAATGCTCGAAATGATAAAACTCTAATCTTTCAAAATTCTCAGGAAAGTTGGAAAGAGCGAGATCAGGGAATCCATGTCTTTGAAATTAAAGAAAATGGAGAAGTGATTGCCGGAGCTGAGCTTTTATATTTATCCAAGCCAATTCCATTGTATCAATTAAATGATTTGTGGGTGGAATATTCTCATCATGGACAAGGATTAAGTAGTCGATTAATGGATCAAGTAGAAGACTTTTTGCGTCAAAGAAAAAAACCGGGTGTTTTGGTTGATGCTATTATGGATGATAATCCGGCCAAAGGGATGTATCAAAAACGCGGTTGGGTGAAAATTCCTGATATGATGCACCTATTTATTTTTAATCAGCCCAAGAATTTGGATTTGAAAGTTTTCCATGGCTATCCCATGCGGTATACGCCACTTACAGAGCGTCCTGGATACAAACCAGAATAATTTTTTTATATTATGACATATGATGTTTTAATTATCGGTGCCGGACCGGCGGGGATGATGGCGGCGATTCAAGCCGGTAGACAAGGGAAAAAGGTTTTATTATTGGAAAAAAATAATCGAGCGGGCGTTAAATTAATGATTACCGGTCATGGTCGGGCGAATTTTACCAATGTGGGTGATACTTATCAGGAATTGGTAAAAAAATATGGCCCTAATGGAAAGTTTTTGTTTGGCGCGTTAAAACGCTTTGGACCAACGGAGATAATGAGTTTTTTTCAAAGTTTGGGGGTTGAGTCAAAAGTGGAAGATCGCGGACGCGTTTTCCCCAAATCTGATAAAGCGGGAGATTTACGCGATGCCTTAATATTAGAATTGAAAAAAAACAAAGTGATAATTAAGTTTGATTGTGCGATAAAAAAAATCTTAGTAAAAAATAAAAAAATTGTTGGCGTGGTGGGAAATGATGAAGTGACTGATTACGCAACTGATTATGTAATTGCCACGGGCGGAAAATCGTATTCAGCAACCGGTTCCACTGGTGAAATGTTTATTTTGTTAAAGAAAATTGGACATACAATTGTGAAACCACGTCCCAGTTTAACGCCGATTGTTTGTGAAAATAAATTCATTAAGAGATTGCAGGGTTTAAGTTTTAGTAATTTGAAAATTACTTTATTTAAGAAAAAAGAAAAAGTCACTGATTCGCTTGGAGATTTATTATTTACAGGTAATGGCGTAAGTGGCCCGGTAATTGTTAATTTGAGTCGTTTTTTAGCGCGGGAAGATAATTTAACTGATTGTCATTTACAGATTGATTTTTTTCCGGGAAAAAAAGAACAAGAGTTAGTAAAAAATATTTTTGCTGATAATAATAAACAAACCATAAAAAATCGGATTGATTTGCCGGATCGTTTATTGGAGATTATTTTTTCTCGATTAAAATTAACCGGACGAGAAAAATCAAATGATTTTAATGCTTTTCGTCGGCAACAATTGCTTGATTTATTGAAAAAATTTCCTTTACAAATAAAAGCGCTGGGGACTTTTGATCAAGCCTTTGTTACTTCCGGCGGAGTGGCGTTGAGCGAAGTTGATCCTCGTACTATGAAATCAAAAGTTATTGATAATTTATATTTAGCTGGAGAAGTTTTGGATCTTGATGGTCCGACCGGCGGTTATAATTTGCAAGTGGCTTGGACAACCGGCTTTGTAGCTGGTTCCAATTTTTAACATTGACAAACCAAATTAATTTTGATAATTTGAAACATTACCCTCAACGGAGGAGATTATGGGTAATAAAATTGATCGAGCAATCAATGCTGTTAAGCAAACGAATCTTTTTGAGGATATTTTTGCACGAAAGACACCTTATGTTTATGAAGAAGATAATGAAGAGAGACGCAAAAAGGCTTGGAAGCAGAGTCGACAAGCAATGCGACGATTGAATTTGTTGCTTAATAGTATGGTGGCCAAATCACCGCGTTTTCAAGAATATGTTCGTGAGGTTGTGGTAAGCCCGGCCTATCGGCTGGTTGACGGATCAGCGGGAATTGCTTTTTTTACCAGTAAGCAATTATCAGACTTGGAAATGGTCCATTTGTGTTTAGATGTTGCCCCGTATCGGTTTTATTTACGGTATCAATATTGGGTTGGTGGTATCGCAATTGTTGATGTTAATTTTAATAATCATGATCCACGCAAATATCCTTTTTTGTGGGATAAAATTCTAAATTTGAATAGTGCCTCGCAAGTGATTGCGTTTTTGGCTCTGATGACCAAAAAAGTACCCAAATAATAATCAAGACGAAAACTTCGTCTTTTTTTGTTTGACTTTCTTTATGTTTTTTGAGAAACTAAGGTGGCGGAAAATGGAGGCTGAAATGATTAATGTTTTGATTTTTATTGGTAGTGAAAGCGATCGTGTTTATTTGAAAAAAGGATTGGATTTTTTGAGAAGCAAAAATATTTCTTATGACATTACGGTTATTTCTTGTCATCGTGAACCGGAAAAAGCACCGGAAGTAGTACGTTTGATTCGACAAAATAAACCATCGGTAATTATTGCCGGAGCAGCTACCGCTACCGGTTTACCCGGTGTTTTGGCCGGATATTTACGGCAAGATAAAACTGTGGTTTTAGGGGTGCGTTTTACCCCCAATCCATCAGCTGGAACAATTGAAGATGCCAGTTTCCATTTATCAGCTATGCCGAGCGGTGTTCCTTTGGCCTATTGTGGTTATAATGAAAAAGGATTTTTGTTTGCTTGCCAGTTGGCGAAAAAAATTTTGTGAAATTCAAAGACATTAAACAATGTCTTTTTTTATTTTTGTTTTTAAAAATGATATAATTATTTATTATTGAAAGAATTATGGAAAATCAAGATAATTTTCAATTAACCAAAAATTCAGAACGGGTCATCAGATATGATGTGCCTAATTTTCGGGTTCAAAATAAAATTACGGAAATTATTTTTACCCAAAATTTTGATTTATTGGAAGAACGAATGCTCGTTCCTTCGGCTGAAGGAGAAAAACAAGTGATGCGTCAATTGGCCTCCGGGGAAATCAATGATGAACAATTAAAGGATTTTTTGCATCACATAAAAATGCCCGGCCATTTATTTGGTTATGCTTCCCCCGAAGAGCAAGCGATGTTTAACGGAATGAGGAATACACCGGAAACCAACTCCAAAATTGAATATTTATTGCGATTGTTTGTGACTCATCAGCCGGTTTTGACGGGGGCGGAATTTTTTCGTGATTGTCGCGCAGTGATTACTAAGTTTCCCACGCCACTTGATTTAGAAAAAGCAATAAAAAAATTTTGGCAAACGCAGGGATTGTCAGAAACACAACAAACAGAATCAATGGTCGATTTGTATCCGGCAATGCGTTATTTTTACGGTAAAAGGCAACAATATTTTGAACAAATGAGATTGTTGCAAAAATCAGCTGATGAACGTTTCCCGCAAGAAGCCCAAGAGCGACGTTTAAAATCAGAAATAGCGCGAATTGAACAAATAGCTGATCCTGAAACATTGAAAAATTTGTTAGAAGCTTCTTATTCTGTGGTTTTTCTGACATTGAAAAAAAATGGTGTACCATTAAATCATTCATTATATTTTGATCCACGATTTGGTGAGGCTTTGCGTCAGCAAGCGTCTTTGCCGGCGTTGATTAAACGCATTATGGAATTACAAGGTGGATTTGATAATCAAGAAATCGAACAAATTAAACAACGAGCGTTGGAAACAGTTAGAGGGGGGATGATTAAAATGGAAAAATCCGGGATATTAGATGAAAATAATTCAGAAGTAGACAGTGTTCGTGACCATCAAAAACAAATGGAGAGTTTCTCTTGGCAAGAAATTCCGGCTATAGAAGGACGAAAAATTGCACAGCGGGCGGTGATTCATGGCGATGAAATCAATGGTGAATTTTTAACCAACGAGCATCTAATTGAAGCCGGACTACAGCCAAAATATCGGATTGAAATTGAAGGAGTCAAAATTTTGTTATCATCAGCTCCTTATCAATTACGAGGTGGCAATCGAGCGGTGAGTGCTTATGTGGAAAAAGATGGTAAATTGGTTGTGCGATCATTTTATTTGAGCAATTCTCAAGGTTTGTGGCGATATTTGCCGGGATTTATTTACAGTCAAGAAAATCAAATGATTGATTGGTATGGTAAGGGACACGATGAAGTAAGCGTGGCGCTCCCCGTGGTATTACAAAAAGTTTTGTCACAGATCAGTGAACAAACATCTCCTTTGCATGTAGAAAATCCGGACTTGATGTTTGCCGGAACTTCTCGAGTCTTGGTGGGCGAAACATATCGGGCGGAAGTAAATTTGCTGGGAGAAAAATTAGGCGGTGAGTTTTATCCTACCGTTGAACAATTACGAAATCATGAGAAAAAATCTCCGGAAACTCTAACTTTTTTTTCACCGGAACAAGCGCCGGAATTCGGCAAAATGTTATCTACTTGGGAACAAGAATCTCCGTTGTATGGGAGGGTGACTTATGAAGTTTTCCCTTCCCGCAACCAAGAGTTTACTTATGTATTTTGTCGGGATAATAAAGGACGCGCCTGGATTGCCAATATTGAAAATAATAGTGCTGTTAGTAGTTTGGGGGTGCGTCGTGACTGGGTGGATGGTGGAGATTTGTTAACGCCGGCTTTTGAATACCACCGTCAAGCCGGAGGTTATGGTAATTTGGAATTACGCGGTGGTCGAAAAGGCCGTTATGTTGATATGTTCAAAAATTATTTAAGTAAAATTCCGGTGATTCGTGAATACTTAAAATCAGTTAAAAGTTGTGAGCGCAGTGAGGGAGAGTCTGTTATTTCAATGCCGGAGTTTAGTTTAGTGGCTGAATTATCTCAAGTGCAAAATTTTGAAGCTTTGTATGAGTTATTGAAAAAAATCAAAGGCATAAACGGGTCAAAGGATTTTTATCCCAGTGGGCGCTTGATCAAAATGATTGAAGCGGTGCGTCAAGGAGAGTTAAGTATAAATTTTTTAACCAATGAAGCCGCTTTACGATCTCGCGTCAAAGACTTATTAGCCTTGGAAAAAGTTCGTAGTCAAGAATAAGATATTTTATGTTTTATAAGAAAAAATTATTGGTTTTACTGCTAGTTCTTTTGCTATGTTTTTTGATTGTAATTTTTTCTCAACCTTCATATTTGTTGGCGATCTTTTTAATTATGGGGATTCCGGCAATAATTAATTTTTACTGGTTGAAAAATTCTCGTCAACGAATTTTATTGTTTTCATTGGTTGCCTTGATTTTGTTTGCCCCGCCTTTGGAATTGGTCAGTCGCTTGGCTGATGCTTGGGATGTGAATTCCGCTTTTTCTCGACCACTTGGATTAATTCCGTGGGAGAACATGATATTTGCGTTTTTGAATTTTTTCTGGGGATTGTGTTTCTATGAATATTTTATTCGGCAAGATAAGCGAGAAAAAATATCGCCTCGTTTTAAGTGGTTGATTTTAGCCTATTTGATATTTGGTGGATTGATTTTTTCTGTCTATTTTTTTGCTCCACAATTGGTTACTTGGCCGTATTATTATTTGGGAGTCGGTTTGTTGATTGCTTTGATAATTTTAGGTTGGTTGCAAAAAGGAATTTTGGTTAAAACCATCTGGCCAACGCTTTTTTTCACCGGTGTGTTTGGTTTTTTTGAGGTGATAGCACTGATCCATAATTATTGGTGGTGGCCGGGGGAATATTTATTACCGTTATATATCGGAAATCAAGTTTTCCCTCTTGATGATGTGATTATTTGGTATTTTCTTTCCACACCGGTTTTGCTCTTGGGGTATGAATATTTTATGGTGGGCAAAGTCATTGACAAACAAGCTTGATTTTTATATTATTGAATTATAGTCGGGAGAGAAGAGTTTGGCGCCTTTTCGTGATGACCGACATAAAAAAAGATGTCCGCCTCGAGCGGAAAACTAGATGGGACCGCGGGGTAGTTTCCTCGTTCTAGTGTTTAAGCTTTGTTTAAGCATTGGGACGAGGATTTTAAATTAAAATATATTAAATTATATGGTGACAAAAAAAACAAATTCCATGGACAAGATTGTTTCTTTGTGTAAACGACGTGGTTTTATTTTTCCCGGATCAGAAATTTATGGTGGTTTGGCCAGTACTTATGATTATGGTCCTCTGGGAGTGGAGTTAAAAAATAATATCAAGAAAATTTGGTGGAAAATGTTTGTGCAGGATCGCGATGATATGGTTGGTCTTGATGGCGGAATTTTGATGAGTTCACGGGTTTGGGAAGCCAGCGGTCATGTTTCATCTTTTAAAGATCCACTGAAAGAGTGTCGTAAATGTCATGCGCGTTTTCGTCCGGATAAAGTGGCCAATCCTAATGTCTGTCCACAATGCGAGAGTGAAGATTTAACTGATGAAAAAATGTTTCTTGGAATGTTCAAAACCACGATTGGTCCGGTGGAAGAAGAGGGTGAAACGGTTTTTATTCGTCCGGAAACCGCGCAAGCGATATTTGCCAATTATAAAAATGTTTTGCAGTCTACAAATAAAAAAATTCCCTTTGGGATCGGTCAAATCGGTAAGGCGTTTCGTAATGAAATCACCACCGGTAACTTTATTTTCCGTACTTTGGAATTTGAACAAATGGAAATTGAATATTTCATCTCACCGCAAGAAAAGTGGGAAAAGATATTTGATCGCTGGCACGAATCAATGTATGAATTCGGGCAAGTGGTGGGTATTGATGTTAAAAAAATGCATGATTTCAATGTGCCGAAAAATGATTTAGCGCATTATTCTAAGAAAACTACTGATATTGAATTTGAATTTCCTTTTGGCCAAGATGAACTTTGGGGTTTGGCCTATCGTACGGACCATGATTTGAAAAGTCATGAAAAACATTCCGGTGAAGATTTGCATTATTTTGATGAAGAAAGCAAAACCAAATTTTTACCCCATGTGATTGAACCGTCTTTTGGTTTAGATCGAACTTTACTGGCAATTTTAACTTCCGCTTACGAAGAACAGGATTTGGGTGAAGGAGAAATCAGAACAGTTTTGCATTTAAGTTCAACGGTTGCGCCTTATAAAGTGGCGGTTTTCCCTTTGTTGAAAAATAAACAAGATTTAGTGGTTAAAGCTCGAGAAATTTATGATAAATTAAAAGTTAATTACTCGGTTTTTTGGGATGATCGAGGTAATATTGGTAAGCGGTATCGTTATCAAGATGAAATTGGTACGCCGTATTGTGTCACTGTTGACTTTGATACTTTGGAAAAGGACAGTTGTGTGACAGTTCGTGATCGCGATACCATGAAACAAGAACGAATCCCGATTAATGACTTGGAACAATACTTGGCCCAAAAAATGTAACTATAACAAAAAAAACGCGAAAATTCGCGGTTTTTTGTTTGGGAATTTTGACTTTTTAAGTTAAAATATGGTGAAAAATATAAATAATGATATAATGAAAAGGTCAGAAAATTAAAATATCATATGAAAAAAAGTTTGTGTATTATAATTATTTTGTTGTTAGTGATGAGCGCCTTGGTGGTGATTCGTTTGCTAACTCCGGAAGATCAATGGTTGTGTAAAAATAATGAGTGGGTTAAACAAGGTAATCCGAAGACTGAACCACCGGCGATTAATTGTGAAAAAGAGCTATATTCAGAAGACAGCAGTGAAATTATTATTGATGCACCAATTGTCAATGAACAGGTGGTCAGTCCGTTAACTGTTAGTGGGCAAGCGATTGGCACTTGGTTTTTTGAAGCTTCTTTCCCTATTAAAATTTATGATGCCAATTATTTGGAACTCGGGACCGGTTATGTGACGGCGCAAGATGATTGGATGACCGAAGATTTGGTTCCATTTGAAGGGACAATTGAATTTTCTTTACCTACCACCACCACTGGCTGGTTGATTTTTCATAATGATAATCCATCCGGTTTACCGCAATATGATCGACAAATCGCTTTGCCGATTAAATTCAAATCTCAAGAAACCACGACCGTTAAACTTTTTTTCCCCAATATAATCAATGATCCAGAGTTTTTGGATTGTTCTTGGGTAGAAGAAGTGGAGCGACAAATACCCAAAGTCGAAGCGATTGGTACAGCCACTATTAATGAATTATTAAAAGGACCATCGGTAATAGAAAAACAACAAGGTTATATTACCAGTATTAATCAAGGTGTGATTTTGCAAAGCTTAAAGATTGAAGATGGTGTGGCTTATGCTGATTTCAATGAACAATTGGATTATCAGGTGGGAGGGTCTTGTTTGGTGACCAGTATTCGCAGTCAAATTGAAAAAACATTAAAACAATTTGATACGGTTGATCAGGTTATAATTTCCATTAACGGAGAATCGGAAACCATTTTACAACCTTAATTTTATGACCATTGTCAGACAAAAGAATATTTTTGACCCTAAAAGTAAAAAGCCGTTTAAATTATCGCGTAGTAAACTGGAAATGTTTCATGAATGTCCGCGCTGTTTTTATTTGGATCGTCGCTTGGGTGTTTCCAGGCCTTCAATGCCGGGTTTTACTTTGAATAGTGCGGTTGATCATTTATTAAAAAAAGAATTTGATATTTATCGTCTTAAACAAGTGGCGCATCCTTTAATGAAAGCTTATGGTTTGAAAGCTGTCCCTTTTCGTCATCAGGACTTGGATCAATGGCGAGAAAATTTTGTTGGTGTGCAATTTTTGCATCCGCTAACCAATTTTTTGATTTTTGGGGCGGTGGATGATGTTTGGCTGGGAACTGATGGGAAATTGATTGTAGTAGATTATAAAGCCACCAGTACGGATAAACCAATATCGCTTGATGATTATTATAAACAGGGTTATAAACGACAAATGGAAATATATCAATGGTTATTGCGTCAAAACGGTCATCAGGTGGCTGATCGAGGTTATTTTGTTTATGTTAATGGTCGTAAGGATTTACAAGCGTTTGACGCTCGTTTGGAGTTTAAGGTTGATTTAATTCCTTATGAAGGCAATGATGCTTGGGTGGAAAATCATATTGTTGAAGCTTATAAATGTTTGATTGGTAAAAAAATTCCCTTGGCAAAAAAATCTTGTGAATATTGTCAATATCGTTTAGCTTCCGCCAAAGTGGAAAAAAACAAATAATTTTTTATCAAAATTACCCTGAAATACGGGTGATTTTTTTGTTTTTAAAACCTTGACATGATTTGATTTTTCTGTTAAGTTTGATAATTGTTCCTTGGTTCCTTACAACCCACACATCGGAGGTGCCGAATATGTCTCTAGAAAAACCGTTTGCCATCAAAAATCATCTTGATTTTAGGCGTTATCAAAAGGCGATTGATGCCTTAGTGGAAAGAATTAAAGCTTTGAAAAAGGTCAAGGGTGGAAAGCGCAATCGTGGTTTGCTGGTAATTCAAGAGTTGATTGAGCATTTGTATTTTCTATTAGTGAGAAAAGAGCCTGATTTATTGGCGGATTATTTGGGGATTTTGGTCGTGGCTTTTCTTGAGGAAAATTTTCCTGAACCGGCAATTCAATGGTTAACGCAAGCGATTAACTTGAATCCGCATAATCAATATGTGATTGTTGCGGAAGCTCGTTATGCGGAATTTTTGGGCCGAACAATTCAGGCAAAAAATAAATTAATGGAAGCAATTTCCAAAACTCCTACTAATCGTTTTTATCGTAAAGCTTTGCGTGAAATGGCGGAGCGAAATAATGATTATTCCGAATTGGTAGAATTTTATGAAAAGCGTTTGGTAGTTCAAGAGGAAATGGTATTCCATGCGGAATTGGCCGGTTTGTACAAAGTTCAAGGCAAAATTCAGGAAGCGTTAAAGCATTATGAAGCGGTGGCGCTTGTTAACCCCGAACATGGTAAGGCTACGAAAAATATGGTAAATTTGCTGGCGATTTTTGATGATTGGTCGCGAATTGATGAATTGTTTTCCACGGTAGTGGAAAAACATCCTCAAGCCTTGCAATTTCGGTTGGAAGTGGCCAGAGCAATGCAAGAGCAGGGTTTGAATGATCAGGCGGAAAAAATTTATCGTCAAGCCTTGGCGATTGATCCCCAGTCGCTCAAAGCTTATGATGGTTTGATGGAAATCTACCAAGCACGCGGTGATTACCATCAAGCGGAACAATGTTTTACTCAGGCCATTCGGCTTGATCCTCATAATTACCATCGTTTGCAGAAGCTAGCCTTGATGCAATATCGTTTTGAACGATTTAATGATGCTTTGGAGGCGATTACTGTAGCCTTGCATCTGAACCCGAAGACTGTTTATGGGCGAGTTTTGCGCGCCAATATTTTACGCAAACTCAAGCGTTACCAAGAAGCAATTCGTGAATGTGAGGAATTGATTACCAGTGATTTGTCATCCATTGAAAACGATACTTTGAAGATTTGTTATGGTTTTTCTTATTTGGAGTTATATAAGCAAACTCATGATATTAATCATTTCCGCTTTTGCGAAACCGCTTTGCTCGAGATTTATTCGAATAATCCTACTGCCTGTTGTGGTCTGGTTTTCTTGTATGTGGAGGAGGCGGAGCATTTCCAGCATTGTGAACCGGCGACCGTGAAGCGTGTGGATGAATATTTGGATTTAGCCAGATCGCTTGATCCTGCAACTAAGGATTTGCCGTCGGCGCAAAGACGAGTGGAAGTCATGAAAAAGTGGTGTGGGTAATAAATAATACTCTGCAAAATAGGCAGAGTTTTTTTTTATTATCTTTACGTCCGGGGATAAATTGATTATACTGTTAGTATATGCGAAAAGGTTTTAATTTGATTGAGAGTATGATTGTGCTCCTATTTTTGGGGATTGTTTTGGTGATTTTGTATTTAGCGACTGCGCCACTTTGGCATAAACCGGAAATTGATTTGCGAGCCGAGCAAATTAAAGATGTGATGGCGATCAGTAATGCCTTGGCTCTTAGTAAAGTTGATAATTTCGGGTTATATAGTCCTTATATTGAAAATTTATCACCAGGGACAGCGGTTTCTCTGGGTTTGTCTGATGCGGAGTTGCCTTTTCCTTGCGTTGTTAATTTAACCGATAATCTTGATTTGAATTATTTATTAGAGGGAGATTATTTGTCTTATATTCCGATTAGTCCGGCTGAAAATAATAAATGGGATGAAAATTATACCGGCTATTATTTGGAAAAAAACATTGATCACAGTATTACAATTGGCGCGTGTCAAGCGTTGGGTGATGAACCGATTGAAATTACACGTTAAAAGTAAAAAAGACATAATAGGGTAACCACCTTATTTTTTTTTGTGGATAAAAATTAGCTTAATGTTGTTATTAGTAATATAATGCAATTAGGAATAATTATTGATAGCAACATAAAATGTCGGAAATTAAACAAAAAATCAGTCGTCAAACCAATCAACGACAATTAATTCTTGATTATTTGTTACGTTGTGGACAGCACCCAACAGCGGAAAATATTTTTTTAGTCATCAAACAAACTTTACCCAAGATCAGTTTAGCTACAGTATATCGTAACTTGGTGAAATTAGAGCAAGACAATTTAATTACCGCACATTCTTTTCTTAAACAACAAACAAGATATGAATTTGGAGTGCATCCGCATTATCATTTTTATTGTCAGAAATGTCATGCTTTGCATCATCTTGAAATTGATTCTTTGCTTAATTTGAATTATGAGGTGGCCGCCCGGCACGGTGTGACGGTGGACTTTCATCAAATGTATTTTTTTGGTTTATGTGTATCGTGTAAAAAGGCAAATTAAAAAAAACACGCCGGTAAAGCGTATTTTTTTATTTTAAATAATTCAACCACGAATTATTAGAAATATAATGTAAGCGATATAAATTCCGATAAAACTGATTCCTTGCCAGCGTTGGATGGTAAATTTTTTGCCAATAAAGATAAAGGAAAATAACAATAAAGTTACGGCGGTGGTAATAAATAAATCTTGATTTAATCCGGCGGTAAAAGGTAGTGGTTTAATTATGGCGCTTAATCCTAAAACCCAAAAAATATTAAAAATATTTGATCCAACCACATTTCCTATTGCAATATCTGATTGCTTTTTGTAAGCCGCAACGGCGGAAGTGACCAATTCCGGCAAAGAAGTACCAATCGCCACAATGGTTAAACCGATTAATGCTTGGCTGACTCCCAGTGAGGTGGCAATCGCTACTGCGCTGTCAACCACAAATTTACCACCGAGAATTAAGCCAACAAAACCGCCGATGACCATCAAGATACTTTGCCATGTTTTATAAGTTTTAATCGGGGTTTCTTCACCTTTAAGTTTGGCAATACCGAAAATATAGTATAGGAAAATAATGAAAAAACAAATTAAAATCAAGCCGTCAATTCTTGATAATGATGAAATTAAAACGTGGTCAATTAAGCGATCATTGGCTAATATCATCAATACTACTACACCAAGTAAAGCAAAAGGCACTTCCTTCCATGCGGTATTTGTTTTAACACTGATTTGACTGATAATAGCGGCGATTCCCAAAATTAATAAAATGTTGGCAATATTACTACCTAAAATATTACCAATAGCAATTTCATTGGCGCCATTGATGCTTGACATAACATTTACCACCAATTCCGGAGCAGATGTTCCGAAAGCGATAATGGTCAGTCCAATCACAATGGCCGGAATGCCTAATTTTTTGGCAATACTTGATGATCCGTCAACCAGCCAGTCCGCGCCTTTGATCAAGGCTAGAAAACTAAGAACAATGATCAATAAATGAGTTAACATAAAAGAAATTTATTTTTGTTTTATAATGCGAAAATTATAACATAATTTTGGGTGATTGTAAAAATCTATGGTATAATAAAAATGAAAATTAATTTATGAAAATCGCTTTTATCGGGCAAAAAGGAATTCCGGCGACTTTTGGTGGCGTGGAAACTCACGTGGAACGCTTAGCCGTTGGGTTAAGTCGTTTGCGCCACCAAGTTTTTGTGTATTGTCGCCCGTGGTATACACGTCGTCAGCCGTCTTTTTATAAAGGCGTTAAGTTGTTGTATAAATCATCAATTAAAACAAAAAATTTAGATACCATTTCTCATGTTTTTTTATCTTCAATCGATGCGTGTCGTCGCAACTTTGATATTATTCATTACCATGGTGTTGGCCCATCTCTCTTAGCTTGGATTCCGCGATTATTATGTCCGGCCACCAGAGTGGTTATTACTTTTCACAGTATTGATCGAACGCATCAAAAGTGGGGTAGGGTAGCGCGGTTTTTCTTGTGGCTTGGTGAAGTTTGTGCTTTGAAATTTGCGCATGAAACAATTGTGGTTTCTCGCATGATACAGAATTATGTCATGGATAGATATAATGCTCAAACTTTGTATATCCCTAATGGGATTGACAAGCAAAAAAAACAAAAAGCGCGTGATATTACCACAGCTTTTGGTTTGGTGGAAAAGGATTATTTAATGTTTTTGTCTCGTTTGATTCCACACAAGGGAGTGCACTATTTGATCGATGCATATGAAAAAATAAATACCAGAAAAAAACTTGTAATAGTCGGTCGTGGGATGTATACCGATAACTATGTGAAATCAGTGGTTGATCGTATTAAAAACAATAAACATATTATGCTTTTGGATGATATTTCCATGGGGTCACAATTATGGCGGGAATTATATTCTAATGCATATTTGTTCGTACATCCATCGGAATCCGAAGGGTTGCCGATTGTGATTTTGGAAGCGATGAGTTTTGGTACTTGTCCTTTGGTTTCCGATATTCCGGAAAATTTGGAAGCGATTTCCGGTGGCTATGGTTTTCAATTCAAAAATAAAAGTGTTTTGAGCTTGAAAAATAAAATGCAATACTTATTACAACATCCCGGGTTGGTAAAACATGTGGGTGAAAGAGCGCGTGAGCATGTGGAAAAAAATTATAATTGGAAGGATATAATCACTCAAATTGATCGGGTTTATGATTGTGTTTTTCGGGTTAAGGGGCAAGATCGTTTGAATGCTTGTTTGCGTCGTATCAATAAAGTCGATTTTTAATTATTAAAAAAAGAGCGGGGAGCCAGCTCTGATTTTTGATAATTCAATTATATTTTGGTGTCACCAGGTGGAATAATATGTGGGTTGGGGCTGAATTTTTTGTTGCGGATTTTCCATTGTTCGACAAATTGGCCAATGCCTTGCTTCTCTGTTTTATTACGCACGGTAATGCGATTCTGGGACCACTCCACCAAACTTTCAAAGTTTATCTTGTAGCGACCTTGAACTACCACATATCTTAACTCTTGGCGCTTAATGGCTCGTCTGATGGTGTGGGTATCTACGCCAAACAGCCGTGCTGCTTCAGACACGGAAACTCGTATAATTTTAGCTTGGTCAGTCATATTTTTGTCTACACTGGTGTGTACAAATACAACCAAATTATAGCAAATATACGATATTTGTCAAGCTCTGAAATAACTATAAATTCAGGGGCTTTGAAGTGTTTACAATAATGGATAATTTTGCTATAATTTTACCTATAAAAATTCAAATGTCAAACTGTAACATTTTGCGGTTTGATTCGTCTAATATCATGAAGAACATCTTAAAAGAAAAATATTGGTTATTGCGCGTTAAGCAGTATCAGGATGCGGAAGCTTACGGTAAGATTTATGATGCTTATGTGGAGCAAATATTTCGTTTTATCAGTTTCAAGGTGGCAACCGTGGAAGATGCGGAAGATATTACCGCCGAAGTATTTTTAAAAGCTTGGCAGTATATTAAAACTTCTGATAAAAAAATTGAAAATTTAAATGCGCTTTTGTATCGTACAGCGCGTAATGCGGTGATTGATTATTATCGCGATAAACGACGCACCGAAATGCCAATGAGCGATCAAGAACAGTTTGAGAATATTATGGATAGTCGCAACATTATGGTGGAAATGGATTCACAGATCGGGATTAATGAAATTCAAAAATATTTGGATCAATTAAAAGATGAGTATCGTGAAGTTTTGGTCCTGCGTCATATTGAAGAATTTTCAATCAATGAAATCGCTTCAATTATTGGTAAGTCGCGCAGTAATGTCCGAGTGATCTTACATCGGGCCACCAAATGTTTACGAGATTTAATGGAAAAATAAAATGGATAAAGTAATTCAACAATTAAAAGATTTGCGGTCTATCAAACCGCGGGCCGATTGGATGAAAAACAATCGGGATTTATTGTTGAATCAAATTCAAATTCAGGAAACTTCACCACAACCTTTTGTTTCGCGGTTGTGGTGTTTTGTTAAAACTTTTGCACCAACCGGACTGTTGAATTTTATGGCCAGACCAATTGGTGTGATTACAATGGTTTGTGTGGTTGTTTTGGGTTCCGGCGGTTTGACGGTGAGCGCTTCACGATCCAGTTTGCCGGGTAATATTTTATATCCGGTGAAATTAACTTCGGAAAAGGTTCAAGTTGGTTTAACGGTTAATGCGGACAAAAAAACAGAATTGCAAATTTCTCATACCGAGGAGCGATTAAGTGAGATTGAAAAAATATTAAACAGTAATGAGCAAATAGAAGATAAAAATAAAAAAATTGAAATTGCGACCAATAATTTGAAAGATAATGTTAACCGAGTACAACAAAGTTTGGACAAAGCTAAAAATGTAATCGGTGAAAATGATGAAATAGCCAGAACCATTACCACCGTTAAATTGGTGGATCAAAAAATGGTGGAAATGTCACAAAAAATAAAAGACTCCCAAAAAGATTTTAATTATTCTCAGTTGGCGATGAAAAATTTAACTGATGCGCAACAAGCAATGGATGGTGTGGGTGTTAAAGTGGCGGAAATTATTTTAAATAAATATCAGCAAACCGGCTCCAATGTTTCCACTTTGGAAGTCAAGGAAACTATAGAAAAACAAATTCAAAATATGGAAGATAAAATAGTGGCGATTCGTGAAATGGAGAAATTGACGACTGTAAATACAGTAGTTAATGACGAAATAAACTCGGAAATGGCAAGCGAAAATAGTGCGGTGGCAACTACGGAAACGGAACAATCGGTTAGTCCTGAATTAAATACTGAGGAAATAAAAAAAATATTAGCCGAGGCAAATGAATTGTTGAATCAAGGTGATATGCTTGCCGCTTTGGAAAAAGTCAAGCAGACAACCGGTTTAACTTCTCAGGTAGAGCAAGTAATTAATGACAAATTGGCGGAATTGCAAGCCATTGAACAAGAAAAGATTGTAGATGTAGCTACGGAAAAAATTGAGCCAACTATTGATTCAGATATTTCAGGTGAGGATAACTCGGTTGTGAATGAACCGATAAATTAGTATAATGGTGTAATTGTATTTTTAAAGTTAATAACTTGTTTGACGCTAAGCATGAATAGCGTGAAACAAATTATTTATATTTGTTAAAAACCCTAAAGTTTTCTTTAGGTTGTGTTAATCAAAAAGGTCGGGCCTTAAATGGCGGTTGGCACATAAAAAAGAAGATAAGGATCAATGATTAATTATCCTTCATGCATGAATAATTAATTGTTGCTCCACAGGAAAGAATAAAATAAATTATGAACATGCTAAAAAAAGCTTTAACCTTGTCCGTTGTAATGGCGACTATCGTCTGGACAATGGGTGCAGCTATGTTTGTTCCGGTTTCCTCAGCAGCTACTTTAGTTGCCGGAGATTTGATCAAAGCTAGCGGTCCGGCTGTGTATTTCTATGCAGCTGACGGCAAGCGCTACACCTTCCCGACACAGTCAACTTACATGACTTGGTACACAAACTTTAATACTGTCAAGACAATCACTGACAACGAATTGGCCGCTATTGATTTAGCCGGTAACGTTGTGGTACGTCCTGGCACAAACTTGGTAAAAATTACTACTGTTCCAAAGGTATTTGCCGTTGGTCCAAAGGGTATGCTTTATCATATCGCTGATGAAGCGACCGCTGTTTCTCTCTATGGAGCAAACTGGGCATCTCGCGTCATCGACATCCCGGATGGTTTCTGGACCAATTACACCGATAGTGGTGTTCAATTGTCAGGTAGCTCATATCCGGAAGGTACTTTAGTGAAAAAATCAAGTGCTGCTGACATTTACTATGTAAATGCTAACAACACTTGGAGTAAAATTGCTGACATGGATGCATTTGAAGCTAATCGCTTCAATATGAATTATGTAGTAACTGCTCCGGCTTCCATGACCGCCACTATGGGCGAATTCATGACCGGCACTGTTTCTACTGTTGTTGATACATCACAAGGTGGTGGCGCTGGTTCAGTTGTTGTGACTGATAAGGTGTTAACCGTTACTTTGTCATCTACTTCTCCAGCTTCAAATGTTGTTCCTAAGAACACCATTGTTGAGTTGGCTAAATTTAACTTTACTGCCGGTTCAAAAGATGTAGCTGTTAGTTCAGTTAAATTAACTGCTGGTGGTTTGGGTGATTCAGACAACCTTGATGATTTGACTTTGTATGCTGCTGGTGAAAAAGTCGGTACAACCGGTGACATCAGCAATAATGTTCGCACCTTTAACTTTGCTACTCCGGTTAACATTCCGGCAGGTACTACCAAAGTTTTCTCCGTGAAAGCTTTAGTGGCCAATGATGGTTATTACAATCTTGGCATTGCCGCTGCTACTGATGTTATCTTGAGCTCTGGTAATGTTTTGGGTAATTTCCCTGTTACCGGTCACACTATGAATGTTTCCGGTTCAGTGACTGTTGGTGAATTGACTTTCGATGCTGATGATTCTGACACCACTGCTTATGTTGGTGAAGATGATGTTACCATCGTAGAATTTACCGCTACAGAAACAAATGGTGTGGAAGATATTCATCTTTCAAGCTTAACCTTCAAGAACAATGGTAATTTGAAGGGTGCTTCTGCCGGTACTTTCAGTTTGTACCACGGTGCTACTTTGCTTGATACCGCTACTATGGATGACAACAAGTATTTGACCTTTGTGTTTGATGCTGTTGAAGTTCAAAAAGGTGATACTGAAGATTTCAAAGTTGTTGGTGATTTGGATGGTGGTGAATCAGCTGATACTATTCAACTTTACATCAAAGAAGCTACTGATGTGGTAGCGATCGGTGAACGCTATGGTTATCAAGTTTCAGTTGTCAGTACCGCATTTGATACTGATGATGCTGATTCAACTTTGATCACTTTAGCTGCCGGTAAAATGACTTTGAACTTTGATGCCACTGCTGTTCCAGCAGCTGACATTCAAATTGACACTGACAATATTGTCATGGCTAAATTAACTATCAGCGCTCCAACTGAAGCTATTACCATTACCGGTCTTGACTTTGGTTTAACCGGTCCTGGTGCTGGTGAAATTGAAAACGCTGAATTGGTTAACTTGGCAACTGGTGGTATTATTGACTTGGATGATTCATATGCCACTGACGAAGAAATTTACATCGCTAAGGGCGGTTCAGTTTCTTACAATTTCCGTTTAGATACCACTGATTTAGCTGATAATGGTGATCAATACTATGTTACCTTGGCAGCTGCCGGTGTGACTGCGGAAAATGCTGAAGGTGTGGCTATTACTGACATTACTCCGGCCACTTTGACCGGTAAAACCATGACTGTGGTAGCTGCTGGTTTGACCCATGCTACTTCATCCATGAACAATGTTACTACTTTGGCCGGTGCTTCAGATATTCCTTTGTACAAAGGTACTTTGAAGGCTACCACTTCATCTGCGATAACTATCTCCAAAGTTGTCTTCACTGACAATGATACCGATGATGGTTCAGCATTTGATGATGACAACATCAGCCAACTTGATTTGATCATTGATGGCTCAATTGTTAAGAGCGTATCAAACAAGATCACTGAAGGTGGCAACGCGGCAAACACCGTTACTTTTGACGGCTTTACCTATGTTGTTCCGGCTGGTACCACCAAGACCATGTATTTGAAAGCTTCTTTCAATTCAACCTTGGGTGCTAGTACTGATGCCTTTACAGTAAAGGTTACTTCCATTACTGCTAAAGACAGCAAGACTCAAACATTGTCAGTTACTCCTGATGCCACTGTTGGTCCGACCGTTACAGTTAATACCAATGGTGAAATCGATGTTAATTTGGTAACTACCGATACTTTGGCTAACCGCGACTTATATGTTGTTGGTGGCAAAACTTCAGGTTTACTCGGAACTTTGCGCTTTGATGCTCAAGGTGAAGACATGAAGATCAAAGATTTGGTATTGACCTTTGCATCTGATACTGACTTAGCTTCAAATATTGATAAAGTGGAATTGATTGATTCTAACGGTTCAACCGTTATTGGATCATCTACTGATATCACTGATGATGCTACTGATTCTTTCGTTAACTTTGATGATTGGAATTACACTATTCCGGAAGTTGGCGTGAAAAAGGTTTTTGTTCGTGTTGTTGCCAGTGAACTTGGTAATGCTGCTGAACAAACCGCTACTGCCGGTTATGAATTTGCCTTAGGTATTAGCGAAGTAACCGCTGTTGGTGTCAGTTCCAGCGAAACCATTAATTTGGTTGGTGCTGCTACTACCACTGCCGGTGATGCGACTAATAACTTTGACAATGATGCTTTGACCAATGATGTCGCCATTGTTGGTTTGAACATTAGCGGAGTTACTTCCGGTTTATCAGCCGGTGTATTGACCAACGGTCAAGTGATTGTTGGTAAATTCAACTTTAGTTTGGAAACCGGTAATAATGTAACTGCAACTGATGAACCAAGTGAATTGTTGTTAAACGATGTTACTTTGTTGTTCAATTACACTGCTGGTTCTTTGGTATTAAGCGATGCTGGTGCTAATAATGATCTTTATGTATATTGGGCTTCTAACCCCAATACTAAGGTCACTGTTGCCGATTTAGCTGCTGCTGCTACTGAATATGCTCTTGATTTGTCAACTTTGAACCCGATTAGCGCTAATGACACCTTGATTGTGGAATTGGCTGCTTTGTCTGGGGCTGGTGATGCAGGTGATTACATGCAAACCAAGCTTGACTGGTCAACTGGTACTGATCTTACTTGGGAAGACGGTATTACTGGAGCTGCTTACGAAGGTTTACGCTTACCATACAACAGTGTGGTGACCGGAACTCTTTATAACTAAGCTTAGATAGTTTAGATATAGTAAAATCAGAGCCGAAAGGCTCTGATTTTATTTGGGGAAAGTTTTATTTTTTTGTTTTTACCTTGAGCTTTTATGTTGTTTGTCACACATTCGACAGGCTCAGTGTGACAAAATAATGGCTCTGATTTTATTTGGGTAAGTGTTGTCACCCGTTCGACATAGTCTGTCTGTCGGTAGACAGGTCTGTCGAAGCCTGCTGGTTTCGCTTCGCGAGCGAATTTTGTCATTGCGAGAGATTTCACGAAGTGAAATCTCGTGGCAATCTAAAAGAAAATTTCTGCCCACTAGTCCTTTAGATTGCCTCCATCTTCGCAACAGCTTCGATGGACAAGTCGTCGTTCCGTTTCACGAAACTCCTCGCAATGACAGGTGGGGCGATTTTATGAAATTTTTTGTAATGACAGTAAGGAGTAATCTTAATTTTATCCCAGACTCTGAAACAAGTTCAGAGTGAGAATATGGTTTTTATTTTTATTCCCTCATTTCCTATTCCCCCCCCCTAATACCTTATCCCTAATCTCTTTTAATACTCGTTTCACTCATATTACTTGTTATACTTGTCACACTTGCTTACTTACCTCGCTTATTGCTTTCTTGCTTACCACTTTCTTAATCCCTAATTTTATCAACACACAATTTGTCGCTGTTATAATATTTTGCTATAATGCAAGAGAAGAAAAATGTATGAAAAAACTATTCAATTTAGTATTTTTGATATTAGTGATGATTATCCCATTTTCCGTCAATGCTGAAGACGAGATGACAACGGTGGAAGTGAATTCATTGGGAATCGGAACTTATTTTTACGCTCATACCTTTGATAATTTGGTTTTTGATTTTTCGATTAAGCCAACAATTATTGATGTTTTGGAAAGTTTTACTTTGAAAAATAATGGCACGGCTAGGGTTGGTTCAGAAATTGAAAAATTGGTTTTATATCGGGATAATGGTGATAATATTTTTCAGGGATTTGCCATTGATCAATATTTGGCGACCGCTGATTATGATTATGTCAACAATCAATGGGTTTTCATGAATTTGGATTATGTTGTTGGTCTTCAAGGTGAACGATTTTTTGTGGTTGCGGAAATGGCGAGTGATGGTTTGAGCAATCGGACATTCCAATTTTATTTACCCGCTTATTTTGATTTAAATGAAAATCAAGTTTATGAAGCCGGTGATAGCGGTTTGTTTTTGTTGTCAGAATCATTTTTACCGCAAAACAATTTAATGGCCGATACTGTTAATTGGTATAAGGAACAAACAGGTGATGTTTCCTCTCCTTTGGTGGTGCCGACTAATTTAGTGGATGGTAAAGTTTTTAATAATATAACTTCATATATTGTTCGCGGGCGAGCGCGTGATGCCGGACCGGCTACTTTGGAAAAAGTGGAATTTTGTGTTGATAGTGTTTGTTCTGCTGTTAAAAATACCGGAGTGGAGTATGATTCTTGGGAATATACTTGGCAGTTTAATGGACCGGGAACATATCAAATTGTGTTTAAGGGCACTGATAGTGCCGGTAATATATCACAAACTGAACCGATTGAGGTTCAGGTATATATTGAAACTTTTATTTCCTATAAAACTTCGGCGATTACTTTTGATAAAGCCAATCCGATTGGCAATTCGGTTGATAAAGTGACGATAGATGTATATTTGCGAGATCAATTTAATAGTCCGGTGGCGGATCAACTGGTAGAAATTCAAGTCAGTTCGTCAGCGGTGCCGGTGGATAAATCTTATGATTATACCGATGTGAATGGACGAGTTCAATTTCTTACTTGGTCACCAAAAGCCGGAGAGGTGAATTATACATTTTATATTAATGGAGCGCGATATAATACAATATATGCTTTGGAATTTGTGACCGGTTTGCCAATAATTAATTATGAAGTGGGACGATTTGTTAAATTGCCAGATCAATCGGCCGTTTATTTCCTTGATAGTAATAATATCAGACATGCGTATCCTACGCAAAAAGTTTGGGAATCATATTTTGGGAATGATTTTTCGCGGGTAGAGGTGATTAGTCATTTGGAAATGGCTTCATATTCTTTGGGACGAAATGTGCCATTTAAAAAAGGTACTCTGATGAAAATTCCCTCAGTGCCAAAGGTTTATGAAATTGGAAATGGTGGAGTAATGCATTGGATTCCCACACCGGAAATCGCGGTGGAACTGCACGGTTCGTCTTGGTATAAGAAAGTTAATGATTTGCCGGAATCATTTTTTACCGATTATTTGGAAGGATTGATTAAATAGATAAGTTATTCACATCAGTCAAAAATAGATTATTATAAAAGATCGCCTGAGAAATTAGGCGGTTTTTTTGTTGGGAAAGTCCGACAAAGATTGGTCGAAAGATTTTTTTTTCTGATGCATACTAAAGTAGTAAGTAAGAAAGTAATAAGCAAGACAAATGGAACAAGTATAACAAGTTATCTTCTCACTCTGAACTTGTTTCAGAGTCTGGGATAAAATTAAGACAATCCTCCCCGTCATTGCGAGGAGTTCCATAAAATGGAACGACGTGGCAATCTAAGGGACTCATAGGCAGGATTTTCCTTTAGATTGCCACGAGATTTCACTTCGTGAAATCTCTCGCAATGACAAGCGAGATTTCTGTCCCACGCAATAACCGGAGAAAACTTTAGTTTTCCGTATCCTGTATTTAAAATAACCAACTAAGCCGATTAAATATTAAACAAAAAAACTATGTCAACAGCGTTAGCTGAAAAAACAAATGTGTCGACCGTCACGACCAAAAATTTGGCGCAACAAAGACCTTCAATTCGTCAAATGGGCGGAATTTACTTTTACAGTTCGGCCATTGCCGGTAAGAAAAACATTTTCGTTACTCCAGAGTATTTGGATTTGCTTGTCAACGCCTTTAAACTCGCGGAAATCAAAAATGATGTTCGAAACTTGGCGTATGTGATTATGCCCAATCATTTTTATTGGATTTTTCAATTAAGTGAAAATCAAGATGATCCGGTGGCAATTTACAAGGAAGTAAAGAAAAATGTCACTTTGGATATTTTGCGTAATTTGCGTCAAGAAGCCAAAGATGACGCCAATATTTTCAAGACTCTGGATGTTTTCGAGGGAAATGAAAGAGTAAGTCGTTCCAATCCGCGGAAAATTTTGTGGGCTTTCAAGGAAAAGGCCAAGGAAATGAATAATGGCAGTCGTTATCGTGTCTGGGAAGCAAAATCAAAGTTGTTTTTGCTTAATGATTCGGAAAAGGTTTTACGCAATGTACAGTTTATTCATGATGCGCCGATTCGAGAACGCTGGCAATTGGTGGCCAAAGCTAATGATTATCCATATTTGTATGTAGCTGAAGAGTTCTTAAACAAGCTTACGGCTTAGTGAATATTTATTATTAATTCGGGGCCGGGTTTTTGACTCGGCTCCGTTCAAAGGAGGCGTATGAACAGAGTATTATTTTTTATATTTTTAATTATTGGTTTATTTGTCGGTTTTGAGGGACGAGCACAAATCATTATTCCCGATGATGTTAACAGTCAGTGTCAATGTTGGTGTAATTGTCAACCAGTTAATGATTTATCTTCAAATGAAGAAGATGATATTGTGGCAATTGAAGCAGGTGATGTGGTAATTAGTGAATTTGTATCTGACCCGATTACCGGGGGAAAAGAGTGGATTGAATTATATAATCGTTCAGAAAAAGAAATTAATTTATCTTCTTTATTTTTAATTGAGGGGAGTGGTCAGAAAACACAACTTACCGGAGAATTATTGCCCGGAGAATATGTGGTTTTTAATAAGAGCAGTTTAAATAATAGCGGTGATATTATTATTTTACAGACAATTGATAATCAAGTGATTGATCAAGTGGCGTATGGTGATTGGGATGATGGAGATTTGTTTGATAATGCTCCGATGGCAGCAGATCCGTATTCCGTAATTCGCTTAAGCGTAAATCGGGATTACGACATTGATTTTCAAGATTTTTTTGTTACTTTGGTGCCCACACCGGGATTGGAAAATATTTATGAACCGATCGTTATTGAGGTGGAAGAAGAGTCTGAGCTTGAAGAAGAAGTTGTAGCAGAAGAAAATGAGGAATTGAATAATTCAGATGCGGTGGGGGGCGAGTATGTCGGTGACGTTATAATTACGGAAATTTTTGCTAATCCGGAAGGTTCGGATGTTGGGTTGGAATTTATTGAAATATATAATAATGGACAAACAGAGGTTAATTTAAAAGGTTGGAAATTGGATGATATTGATGGTGGTAGCGGAATTTTTGTGATTAAAGATGATTTGTTTTTAGCTCCGGGACAGTACCATTCTTTTTATAATAATATAACAAAGTTAACATTAAACAATGATACTGATATGGCGCGATTGCTAACGCCTGATGATTTGATAATTCAGACGATTGAATATAAGAATTGCGTTGAAGGCCAATCATATAATTTATATAAGGATGAATGGTATTGGAGTAATATTGTAACACCGGGCGAAGAAAATGAAGTCGCGGATTTGGAAATTGCCGGTATGTCATCGCTTGTGAGTGCTTCTTCGGCGGTGGCGCTTAAGTCCAGTAAGTTGCCGATTAAAACCACCTTGGATAAAGTCAGACAGTATGATAATGGACAATTGGTGTCTGTTTCCGGTGTGGTTAGCGTTCCTCCGGGATTATTGGGTAAAAATATAATATATTTACAAGGGAGTGGTATTCAAGTATATTTTTCCAAGGGTCAATGGCCGGAATTGGCAATTGGCGATCGGGTGGAGTTGGTGGGAAAAATGTCCGAGGTTCAAGGTGAACGGCGAATTAATTTAGCGCAAGCTCAAGATATTTTGGTGATTGAACAAGGGAATTCGGTAGAACCTCATGAAATCAAAGCACAAGAGATTGGTGAACAAACGGAAGGTTGGTTGGTGAAAGTTACAGGAGAAGTGGTGGCAAAAGACGGTGTTCGATTAACTTTGCTTGATGATACCGGTGAGGTTATTGTTTATTTCAAATCCACCACCGCATTATCAGTAAAAAATTATAATGAGGGAGATCGGTTAACGATAATTGGAATAATTACACAATCCAAGGATGAGTATCGTTTAATTCCGCGGATAAATAAAGATTTGATTTCCTTGGAAATTGATAATTCAATTGCCGGGGTGGTGGAAGAAGAAAAACAAATTTGGGAAAAAGAAAAATATGGTTTATGGCAAACTTTCTTAAATTACGGGTTGATATTTTTCTTATTGGTGGGTGTTTTAATTTGGTATTTAGAGAAAAAATATGATCTTCGACGAAAAATAATTAATTTAATTGATCGATTTAAGAAAAAATCCAAATCATTAAAGTCCTGTTGATAACTTAGGAACTGGAATCTTTGTTCTAAGGCATGGTTTGTGGTATAATTTAAGTACAAAAGCCATAATAATTTGGCCCATGAATTTTCAATTTAATGCCATGATTAGCAAAGTAAAAAAACTGATCGCTTCAAGTTTTGGTTTTTTGTGGAAAAAAATCAAACCGCATTATGGTCAGTTTTTTGTTTGGGGGGTGGTTGTGATGGTGGTAGTGGTTTTGGGTGTCGGTTGGTCAGTTCAAGCCGCTGATAGTTCAATTAGCAATGCGGTTTCATTTATTATTGCTTGGATCTTATATTTGATAGTTTATTTTTTGGCTAATATTGTTGGATTGTTGTTTAAATTATTAATTGCCGTAAGTACTTATAATAATCTGGCTGGGGGAGATTCAATTGAAAAAGGTTGGATGATTATTCGTGATTTGTGTAACATGATTATTGTTATTTTGTTGCTGATTTATGCCTTTGCCATGATTATTCGTCAGGAAAATAAGGTAGGTGATAAAGGATTTGTGGTGCGATTACTGGTGGTAGCGATTTTGATAAATTTTAGTCGGTTGCTGGTAACAATAGCAATTGATATTGCTCAGGTTTTTATGTTGACCTTTGTTAATGGTTTTGCGGCTACGGGAGCGGGAAATATTTTGTCGGGAATCGGAATGACACAATATGTGAATTTTAAACAAGCGGAATTTGGCGATTCTCCGGGCGGTGGTTTGGCCTGGCACACGGTATTAATCGGGTTATTGATTTCAATTGTATTTTTGGCCATTGTCGCTCTTTTGGTGTTTATGATTAGTGTTATTTTGTTGGTTCGTATTGTTATGTTATGGGTGTTGGTAGTTTTTTCTCCTTTTGCCTTTTTACATTTTGTGGGGTTTAAAAAAATTGTTGATCAAACGGGTCGTTGGTGGCAAGAGTTTGGTAAAGTGGTGACCGTTGGCCCATTGGTTGCTTTTATGTTGTGGTTATCGCTATTAACAATGTCTAATGCCAATCAAAACATGGTAACCGAGGAGGTCCAAAAGCAAAGCGATGCCATGAAATCTCAGGAAGCAACAACAGCTCATCCGCTTGAGGATTTGGATAAATTTATGCCTTATGCTTTGTCTATGGGTCTGCTTTATGCTACTTATTATGTGGCGACCACGATGAGTGGTTCTATGGGGAATATGGCGGCTAAGTGGGCGAAGGGTGCAGCAATGAAATATTCCGGCTATAATTATGCGTCACAAAAGGTTAAAGCGGCAAAAACAGCGGTTGGTAAAAAAGTCAGTGACAAAATTACTAAAACCGCCGGAAAAGCCAAAAATTTGGCGGTCTCTGGTTTGGCTAGTGGTTTGGCAGCATCTAAAACAACCCCAGTAGGAAAATTTGCATCTGGTGTTTGGGGTAGTATGAAAGGAATTCCTTCGACAGTGCCAGGGTTCATGTTAGGTGCTTCTTCAGGTTTTCGTGAAGAGTTTCGAAAAACACGAGCAGCAGGAGGTGGTCGTTTATTGTCTTTAAGTAAAGCTGCTACCTTTGGGGTAGTGGGTGGTGGTTTTAAGGGAGCGAAAAGTGCGGTGATTGAAGGTTGGCATACCGGGAAAAATAAAGCTGGTAGTCGTATGCAACACATTGCATCTCAGGCTAGTAACAAAGCTATCGCTACTTATGAAGAGGAAATGAAAAATTTGGCCGATGGTGGAAATTATGATGCGTTGCGATCAATTTCCAGAGATCAAAGCAATACATCGGAAAAGCGCGCTGCGGCTTTGAAACTGCTGGGTAGTAAAAAACAATTGGGCGCACAAGATAATATTGCGGCACGACAAGTTTTGAATAATTTTAATCAAACTCCGGGAGCAAAAGATGCGATTATCAGTGCTATGGGAGAAGGTTTTTCATTTATGAAGTATGATGTGTCATCAGAATCTGGCAAGAAAAAATTACAAAAAGATGTTGATCGTGGAAAGTTTCATTTGGATAAGATGGACTCCAGTATTTTACAGGATAAGGCAATGATGGATTTCTTGACTGGATCTCATGAAGAAGAGATAAAAGATCCTGCGACTGGGGCAGTTAGTCGAAAAACAGTTCGAAATATGAAACCAGCTAAATTGGCGAGAGGTATAAAGGATATGATGAAAGATGAAAAAGATCCTGCTGCTAAGGCCGCGGCTCAGGCTGTTTTACAGGAACAAATTAAAACTCATGTTGGTTCTAGAAAAAATCCGGCTGTGCCAAATGATGCTGAACGGCATATGCGTCGCGCTTTAGCGGCTGTAACAAATATTGAGGTGGCTTATAATAATGATGGAGCGTTGACGGGCGATGAACAAATTAGTGAAATTGCGGATTTTACTCAACATGCAGATGTTGATACTGTTATTAAAATCGATATTAATGATTTGGGCACGAATGATGATGGGAACACAAATAGACGAAAACGAGGTTTTGCTCGTGGGATTACAGGTGAAGCGATTTCTAAAATGGCAGCTGAAGATTTAGATAAGGTAAAAGATGTTATTTTTCAAATGCGTGAGGATTTTAGCCGATTACATTATGGCACAGATGCGGCTGCTATGGGTCAATATTCTAATAAATTAAAATCAATTGCGGCTAATCCTCGTTTGATAACTCCTGAAAGTGAAGATTTGATCAGATCTTATGTTACTAGATATTTAGATGGACAATTAGCTGCTGTGGATGCTGATTCTGAGGTGGGGAAGAAATTAAAAGAAGAAAAAGATACATTAGAGTTAGCGATAAAATAAGCGTTATATGAAAAAAAAGACCCTGGATATAAACACTAAAATTGATAAATTGCCACCAGAAATGATGAGATATTTGACGGCAACTAAAGGTATTGAAATTACAGAAAAATTGGCTGATGATTTTGGTTTGTATAGTCTGAGAATTCTAATTATCACTAAAATTTTAACTAATGTTTTTGTGGGTGATATTCAGGTTGAAGAAATTCCGCAATTATTAAAAACCCAGATGAAAATTGATTCAGAAGTTGTTAGTAAATTAGCTATCGAATTACTCGGTCGGCGGATGTTGGTGGCAGATGATTATTTCCAGGGAAAAGTTTCCGCTTTAATCAAAAAGTTGGGTGGCGATCCGGAAAGTTTTCGGGCTAAATATGTAGATGAATACAAAAAACAAGTGGAACAAGAATTTGCACCACCCATAGAAAAAACAGAGAAAGTAACGGCTCCGGTAGTTGAGGAAGAAAAAATCTTTGAACCCGGAGAAATGGAAGTGGGTGATCCTGAGGTAGAATTAGAAGAAATGAAAGGCATTATGCGCAAATACGCGACAACGGTTTTAACGACTGACAATTTAATTGATCGGGCAGACTTTAACGCAATTATTATTGCTTTGTTGTTGTCCGGTCGTGGGATACAGCCGGAATTAATCAATGAATTAACGCGTAATCAAGAACTTATTTCTAAAAAGAAAATCAATCATCGCGGTGAAATGCTGGAGCCGACGGTGGCTAATTGGTTAAAAAACTTTTATAGCAGTGCGGAATTGGTGGGTGAGGATAAGCGTATTAGCACTGTTTCCAAAGCAAAATATTTTTCGGAAAATGAAAATGTGAAAGCCTTGGAAACAGGTGAAAAATTATTGCTGAGTCGAGTGATTGATTTATTTATTAATTTGAAAAATTTTTACGAAAACAAGCAACGAATGGCGCTGGGTGATATTCAAATTTTCCCATTTTCTCAAGAAGAAATTGAGGAGTTTATGAAAAAGTACGGTGATCACTTGCAATCAGGGGTGGAGCAAATGGTGGAAAAGCATGAAAAAGAGCGAGATATTTATGATGTTTATGCCGGTGATCCCAAAGAACAACAGGAATTAGAGCAAGCGGAAAAAATGATTAATCAGCAGGTGGGTTTGGAAAAGGGTAAATTGCGCGATTGGTTGTATGATCAAATTATCGCTCGCCATAAAGTCAATATTGTCGCCGGTTTGATGTATGCTATCAAAATTGGTGTTCTCGATGATTTTGTTTGGCGAGATAATCGTTATATAGAATTATTGGAAGCGTATTACAAAAGAAATAATTTAACCAAAGAATTAAACGCCTATAAAATAGATCGTCATGATCCGGTGCATGTGAAAAATATGATTCGATATTTACTGATGGAACGCTTGGGAATGAATGAAAATAATGCCGGTCGTTATGCTATGCAATTCAGTTCACTTTATCGCACCCAAGGGATCAAAGAATTGTCGCAGATGGCGTATTTTGATGTCGCGGAAAAACAATTCAAATGGTTATAATTAACTAAGATTTTAATTTACTTGGCTATGGCGCTTGATGATTATATATTGGTAAAAGATCAAGACGGCAACCTGAAATATTTCAAGGATGGCAAGTATTTTAATATTGAAGAAATTGATCAGTCGATATCGTCTGATTCTCAGATAGAAACGGAAAAAAGTGCGCCGAAAGAAAAACCGTCTTCTCATGTTCCTTTGCAACCCACCCGCACCTTGTATGATGTTGACTTGAAATCTGAAGATGCGGATGAAGAACCGGAAAATCCGGAACATTTGGTTGAATTGAAAAAAAATTTGGAACAAACAATCAGTCGGTCGGTTGCCGGAATAATTGCGGATTTGAAAGTTAATTTTTCCGATGAAAACACCAAGCGAAAATTTGAAAGTATTATTGCTTCTCGTTTGCGTGATGTTCGTGGTGATAAGGAATTATTGTATATATTAACTGTGCCAAAAGATGCCGGTGGTTTGGGGTTAAGTGAAGAACGAGCTAATTTGGTTTTGTCAGTCACAAAAAAATATTTACCTCAAGATGATTCAATAAATGGCTCTCCGTTAGGGAAAGAGAAAAAACAAACTTTATATGAGAAAAAAGAGGTTTTGTCCACTGTTAAACCGGTTATGGCAATCGATAAACCTTCAAATACACCAGTTAAGCCGGCAAGTGTGGAATCAACGTCACCATCTGTTTCTTTACCAGTCAAGCCAGTATTGGAAAAAAAGGAATTATCTCGTGATGTGGTTGATCAGCTGTTAAAACAAGCAAAAAGCGAAAACATTTTAGCGGAAATTTTACCAACGTCAAAGCCTGATGCGCGACCGATAAATCCCACGCCCATTCGACGCCACGTTCCTTTGAATTCCATGCGAGAAATGACTGATGTGACCATGGGGCCAAAACTTTATAGTCCGGTTGATGAATTGAAAACCATGGATTTGGTGAATTTACATCGTTTAGGAAAAGATATAGAGCAACAGTTAGCGGTAATCAAAGAAAAAATTGAAACTTTAAAGCAAGAGTCATGGAAGCGAGGGATTCAAGGAATCAAAGCTTGGCGATCGTCAGCCGTTTACCAATTATATTATCAAATTGGAATTGATAGTGTGATGTCTGGTCGCCCAATTGCTGATATTATTGTTGATCGTCAAATTAAAAATGAACCGACTTTGACTCCGGGTGAATTTGACGCGATTTTGCGTTTTAATAAAAATTTAGAAGTGTGATTTTATGCCCAATCAATTTTTAGTGCCGCAATTTATTGATGTGGAAGATAAGATTATCGGACCGGTGACGGTACGACAGTTTGTGATTATGATTGTGGCTTTATTGATCGGTGCGCTTTTTTATAAAGTATTTCGATTTATTGTTTTTATTCCCATGGCGGTGGTGGAAGTTACAATCGCCGCTACTTTGGCTTTTGCCAAGGTTAATGGTCGGCCGGTGCATTATTTTTTATTGAATTTCATTCAAACGCAAAAAAAACCAAAGGCACGAATTTGGAATAAAGCCGCTTATGTTTCCGGTGTAAAAGAAATCAGTGAATCCGGTTCCAAACGCACTGATATTATCAGGATCAAACAGCCGGTTTCCGGTTCGCGTTTGAAGGATTTATCTTTGGTCATCAACACCGGCGGTTTGTATGTTCCGGAAGAAGATACTTTTCATCCTGTTTTGGACCTGACTTCCAATAATCAAGCGCAAACAAGCGAATCTGTCAATAATCAAATAAATAATCAAACATAAAAATATGGCGCAAAAACAGGCGGTAATTTCAATTGAAGGTGGAAACGAAATGCAAAGTAAGAAATTAGCCAAAAAACAAATTACTCAATCAACCCAATTGTTCTTAGATATTGCGGAGATTAAAAATGATACCGTCTTGATGAAAGATGGAACTTTGCGGGCGGTGATGATGGTTTCCAGTATTAATTTTGCTTTGAAAAGTGAAGATGAGCAAAATGCGGTGGTTTCATCTTATGTCAATTTTCTAAATTATTTGGATTTTCCGGTACAGATTGTTATTCAATCACGAAAGTTGGATATTGAATCGTATTTGAAAAAATTGAAAGATCGAGAAATGGAAGTGACCAATGAATTGCTCCGGCGCCAAATCGTCAATTATCAAGCATATATTAAAGAATTGGTGGAACTGGGCGATATCATGAGTAAAAGGTTTTTTCTCGTTGTTCCATATTCTCCGGTGGAAGATAAAAAGCGTGGTTTTACCTCTCGATTTTTTTCTTTATTCACTCCCGGGCAGGTGATTCGTTTGAATCAAGAAAAATTTGATAAATATCATTATGCCTTGTTTCAACGCGTGGAACATGTGAAAATGCATATTACCAGTTTGGGCGTTGATGCGGTGGTGTTGGATACGGAAAGTTTGATTGAATTATATTATAATGTTTATAATCCTGATGTTGCTCCGCAACAAAAAATTACGCGCATCGATGAAATGCGTTTAGAAGAATAAAATAAAATCAATATGTTCAAAACCGAAGACGCACTAAAAGAAAAAAAAGCGGATAAAGGCCCGGATATTTCTGAGTTTGAAAAACAAGGGGTGATTGAACAAGAGGCTCAATCAGCCGTAAAAAAAATCGAGGAAGAAAAAATTTACCGTCAGGGCATTGTATCTGTTTTGGATTTGATTGCGCCGGCGGCCTTTGAAGTTAAGCCATCATTTATTAAAATCGGCAGTTTATATGCGCGAACTTTGTTTGTTATGGCGTATCCTCGTTATATTAGTATTGGCTGGTTTGCACCGGTGATTAATTATAACCATTCTCTTGATATCAGTATGTTTTTTTATCCGATGAAATCAGACGGTGTATTGAAACAATTACGAAACAAGGTGGGTATTTTGGAAGCGCAATTATCAGCGGATATTCAGCAGGGTAAACCACGCGACCCGTTGCGTGAAACGGCGTTGCGTGATATTGAGCAGTTGCGTGATGACATCACTCAAGGAACGGAAAGGTTTTTTCAGTTTGCTTTGTATGTGACAATTTATGCGAAAAACGAAGAAGAATTGGATAAATTAACCGAAAATATTGAGGCGATTATCGGGTCCAAAATGGTTTTTACCAAACGAGTTTTTTATCAATCAGAACAAGGTTTTAATTCCACTTTACCGGTGGGGAATGATGAATTGATGATTACCGCTAACCTTAATTCATCTCCAATCGCTTCATCTTTCCCTTTTATTTCGTCAGATTTAACTTCAGATGATGGTATCTTGTATGGTATTAATCGACATAATAATAGTTTGATTATTTTTGATCGATTTTCTTTGCAAAATGCCAATGCTTGCGTGTTTGCCAGTTCCGGTGCCGGTAAAAGTTATGCCATTAAATTGGAAGTTTTGCGTACGATGATGATGGGAACGGATGTGATTATTATTGATCCGGAAAGAGAATATAAGTTATTATCCGATGCGGTGGGCGGTACTTATGTTAATATTTCTTTGAATTCGGAAAGTAAAATCAATCCGTTTGATTTGCCGCGCGCGGTGGGTGAAGGAACGTCAGTAGAAGACATTATACGTAGTGCGGTAATTAATTTGAAGGGTTTGTTGCGTTTAATGCTTGGCGAAATGACTCATGCTGAAGATACTATTTTGGATCGAGCTTTGATTGAAACTTATGCAAAAAAAGATATTACCCCGGATAGCGATTTGACGAAAATTGAAGCTCCGATTATGCAAGATTTGCAGGAAGTTTTAGAAGGAATGGAGGGTGGGGCAGATTTGGCGTTACGCTTGAAAAAATTTACTAATGGGACCTTCGCCGGATTGTTCAATTCACCGACTAATGTGGACATGACCAATCAATTGGTGGTTTATTCGGTGCGAGATTTGGAGGACGAACTTCGCCCCATGGCGCTTTATAATATTATTAGTTATATTTGGAATGTGGTTAGATCAGAACTTAAAAAGCGAATTATGGTGGTGGATGAAGCTTGGTGGCTCATGATGCATGAGGATTCGGCGAGATTTATTTTTTCATTGGTCAAGCGTTGTCGAAAATATTATTTGGGAGTCACTACCATTACTCAAGATGTTAATGATTTCTTGGCTTCCAAATATGGGCCCTCAATTGTGATTAACTCAGCCTTGAAAATATTGTTAAAGCAAGCACCGGCGGCGATTGATGTGATTGTGAAAACCTTTGGTTTAACTGAGGGGGAAAAGTACTTATTATTGGAAAGCAATATTGGTGAAGGAATATTTTTTGCCGGTAATAAACATGTGGCGATCAAGGTGGTGGCTTCTGGTTTGGAAGATTCAATCATCACTTCCAATCCGGAGCAATTATTAGCCATGGAAAGAGCCAGACAAGAACAAGCCGGAGAATTAAACGAAGAACCGGAACAAATTTAATAAATTAATAATAAAGTATATGTTGACATTAACTAAAGGTCATAAAATAATCATTGTGGTGGTGATTGGTGTGATATTGATTGGATTGGGCGCATATTTATTGTATCGTGAATTCAGTCCCAAGGAGCAACCTTTGCCTACTGATATACCAATCGGTGGCGTAGCGCCGTTGCGGGAAATTGATTATGAGGTAAGCCCTTTGACGGAAATTGATGTGGCGAAAAATGAAATTTCCAATTCCGCTATGTTGTTCGCCGAAAGGTTTGGAACATATTCCAATCAAAATGATAATTCTTCCTTTATTGATTTGCAGTCAATGATGACTGATAGCTTTTACAATTGGGTGAATACGCAATATCAATCAAAACTTGATCAAGAATTTGCTAATAATGGTAATTACTCGGCGATTGTTACCGAGGCGGTGGCGATTGAGTTTTTAACTTTATCCGGGGATTCGGCCCAAGTTGTAGTAACGACTATGCGAACGAAAAATGCTTTGGAACAAGAGTCGATTAGTTATGAACAGGAAATACGGTTGGACTTGAAAAAAATAAATAATATTTGGCGCATCGATGGAGCTTATTGGTCGACTATTTAATCATGTTTGTCAATGGGGAAAAGATTGTTTTTTCCCCGTCGAATGTTTGTTATGCGGTCAAGGGGACACTTTGTTGTGCCCTTCTTGTTTTCGGAAAATTCCTTTTTCGCCTGAAAATCTGTGTTTAATGTGTGGCGCATCGGCGGATAATTTTGGGCTGTGTTTATCTTGTAAAAAATCAAGTAATTTAGATGGGATCTTTACGATGTGGCGTTATTCGCAACCGGAAGTCAAAAAAATAATTGAAAGCTACAAGTTTAATTTTGTTGAAGAATTAGCTAATTTTTTTGCATGTGGATTGATGAATAAACTATTTTGCTGCGTTTTATTAACCGAGCTTACGCAATTGGTTTTTCTTCCTATCCCATTAGCACGCAAAAGATATTTAGAACGAGGTTTTAATCAATCCCAGTTGATTGTTCAAGCGCTTAATGATATAATGCCCATTGAATTTTATAATGATATTTTAAAACGAATCAAAAATACCAAACAACAAGCTAAGTTGAAAAAACAGGATCGTTTGGTGAATGTGGAAGATGCTTTTTTTTGCTCTGCCTTGGAAATAAAAAATAAAAATATTGTTTTAATTGATGACGTCTTTACCAGTGGAGCCACTTGTCAGGCAGCGGCTAAGGTTTTGAAAGATGCCGGTAGTGGAAAAGTTTTTGCTTTAACAATAGCGCATGGATAAAATATGAAAATATTATTAACCGGAGGAGGAACTATGGGTTCCGTTGCCCCGTTAATCGCCATCAAAGAAGGATTGGAAAAATCCGGTGATTATGAATTTTTATGGGTGGGAACTTCTTTTGGTCCGGAAAAAAAAGTAATTGAACAAAATAATTTGGTTTTTCGTTCTATCCCGGCCGGGAAATTGCGTCGTTATTTTTCGTGGAAAAATTTTGGTGATATTTTCCTAATATTTTTTGGTTTTTTGAAGTCATTATGGATTGTATTGCGTTTTCAACCGCAATTGGTTTTAACGGCCGGTAGTTTTGTTTCTGTTCCGGTAGTTTGGGCCGCCGCGATATTTCGACGAAAAATTATTGTTCATCAGCAAGATTTGAAAGTTGGTTTAGCCAATCGTTTAATGCAACCATTTGCCACGAAAATTACGGTTGCCATGGAAGAATTGCGAACTTCATTTCCAATTGACAAAGTGGTTATTACCGGTAATCCGATACGTGAAAAACTGGGGCAGGGGGATATATTTCGTGCTCGTCAAAAATTTAATTTACAGCCCGGTACACCAGTAATCTTGATTATGGGCGGTGGTTTGGGATCGGAAATAATCAATCAAACTTTTGTTTCGATTAGTAGAGAATTAACTAAATTTTGTCAGGTGATTCATTTGCTTGGAAAAGGAGAACAATCAAAATGGCTTTATGATTCGGAAATCGCCACTAATAATCGGTATCATGCTTATGAATTTTTAGATCAAGATTTGGCTGATGCTTATGCGGTGGCGGATTTGATTTTTTGTCGGGCCGGTTTTTCCACATTGACTGAACTGGCGGCCCTGAAAAAACCAGCGATAGTAATGCCTATTCCTGAACATCAACAAGTGGAAAATGCTGAGTATTTTCATGATAAAAAAGCCATTGTTTATGTTCGTCAAGAAGATTTTTCCCCTGAATACATATTATCGTTAATCGAAGATTTGCTTGATAAACCTCATAGATTAACTGAGTTGAGTGAAAATATTTATCATTCTTTGCCGGTTAATGCTACGGAGGAATACTGTGAATTTATTCGTCATTTACTGGGACAATATTGACAACTTGGAAAAAAAGAGTTAGTATATTATTCATAAACTGTGTATTGAAAATCTGTGCGGGTCCTTAGTTTCCGCCTTCGTTTCACTCCGGCGGACAAGCAGTCGGCGTAGTACTTCGCTTGGACCCGATTAGTTTATTATATTATATTGTGCGGGTCCTTAGCTTCCGCCTTCGTTTCACTTCGGCGGACAAGCAGTCGGCGTAGTACTTCGCTTGGACCCGATTAGTTTATTATAT
>CAYPSS010000003.1:90799-174676 GCA_964413735.1 uncultured Gammaproteobacteria bacterium
TATATTGTGCGGGTCCTTAGCTCAGTCGGTTAGAGCGCCAGCCTTTTAAGCTGGGCGTCCTGGGTTCGATTCCCAGAGGACCCACCATTTTTTTAAAAAATATAGAGAGTATTTGCTCAACTAAGTTCGCCGTATTTTCGTGCAACTTAGGTTGTGTGCAAATACTCTTTGCCCTGGAATCCTAATTCAAGGGCTTTTTTATTATGGTTAAGTTATTATGTACTACGACCTGTGAATTCTTTTTTAATAAAAAACATGATATAATCAATAGAGATAATCAATAAAATCAAATGTTTTCGAATTGTTTAATTTCTAACAATTATGATTTGATTTTAATATTTTTTATGATGTTTTTTGTTGATTTAATATGAAGAAAAATTATAAAATGATTGATTTGAATCCGGAAGAATCGGTATTGAAAATCGCTCATCATTATTTTTTAACCCTTTTTCCTAATTTGTTGGTATGTTTTTTGATTTTGATTTTTGATTTTTTCTTAATGTTTTATTTGTTTTCCTTGGGGTTATTGGGAATGATTGTGTTTTTTACGACCATGGTGATTATAACTTTTTATGTTGGGCGTTTGTTGTTTTTGTGGAATCATAATTTTGTGGTTATTACCAATCAGAGAATTATTGATTATGAACGAAGTGGTTTTTTTCAAAAATTAACTACGGAAATCGGATATAATAAAATAAAAAGCGTTTCAATCGGGATCAATCGTTTAAGTCAAAAAATATTTCGGTTTGGTGATTTGAACTTGGGGATTGTCAATCAGCCAATGGATTTTACGTTATATAATTTGAAAAACCCGACGGAAATTCTTAGTTTAATCAACACTCAGTTAGTTGGCGATCAGACGATGCAATCAAATTCAGAAATAATCAGTACAAGGAAAATGGTTGATTACGAGGAGTTGTTGTATCAAGTTGGGCAATTAGATTTAGAAAAAAAGAAAAAGCTTTTTCACTTTTTGAAAAATGATTTGAATCTGGATTATGATGATACGGAAAAGAAATGAACAAAATGGTGTTTTACCTAAAAAATTGCCCGGCCTTTTTTTGGTAATTATTTTTTTTCTATTCTTTTTCGTTGCATATGTGACAATTAAAGAGGTGGTAAATCGACGTCAGTTAGATCAACAAATAGCTCAATTAAATAATCAGATTGTCGATTTGCAACTGGAACAAGAGAATTTTTTAGCGGAAATAGAAGATTATAAAAGTGATTTTTACATTGAGAAAGAAGCCCGGGTAAAAATGAATCTGAAAAAAGATGGTGAACAAGTGGCCGTTGTTAAATTGGAAGATGTTAATAAGGTTAGAGAACAAAATGAATTAAATATTAAAAATAATCAATCGCAGGGTAGTAATCCCGTCAAATGGTGGAATTATTTCTTTGGCGAAAAAATGTAATTTATGAAAAAAATTATAGAAAAATTATCTCCCAAATTGGGAGCGGTTAAATCGGGGGCATTGCGTTGCTGTGAAAAAATGAAAACTATGAATAAGAAAAGAGTTTTGTTATTGGTGGGCTTAGTTTTGATGGTTTTAGTCTTATTAATTGGGTCTTTTGGCTTGTGGGCTTATAATCATGCTGATGATTCACAGTCGGTGCGAGTAATTGCCAGAATTTTACCTTATCCGGCGTTGATTGTGGATGGTAAATTTATCCGCTTGTCCGATTGGCAAACTGAATATCAAGGTTGGGAAAAGGGGACTGAGGCTCAGGGCACACAGGTGGATGAAGCGCAATTAAAGCAAGATGTTTTGGATAAAATGCTTTATGATTCAGTGTTAAAAAAGTTAGCGAAAAAATATAAAATAAAAATCACCGACGAACGATTAGCCGAAGAAGTTGATTATATTGTGGAAAATAATTTTGATTCTCGAGAACAATTTTTTTCGCAAATGGAAGAAATGTTTGGTTGGGAAGAAAAGACTTTTGTTGATCGAATAATTTACCCTTCGGTTTTAGCTCAGGAAGTGGGAAAAAAATTCAATGAAGATCCCAAAATCTGGGAAAAAGCTGAGGAAAGAAAATTATTGGTACAAGAGCGTTTAGCGGCCGGCGATTTGTTTGAAGATTTGGTAATGGAGTTTAGTGATGATGAATATACTTTGGATAATGGCGGAGATTTGGGGTGGTTTTCTCGTGGAGAAATGGTGCAAGAGTTTGAGGATGCGGCTTTTGCGTTAAATCCGGGTGAGGTAAGTGCGGTGGTGAAGACAGTTTATGGTTATCATTTTGTTAAATTAGAGGACAAACAAACCATTACCCAGGAAGATGGCACACAAGTGGAGCAAGTAAAAGCCAAACATATTTTAATCCAACCGGAAAATTTCCAGGATTATTTGGAAGAGTTAATGGCAGATTTGCATGTAATTTATTTGATTAAAATATAAAAACAAACCAAGCGGTTTGTCTGGAGCCCACAGTCGGAATCGAACCGACGACCTACGCGTTACGAGTGCGTTGCTCTGCCAACTGAGCTATGTGGGCAAATATCTGCGGGTATTATATCAAAGATAATAGATTTTTCAATATGAAAAGAAAAGTGTTAATTGGAGTATTTAGCAGTTTATTGGGAGTATTTTTCGCTTTTGGAGTTGAAGCGGTGGAATTAAAATTCATCAAAGATCTTAATATTGATCAAATAACATTGTTACGAGGATATACCGTTAGTTCTTCGGACGAGAATTTTTTTGTGGGAATCAGACCGGAGGTCTTGGCGCAAGAAACGCGCGTGGTGATTAAGCAATATGATCGTTCTCAATTTATTTTTCCAGAAGGATTTACGGCGATTTCCGATGTTTATGAATTTGATATTTTCAATAAACAAGCGTTTCAAAATCATAAACCATTATTGCTCCGATTTGTGACCAGTGAAGCGACTAATAATTTTAAACGCATATTTTTTTATAATGGTGTAAAGGATCAATGGCAAGAATTGCCGTCTTATGCTGATGGATTGACCGCTGTGAAATCAGTTATTCATTTGCCGTATGCCAAATTGGTGATTCTAAAAGATAATAATATGATGGAATATGGTGCTGCCAGCTGGTATGCTTACAAAAATTGTGATTGTGCGGCTTCGCCTGATTATCCTAAGGGTTCAATTTTAGAAGTGACAAATTTGGAAAACAATAAAAGTGTTTTGGTGAGAGTTAATGATTATGGTCCGGATCGGGCAATTCATCCGGAAAGAATAATTGACTTGGATAAAGTGGCTTTTCAAAAATTGGGAAATTTACGACAAGGGATTTTACCTCAAGTTTCCGTGAAATTCATCAAATAATAAATAGCAAAAATAAATATGATAAAATTGCGCCATGTTACGAAATTTTATCCTCCGAATACTTATGCGGTACATGATTTAAGTTTGCATATAAAAGAGGGAGAATTTGTTTCTGTGGTGGGGCAAAGCGGAACCGGTAAAACCACTTTGATTAAGTTGTTAACAGCGGCGGAAAAACCAACTCATGGTCAAGTGATAATCGGCGGGTGGGATATTTCCAATATTTCGCGTCGTGATATTCCGATTTTGCGAAGACAGATTGGCGTGATTTATCAAGATTTTAAGTTATTGCCACGCAAAAATATATTTGAAAATATTGCTTTTGCATTGCAGGTCTGTGGTACTTCGCGCAGTAAAATCATTAAAGTTGTCCCACAAGTTTTGAAAGTGGTGGGATTACACGAAAAAGCCAGTCGTTTTCCGCACCAATTATCAGGGGGTGAACAACAACGTGTGGCAATTGCGCGTGCGTTGATTCATCATCCGAAAATTTTGTTAGCCGATGAACCGACCGGTAATTTGGATACGGTTAATACCCGTGAAATTATTGAGTTATTGAAGAAAATAAATGAATTGGGAACTACGGTTTTATTAGTGACTCATAATCGTGAAGTGGTTAATTTGTTGAAAAAACGTGTGATTACCATGGATCAAGGCAAAGTTATCAGTGATCAGGCGGTAGGTAAGTATGTTTTGTAATAAACAAAAATAAATATGATTCTTACGATGCTTCGAGTTTTTAAATTCGCTTTGCAGGATTTCTGGCGTAATTTTTGGTTGTCTTTGGCGACAATTTTTATTTTGGTTTTGGCTCTTTTTTCCGTAAATATTCTGATTTCTTTGAAAGCTATTTCCGATAATATTATTGAGGTGGTGAAAAATAAAGTGGATATTAATATAGAATTAATTACCGAAGCTACTGAGGCTGATGTGGGTAATTTTATGGTTTTTTTGAAAAATAATCCACAGGTAGCGGAGGTGAAGTTTGTCAGTCGAGAGCAAGTATTGGAAGATTTTAAAAACAAAAATGCTAATAACCCGTATATCCAGGAAGCCTTAGCGGAATTAGGTGAAAATCGTTTTTCCAATATGTTGATTATCAAGGCCGGGAATACCTCTGATTATCAAAATATTTTGGAAATTATCAAATCTTCCGAATATCAGGAAATAATCAAGAATAATGATTTTTCCGATCCGCAAAAAATCATTGCTTTTGTCGAAGATGTTGATCAAAAAACCGAAAGCTTTGGATTTTTTATTGCCGGAATATTTATTTTAATTTCATTTTTAATTGTATTTAATACTATAAGAGTGACGATTTATACGCATAAAGATGAAATCGGGGTAATGCGTTTGGTGGGAGCAACCAATGGGTTTATTCGCGCGCCGTATATTATTACCAGTATTTTTTATGCTTTGGCGGCCATGATAATAAAGGTGGTGTTGTTTTATGCGTTGCTTAACGTAATTACACCTCAGTTGTTATCTTTTTTCGGTGAGTATGGGTTGGATTTGGTGGGTTATTTTAACGCTGGGTTTTTCACGATCTTTGGTTTAGAATTATTGGCGATTATTATATTAAATATCATGTCCAGCGGGTTTGCGGTTCGTCGATATTTGAAAACCTAGATTTATTTATTAGCTGACTTTACAAAATTATATTTTGTGCTAAAATATGCCCATATTGTTTTGTTAAGATGAGGTGGATGTGAACGTTGACGACCGTGGGAATTATTAAAAATCGAAGAATATATTTTACGAAGTGAAGCAATGAAAAGAGAGATATTTTTGAAAAGTGGACAAGGTAGGAAAGAATTAGATGAAATTTTATAAATTATGGAGAGGTGGCCGAGTGGCTTCCGCCAAAGGACGGATCCGCCTCCGGCGGAGAAGGCACCACACTGCTAACGTGGCAGGGCGTAAAAACCCTCGAGGGTTCTGCGCCAAAGGCGCATCCGCCTCCGGCGGAGAATCCTGATTATATGATTAAATATTATGTATATATAATAAAAAGCAAGAGTTATGGGACCAGATATGTTGGTAGCACCAATAATGTAAATAAGCGTTTACAAGAACATAATGATGGTAGATGTCGATATACAAAAGGAAGACGACCGTGGGAATTATTAAAAATCGAAGAATATATTTTACGAAGTGAAGCAATGAAAAGAGAGATATTTTTGAAAAGTGGACAAGGTAGGAAAGAATTAGATGAAATTTTATAAATTATGGAGAGGTGGCCGAGTGGCTGAAGGCACCACACTGCTAACGTGGCAGGGCGTAAAAACCCTCGAGGGTTCGAATCCCTCCCTCTCCGCCATGAACCATAAACTTCGTTTAGGTTCGGCGAGCCATCTAAAATTTCGTTTGAGAGCGTGGCAATTCTTAGTAAAATGATATTTTCATTTTAACATTGGTCATTGATATTATTAAATATATTTTGGAGAGGTGGCAGAGTGGTTGATTGTACCGGTCTTGAAAACCGGAGTCCCTTCACGGGGACCGAGGGTTCGAATCCCTCCCTCTCCGCCAAATTATGGATTCGAACTGGGAAGGGGTCGGGAAACGGGAGTTTCCCGCGGAGGAAGGTTGGGAAACCGTGGGTTTCCCAAAGGAGTCCTGAATTATATGAAGGACGACGCTCGAAATCCCTCCCTCTCCGCCATGAACTACGTACTGCGTTTGAGTTTATGGTAAGCTATAAACTACAAATTGCGTTTGAGTTTATGGAAATTAGTAAAAGATATTTTATTGTGAATAGACTTTTATTAAAAAACAAAATTGAAAAATAAAAATATGAAAAAATTTTTGGAGGGGTTATTATTTAAAAAGGCGCCGGAAAATATCGGCGAAACTTATGCCCAGTGGGAAATAGATGAATATCCGCAATATCAGCGAAATAAAACTTGGTATATTTTAATGTCAATTGTTACATTGGCTTTACTGACATATTCCATATTAACTTACAATTTTTTATTTGCGGTGGTGGTCGTTTTACTGTTGTTTATTGTTTTTTTTCAGCATTATCAAATTCCTCGAAAAATAACAATCAAAATTACTGATCAAGGAGTTTTGGCCGGTAATACTTTTTATCCATATAAGGATTTATACTCTTTTTGGGTGGTATATAATCCACCACATGTTAGTAGCTTATATTTTGATTTTATTAGCCCAAGTGTCCGAACTATTAGATTTTCCTTGGAAGATGAAAATCCAATGGAAGTTAGAGAAATATTAAAGTATTTTTTATTGGAAAATTTTGAAAAAGAAGAGGAGCTGATCGATGATAAATTGTCTAGAAAACTAAAATTATAAGCAGGGGTTGATTTTAATCGATTTATTTGATATCATAATGTATGTTTTGTTCCCGTAGTTCTCCGCCTGAGACGGACAGGCTTGCTTCGACTGCAAAGCAAGGCAAGAGCTGGATGATGATAGTTCGCTACGGGATATTCAATTTATTATTATGTGCCCGTAGCTCTCCGCCTGAGGCGGACAAGAGCTGGACGATGATAGTTCGCTACGGGATATTCAATTTATTATTATGTGCCCGTAGCTCAGCTGGATAGAGCGTTGGCTTGCGGAGCCAAAGGTCACAGGTTCAAATCCTGTCGGGCACACCATTAAAACGCAATAGCGTTTTTTATTATATAAGAAGCGACCAAATTGTTTTGGTCGCGTCAGGATTTGAACAGCGGAGCGATGTCGAACGAAATATGTTTGAGTGAGACAGCGAGCTGGTGGCCAGCCCGAGGCGGCGGGAGACGACGAGAGGCGAGGCCAAATCCTGTCGGGCACACCATTAAAACGCAATAGCGTTTTTTATTATATAAGAAGCGACCAAATTGTTTTGGTCGCGTCAGGATTTGAACAGCGGAGCGATGTCGAACGAAATATGTTTGAGTGAGACAGCGAGCTGGTGGCCAGCCCGAGGCGGCGGGAGACGACGAGAGGCGAGGCCAAATCCTGTCGGGCACACCATTAAAACATCTTTTTAGGTGTTTTTTGTTTAAGGGAAAAAGCACTTGACTAATTAAAAATTTTATGATATATTTAAGTTCAATCTAAATATAATATAATTTATGGGTAATTTTAATCGTGGGGACCGTTTTAGCGGCCAAAAAAATAGTCGATTCGGTGGTCGTGGCGGAAGTCGCGGTTTTGGTAATCGACGTGATCGAGATAATGATCGTCCGGAAAGATTTAGTGCAGTGTGTGATGGTTGTGGTCACGAATGTACTGTGCCGTTTCGACCAAGCGGTGACAAACCGGTATATTGTGATTCATGTTTCGGTAGTCAAAAAGATGGTGGTCGAAAGTCAGATAGACAATTTTCAAGAAATGATCGATTTGATTCAAGCGATAAAAAAATGTTTGATGCGATTTGTGATCAATGTCATCAGCCGTGCCAGGTTCCTTTTCGACCGAGCGGTGACAAGCCGGTATATTGTGATTCATGTTTTACCTCTGGGGCCAAGGATCACGGTCCGAAAAAGGGGAAAGATGAAACTGTTAAGCAATTAACTGTTATCAATGCAAAACTTGATAAAATCATGAAGCATTTAAACATTGTTGATGTGCCAATCGTAAAAATCGAAAAAAGTTTGGAGTTGGAAGATATTGGTGAAGATTTATCTATAATTGTTCCTGTCAAAGAAAAAAAGGCCAAAAAAAATTCTGATAAAAAAGAAAAAACAGTGAAGAAAAAAGTTGCTGTTAAAAAAATAACCAAGAAAAAGAAAGCTTAAATATCTTAAAAAAGACCTTGAAAAGGGTCTTTTTTGTTTATTTTTTTGTTAATTTATGATAAAATAAATTATATTAATATATTTTAAATGATTATTTTTTATGAAAAAAACCGTTTCTTTTGCTCTTAAATCCAATGTTGCCGTGTTGTTGATTAATACCGGTATTTTGTTAATGGCCGCTTTTTTATTAGGAGAAAAATTATTTGATATTTTGGGAAATCCAGTGATTAATTTATTGTGGGGAGTTGTTTTTTTTGGTTTGGCATTTTATTTTACCTTTTTGATAATGTTGAAAAATTTACAGTTAACAGCCGATGAAAAAAAACAAGCATTGAAAAATTCTTTTTATGTGTATTTAGTAATTTTAACGTTTAGTTTATTGTATGATATGTATTTGTTGATTATAGGAAAACATGATCAATTAAATAATGTTGGTGAGATTATAATTTATTTATTCAACATTTTGATTCATATTGGGATGGTTTATTTTTTAATTAAGTATTTTTCTAAAACAATAATGCGGGCCAAGTCAAATTAGTTATTTATGAATCGTATTGCTATCATAATTCCTTGTTATAACGAAGCACAAAGGATAGAAAAAACCTTGAACAATTATTTTGATTATTTTAATAATCATCAGGATTATCAAGGAAAGCACGTTGTTTTTGTTTTGGTGGATGATGGAAGTCAGGATAATACCATTGAAATATTGAAAAAATTACAAGCAAAAAGCACTAATAATATTATTGTGAAGGCGGTTGGTTATCCGCAAAATCAAGGTAAGGGAGCGGCGATTAAGTACGGTTGTGCCCAAGTTGAGGCGGATATTTATGGCTTTGTTGATGCGGATTTATCCTTTGAAGCGAAATTTTTAGACCAAGCGATTAAAATGGTGGGAAATAATGATTTGGTGATCGGCCAACGAGATGAGAATATTACGACCACAAAGTATTCCAACTGGCGTAAATTGATTTCCAAAGCATTACGACGAATTATAAATTTTATTGTTGGTTTGCCTAATGTTGATACCCAATGTGGTTTGAAGTTTTTTTCTTCCTCAGTGGTCAAGAATATTTTGTCCCAGGTTCAAGAAAATCGATTTGCTTATGATATTGAGCTGATTTGTTTAGCCGGTCAAAACCAAGTAAAAATCACCCCTTTGCCATTAATTTATATGGGGAATGATCAATCCAGTATTACATGGAAAGACGGTTTTCGTTATTTGTTTGATGTGGTGGCGATTGCGGATCGGGTGAATAAAATAAAACCAATAAAATTATTTTCTTATTTGTTTTTTTTCGCGTTGCTTATCAGTCTAATCGTTTATGGGCGTTTTATTTTTACCGGATATTTGTTTTCCGATGATTTTACTTGGTTATGGCAAGGACAGAAGATCGGTAACTCATTTTATCAAATTTTATCAATGAAGATGTCCACTTTTTATTCTCCGGTAATGAATGCTTTTTATTCAATCATTTATTCGATTTTCGGTTTTACGGTTAAACCTTTGTTTTTACTGGGCCTATTGATCCATTCTTTGGTCGCCGGCTTATTGGGTTTTTTCTCTTGGCAATTGTCGCGATCCACTTTGCTTTCCGGCTTAGTAACTTTAATGTTTGGTTTGATTGGAGTAGCCTATGAACCGATTGTTTGGGTTAGCGCCAATATGCATTCCATCGTGACGATGTTTATTGTTGGAACCTTGATTTTTATGTATCAATATCTGGAGCAAAGAAAATGGTGGTGGTTGTTTTTTTCTTTCATTGCTTATCTTTTGGCCTTGGGGACTAAAGAATCAGCCATTGTTACTCCGGGATTAATGTTGATTACCTTTATTTTTTACAAAATCAAATATTCGGGGAAGAAAGTATTTAATTTTAGTGCGTATTTATTCCTGAGCGGGGTGGTGATTGTTTCCGGTTATTACATTTTTCAGCAGTATTTATGGCAAAAACACGGTATTTGGGTGCAATCTGATGTTTGGACTTTGAATTGGCAATCGTTATTGCGCTGGCCGTTAATTGTTTTTGATAATTTTTTTCCGTTGATGTTTTTTGATAAATGGTTGACCAATTATTCGGCGTTAGTCTTGACTTGGTTGATTTTCGTAATATTAATTTTTATTTTATGGCGGATGAAAAATAAAATTATGATTTGGTACAGTTTATTATGGTTATTGATTACCGCTTTGCCTTTTGTTTTTTTTCAAGTTGAACCTTGGTGGTGGCCACTGGCTTCGCGTTATAATTATTTGCTTCACTTTGGGGCGGTTTTAGTTATTAGCCATGGGATTTATTATTTAATAGTGAATAATCGAGCGCGCCATATTATTAGTGGGTGGATTTGGTTAATTTTGTTTTTGATAATTATGCAAACCGCTTTTATGATAATTAAAACTGGGCGTGATTATGATTACGTTTATGCTACCGGTAAAAGTTTAGCGACCGTTATGACGGAAATTGCCGAGAAAAAGATCGATAAAATTTTTGTTGCTCCTGTAAGGCCGTTTGAAGGAAACCAAGCTCATATTGTGGGCGCCGCTTCATTGTTGGCGAATAAAAAGGAAGATCAAATCTTTTTTTTGATTAACATTAATGATTATGCAGAACAGGATAATTCCGTGTTATTATATTGGGATACCCAATCAAATCGATATCTAATCAAATAATATATGTTGTTAAAAATTTCTCTTATCGCCCTACCGGTTTTTTTGTTCTTTGATGCTCTCTGGCTTGGTTTAATCGCTAAAAACTTTTATGCCAAACAATTGGGTTCCTTAATGAAAACTGAAATAAATTGGTGGGCGGCGATAATTTTTTATTTACTTTTTGTAATCGGTTTGGCTTTTTTTGTGATTGGGCCGGCGGTGGACAAAAAATCATTGGTTTTGGCATTAATTGGCGGAGCTTTGTTTGGTTTGATTTGTTATGCTACTTATGATTTAACGAATTTGGCAACATTGAAAAATTGGCCGATTATGGTCACTTTGGTGGATTTATTATGGGGTACGATTTTATCGGCCACCGTGGCGGTGATTTCTTATATTATGGTAAATAAAATATTTTTATGAATTATTATGTGCAATTGGCAATTATTTTATTTGTTTACATGAATTTTTGGTTTATCATGGCCTTGATAAAAAAGCGAAATGATGTGGCGGATATTGCCTGGGGTTTGGGTTTTGTGCTGATCGCTTGGCTAGCCTTTATTTTATCGGCGACTATTTCCTTTTATGTATTGCTCGTTAATTGTTTAGTGACTTTATGGGGAGGCCGATTAGCTCTTCATGTCTGGCAAAGAAATAAAAATCGAGCGGAAGACCCTCGTTATCGCCAGTGGCGTGAAAATTGGGGTAAAAGTTTTTATTGGCGTTCATATTTTCAAGTTTTTATTTTACAAGGCATTTTATTGTATGTTATTTGTTTGCCGGTGATGGCTTTAAATTTGAGCAGTGGATTTTTTGTGTCAAATATTTGGTATTATATTGGTTTGCTGGTGTGGTTGATTGGTTTTTTGTTTGAAGTGGTTGGAGATTATCAATTGACCAAATTTCTTATTAAACCGGAAAATAAAGGCAAAATAATGCAAAGTGGATTATGGCGCATTACTCGTCATCCAAATTATTTTGGAGAAATTTTGTTATGGTGGGGGATATTTATTATGACAATTAATTTGGGTTATTATTGGTTGGTTATTGGCCCTTTGGCGATAACCTTTTTGTTAGTTTTTATTTCCGGGGTACCTTTGGCGGAAAAATCTTTTATTGGTCGTCCTGATTATGAAGATTATAAGAAAAGAACCAGTGTTTTGTTCCCTTGGTTTCCTAAAAAAATGTCCTAAAAGCAATCAGTAGATATTTGTATGGATTGGCAATCAAAAATATCAGAATTAACTTCAGTGGGTAAAACCACGGCAATAAAAATGAGAAAGCTTGATTTGCAGACAATCAAGGATTTGATTTATTTTTTCCCCAGTCGTTATGAAGATTTCAGTTTAATAAAAAAAATATCAGAATTACATGTTGATCAGCCGGTGACGATTGAAGGGCAAATAGAATTAATTGCCAATCGACGCAGTTTTCGCAAGCGGATGATTTTAACGGAAGCTTTGGTGTCTGATGAGAGCGGAAGTGTAAAAGTTCTGTGGTTTAATCAACCGTATTTAACCAAAACGTTGAAGAGTGGTGACCGAATTTTTCTGTCCGGTAAGCCGGAGATGGATCGTTTTGGTATTCAATTTGTTAGTCCACAGTATGAAAGAAATAATTTTGACAGTGAAAATTATAATACCGCGCGGTTGGTGCCGGTTTATTCTTTGACTGCCGGTGTTACTGTTAAACAATTGCGATTTTTATTAAAACAATGTTTGCCATTTATTAGAAGTATTAAGGAGTATTTGCCGGAAACAATTATCATGCAAAATAATTTAATGCCATTTAATCGTGCTTTGGAAAATATTCATTTCCCCGGCAATGTAGATTTGTTAGATCAAGCTAAAAAACGATTACAGTTTGATGAGTTGTTTATTATTCAATTGCAAGTACAACGCTGGCGTCAAGCACTTGATCGCGGACAAGCGCTCAAGGTTAATTTTTTGGAAAAACAAACTCAAGATTTTGTGGCCCAATTGCCTTTTACTTTAACGGTGGATCAAAAAAAATCCGCCTGGGAAATTATTCAGGATTTACAAAAAGCTCGTCCCATGAATCGATTACTTGAGGGTGATGTCGGATCGGGGAAAACCTTAGTAGCGGCTTTGGCCATTTTGAATGTGGCGCTTAGCGGTTATCAATCGGTTTTAATGGCTCCGACGGAAATATTAGCGGTGCAACATTATCAGAATTTTTTGAAATTATATTTGAATAAAAAAATTATCGTGGGGTTATTGACTCGGACGCGTCATGAGGTTCAAGGAGAAAAAATAACCAAGAAAAAAATTCATGATTTATTAAATCAAGGCAAAATTGATTTGTTAATCGGTACGCAAGCTTTGATTCAAGATAAGGTTAAAATTAAGGATTTGGGTTTAGTGATAGTTGATGAACAACATCGGTTTGGGGTAAAGCAACGGCAACTTTTAACCACTAGAGGTGAAAATGATTTGATTCCTCATTTTTTATCAATGACCGCTACGCCGATTCCTCGTTCTTTAGCGTTGGCGCTTTACAGTGATTTGGATTTAAGCATTATCTCGACCATGCCGGCAGGGAGAAAGCCAATAATTACTCGTTTAGTTACAGAAAACAATCGACAAAATGCTTATGATTTTATTAAACAAGAAATTAATAATGGACGACAAGTGTTTGTGGTTTGTCCGTTGATTGATCCGTCGGATAAGTTGGGTGTTAAATCAGTTAAGCAAGAATATGAAAAATTGTCCGAGCAAATTTTTCCGGAATTCAAGGTAGCATTACTGCATGGTAAATTAAAAGCTGAAGAAAAAAATAATATCATGAGTGATTTTCTAAATAAAAAATATCAGATTTTGGTTTCCACTTCCGTTATTGAAGTCGGCGTGGATGTGCCTAATTCCAGTATTATGATCATTGAAGGAGCGGACCGATTTGGCTTGGCGCAATTACATCAATTTCGCGGACGAGTGGGGCGTGGTGAATATCAATCATATTGTTTTGTATTTACAGATAATAATTCCATGGCCACAATGAAACGATTGCAATATTTTGTGCAATGCAAGAACGGTTTTGAATTGGCAGAAAAAGATTTGGCTTTGCGAGGGAGTGGCGAAATCTTCGGCCTGCGACAATCAGGTTTACCGGAAATTAAGTTGGCGGATTTAAGTGATGTGAAGGCTATCAAACAAGCGCAAAAATCAGCCCGGGATTTTTTAATTAATTATCAAATTTCCGCTTATCCGGAAATCCAAGAAAAATTGGACAGTTGGGATAAAATCATTCATTTGGAGTAATTAAGGGTTGACAAATTGGGGAAATTTAGTATAATATTTTTTGTGGCCAAAAGGGGCCGAAGATGCTTCAAGGAGGAGCGATGAAACGCGAAAAGTTCTTGTTCGAGGGTCGGTTGGAGGCACGAGTTCCGATCAAGGCGGTTTGTCTGGTAACTCACGAAGCGATTCGTTATGATGAACAGCGAATTTGTTTGCCGGATGGGCGAGGCTTCATTCGCGTGGAACCGTTTCTGACGCGTGAAAAACGATGGTTGATTGATCAGGGTTTTGCGGTGGGGAAGTCGATTCAGCAAGTTCGCGCCATTCGTTCGGTGTCGCAATTGGTGGAGTACTATCAGAAGTTGATCAATGGTCGCAAGTTGAAGGCGGAAGAAAAAAAGCGTTGTCGGGAAGTGTTGTTGCTTTGTGGTTGTAAGAGTCTTTGTGAATAAAAAAATAAACTAGCCAAAGAGCTAGTTTTTTCCTATTTTGAAAATATTATTTTAATAAATTGTTAAAATCAGTTAAGTTTTTTAGTGATTTTAATTCCAATTTAAATTTCTTGTTTAAGTTGGTCTGCGGAATAATGGCGGTCTTGAAGTTTAATTTTTCCGCTTCGGTTAAACGTTTTTCCAGATTAGATACATGGCGTAAGTCGCCGTTTAATCCCACTTCACCACAAATCATAGTGTCTTTGGGGATAGTTCGATTTTTCATGGCCGAGATAATGGCGGCACAAACCGCCAAATCAACCCCCGGTTCATTGACTTTGAAGCCTCCGACAATGTTTAAATGAATATCTTGATTGCCCAAATTAACGTTTGCGCGTTTACTGATTACGGCGGATAACATTTGTAGACGGTTGCTATCAAAGCCTGAGGCTTTGCGTAATGGATAGCCGAAAACCGTGGGTGTTACCAACGCTTGAATTTCAATCAAAAAGGCGCGTGAAGCTTCCGTGAAACAGGAAATAACACTGCCGGGAGTCGCTTCATTATGGCTTTGCAAAAATATATTGGCTGGATCGGAAATTTCTTTTAATCCTTCGCCACTCATTTCAAAAATTCCCAAATCATTAGTGGATCCAAAGCGATTTTTTACACTTCGCAACAATCGATAGCCATGATAGCGATCGCCTTCTAAGTACAAAACAACATCCACCAAATGTTCCAAGGTTTTGGGTCCGGCGACCGCGCCGTCTTTGGTTACATGTCCGGTAATGATTATGGGGATATTTTTTTCTTTGGCCACATTCAGGAGTTTGGCGGTGGTGGCTCGAATTTGGCTGACACTGCCGGATTCAGATTCCGCTTCCCAAGAATAAACCGTTTGAATGGAATCAATGATTACTAAATCAGGGGCAAGATTTTCAATGGCGGAAATTATTTTCTCCACATTGGTTTCATTGATCAATTTCAAGTTTTTGCCTTGATATTGCAATCGATCAGCGCGTAATTTGATTTGCGCTAAAGATTCTTCACCGGAAACATACAAAAGATTTTTTTCTTTTAGAGATTTGAATATTTGTAGCGCTAAGGTTGATTTCCCAATACCCGGTTCACCGCCTAGGAGAATTAAACTACCGGGGACAATCCCACCGCCAAGCAAACGATCAATTTCGTTGATTCCGATAATTAGCCGGGGTAAATCGTTATCCTTGATATTGGAAAAACTTTTGATCATTGTAGCGTCAAATTTAGGGGTGGGGGAGGTGTTTTTTTTTGTTTCGGTAATACCTTCTTGAATTGTACCCCATTTATTGCACTGAGGACAGCGCCCGGACCATTTGGGCAATTGCGCGTCACAATGACTGCAAGTAAAAATTGTTTTAGGGGTTATGGACATAATGGTTCATTAATAAATACTGAAATTAATTTATTATGGTCTGGGAGTTTCATTTTTTAGGCCAAAACATGGTCCATAATATTCAAAGTGCATTCCATCAGCTCTAAATGGGTCTGCCCAAGCCCAGCCAGCCCAATAAAATTTGTGTTTTACCGCTAAATCAATCATTCCATCAGGGATTGACCAGGCAGCATTTTTTCCGGCTAAACACCCGGTAATTATTTGATCCATACGTTCATATAAAACATAAGGATCTGATTTGAAATAATCTCCATAGGTACCATTTTTCATTTTTTCTAAAGTATCTTTGTATCTATTACAAACACTGGTGGCATCACCGCCTTTGGATGATGGTGATTGAGAAGTTTTGTTATCATTATTGCTCAAAGTCATAATATCAATTGCTTGACCGGTTAAATGTGGGTCAGCATACACTGTTTTTAAGGGTGCCTTGGTGCCAGAACAGGTTTTTCTTTGAACCCCAATCCCACATCCTAAATTTGATTGAGCAATATCGTTTGGTTTCCATGTTCCGCTAAGTGATGGAGCTTTTCCGGCGGCTCGATCCCAAATGTATTGCATATATCCTTTTACTTCTGGATCGGTACTATTGATTAAATCATTAGTAAAAGCTTGCCAAGCAGATACTGCTTGTTTATGAACTGTGACAACATAGCCTTTGCCACTGGCTTTTGCTTTGTTTACACGGTCAATGGTTTCTTGGTCATCATGTACTTGTAATTGAGGGGTAGATCTGTCCCAAAATTTATCTAATCCTAAAATACTGATTCTGGTAGTTGAAGAGCTGATTTTATCTCCCATTTTTATTCCACTTGGGAAAAAATAACCATTTAAGCAGGTTTCGTCTTTTACAATACCATAAACATAATTATTGTTTTTATAAGTTGCCGGACCAACGACTGGTTTTACTGTCGAAGGTAAATCTGATGAATCAGGTAGTTCTTTCCCCGAGGGGAAATCCGGACCTTCTTCATATTCAGGGATATCTTTTAATTCAATCCCTTGAATTATTTCAATCTGCGCTGATTTTAAACTGGTGATTTCCGGATTTACCGTATATAAGATAATATAAGAACAAATTAATAATAAAAGTCCTAAAACTGATTTGGTCATGGTCTCTTTTGCTTTATTAATATTTCCGGGATTACCGGCGGAAATAATAAATTGCACACCACCGATCACAATAAATAATATGGCGAAAATTACACCCAAGATTAACATTTTTTTGTAAATTCCGGCAATGCATTCACTAATCCAGGGAATGTTGCTTTCTTGTCCGGGGACAAAATCAACATCAGATAAATTACAGACTGCTCCCAAGACATAAAGAGTTGGTTTGGTGAATTTAGGGGTGGTGGTTCCGCCGAGTATGGATGAACTTTCTTGTTTTTCCGTAACTGACTCCACGATTTGTTTAACATCAAGTGGTGGAACCATGGCAAATGCAGGATTAGACACCGGGCCGGTATAATAACAATAATGTAAATCTCTTGTTGCAACTACGCCATCTTTGCATTCCCAAAGAGAGGCATATGAACCATAAGTTATTGCACATTGATTTGCATCATCACAAACACAGAAATTATCATCCTCAATATCATCCGAGCTGTCTTCACAATCAAATTCCAATACGCCGGTAGCTTGACCATTAATCACGCTTTGCCAACGACAATCATTGTTAGTCATAGTTGAACTGCATTTTTTCCCAATCGGGGTATCGTTTATTTTGGTAAATGGAGTAGTTCGTTCGCCGGGCGTTTGGGCGTTGACAACGTCAGTAGTTATTAATAGGGCAAAAATAAATAACAAGATTAATAAAAACCATTTTTTCATAATATATTTTTTATTTTAATTTTATACTATGGAGGAATTGGCTGTATTTATCGGTAAAATATAGAGTTGATCCGTCGGCACTAACTTGAATTTGTTCAATATTATATTCATATTGCGGTTCAGCTACAAAACTGACTGAACCACTGGCCAAATCTACTCGATAAATATAATCTCCTACATTATCGGCCAATTCTCTGACCCAGCCGGATCCGGTTGGTAATTCTTTGGGCACCGCGCAATACATGGTTGTGTTATTTTGGAAGGTGCACTTATCCGCCCAAGTATTTAAATTCAAACTAATATTGTTGTAACCGATTCGATCACCCGAGGCCTCAACAATGTGAAGTAATGGTTTATGTTCACTTTGACGATTTTGGGCACTATAAACAATGTGTGAACCACTGGGGTTATATTGATAATCAACATTGTAGCCATTAATATCAATGGCTCGAAAATTTTCTTGATTGGTACCGATTAAATAAATTTTACTGAAATCATAAGTGGAAGAATCATTAAAAGTGCCAACAATATTATTGGTGGGTGACCATTGGACCGTCACTTTGTTGGCTTGGGTTCCCAAGTGTTCCAGATATTTTTGAGCCGAACCATCGGGATTGGAAATCGCTAAAAATCTTTTTTGGGTATTGGCGTTCATGTCTTTGAAAGCAATTTGTGATTCGGTGGAATTAAAATTAAATTCTGTCCAATCTTTGGGCAGGGTAACTTGACGATCGGTTTTAAAGTCATAAAAAATATTTGATCCATCAGGGAATTCCAAAATCGCTTTTTCTGATTTTGGCGCCCAAGCAATATCTTGCACCCCATAAAATTTGTCTGGGGTTAGGGATATTTTTTCACCATCGGATGTTAAACGATAAAACTCGCCGGTGTCAGAATTATATGACAGTAAATTATTTCCGGTTGAATCAATTGATAGGTGATTGTTTTTTTCTTGAATCAAGGTATTAACTCTGGTAATTCCGCCATTGGCGATTTCTGATACGGTGGCGGATGGTTCAAACGGTTCCACTTGAGTGATGGGTGGGGTGATGGTGGGAATTTCCACATTGGTGGGTAGTTGTTCTTCTCCGGGTGGTCGTTCGCCCGATACCGGTAATTCGCCCGGCTTAATGCCCGTTGTTGGTTCAATCGGAGTCGGTGGCGTAGGGAGGAAGAATAGCCAGTATATTGCCAATCCAATGGCCATACAAATCAAGAAAAACCCTACAATTAAAAGAATTTTTTTGGTGTTACTTAATTCCTGAAAATTAAACATATTTTTATTTTATTTAAACAATATTAAACCAACTTAAAATTTCTAATATTGGTAACAAAACAATGATAATAATAATCACAATCAATATGCCCCAGCCCAAAATGGTTAAACAAGTGGGGGCAACGACCATAATGATGCGTTTCATGATCATTTTTTTCACTGCTTTTTTGGCTTGTTCTTTGGCCATTTGAACGGCCATTTGCTTGGCATTTTCCATAGCATCTTCTTCATCTTCCGTTTCATCTATGACCGGCATTTCGTCTTCTTCATCATCTTCATCATCAGTATAACTTTCTTCGTCTTCAAAAGTTGGTTCACTGTCTGTTGTTTCCAATTGTTCGGCCATCATTTCGTTAAAAGTCGGAGGGGTCCCAATATTAGGTTGAGAAAATGGGGTTGGCGGTGAGCCATAGTTTGCTCCATAGGGAGTTTCCGGTTCCGGATTTGTTTGAGGGTAGTCGGCTGTTTCCGGTTCAGCAGGTTGTGGTGTTGATTGCGGTTTTTCTTGTGATTCCAAAAAATCTTCATAGTCTTGACCGTATGGAGTTTGATTGCTTTGAGGTGATACTGGTGGTGGTTGAGGATTTTGTCCGGTAGTATTGGAATTGTTATTATCCGGCATAGATCAAGATTTAATTTTGTTTTTTGATCTTTTATTAAGTTCAATGATTAAATTTTCCACTTCTCGATCGATTATTTGCCGAACTGTTCGGGCGCCTTGGCCAATTTTTTGCGATTCTTGTGCCAAGCGGGATAAGTTTTTACTGAGTTTGGTTATGTTTATCAAAGATTTTTTTTCTTCCAGTTGTTTTAAGTGTTTTTTGAATATTTTTTGTAGTGTAATTGCCTCTAAGTTTTCAAATACAATAATTTTATCAAGGCGATTGATAAATTCGGGGCGAAAATGTTTTTTTGCTTCCTCAACAATTTTTTCGATTAAGGCTGAATTTGTTTGTTGGTTACCAAAGCCCCAAGAAATATTTTTGTTGAATAAATCGGCGCCTAAATTGGCGGTCATAATAATAATCGTGTTTCTGAAATTAATTTTTTTGCCGGTGGCATCGGTTAAATAGCCGTCTTCTAAAATTTGCAATAATAAGTTTAAAACTTCCGGATGTGCTTTGTCGATTTCATCAAATAAAATTAAACTGTAAGGACGTTTTTTAATGGCGTCGGTCAGTTTGTTTTCTTCGCGATATCCCACATAACCGGCCGGTGCCCCAATCAGCTTTGAAGCGTTGAATTTTTCACTGAATTCCGCCATGTCAATTCGGATGAATGATTCTTGATCGCGAAATAATTTTTCCGCTAAAATTTTTGCGGTATAAGTTTTGCCCACTCCGCTTGGTCCTAAAAATAGAAACGAGGCTTGCGGTCGATTTTCATCTTGCAGTCCGAGTTTTGATTTTTTTAATGAATTGATAATTGTGGTTAGGGCTTTATCTTGACCGAAAATTTCATTTTGTAATTTAATTTTAATTTTATCCAAGGTTTGCCAATCGTTTCCCAGTAATTCACTGATCGGAATTTGGGTTTTGGCTGAAATGATTTCCTGTATGGTTTGGGCGTCGACGATTGGTGGATTTTTTGTTAATTGAAGATCGCGAGTTTTTTGTAATTTTGTTAACCGTTTTTTAAGAATGATTTGCTCGGCTTTTATTTTAATGGCTAGGTTGAAGTTTTCATTTAGAACAGCTTTTTCTTTCTCTGTATTCAGCTTGTTGATTTCCAATTCCAAATTATTGATATTAGTAAATAACTTATTATTATTCATCTGTATTTTTTGTTTGGCGGCGGCTTCGTCAAGCAGGTCGATGGCCTTGTCCGGAAACAATTTATCTTGTATATAGCGTTTACTTAAATTTAAGGCCGTAATAATGGCCGCGTCGTCAAATTTTACCTGGTGGTAATTTTCATAATTGCTCTTTACCCCAAATAAAATTTCTTTTGTTTCGGTGATTGTTGGTTCGGTTAAAATTATGGGTTGGAACCGTCGTTCCAGCGCCGCATCTTTTTCAATGAATTTTTTATATTCTTCCATGGTGGTGGCGCCAATACAACGCAGTTGACCACGCGCTAAGAGTGGTTTGAGCAAATTTGCCGCGTCCAAACTGCCATTACTGGAACCGGCACCGACAATATTATGTAATTCATCAATGAATAAAATTGTCTGCGGGTCATTTTTGATTTCATCAATAATTTCTTTGAGACGATTTTCAAAATCACCGCGATACATGGTTCCAGCTACCAAAGAGCCGAGGTCCAGAGAAATGATTTTTTTATTTTTCAAAATATTCGGGACTTCGCCGTTTACGATTTTCTTGGCTAATCCTTCCACTAATGCGGTTTTCCCTACTCCCGGATCACCTAAAATCAAGGGATTATTTTTGTCTTTACGACATAAAATTTGAATTAAACGATCAAGCTCCTGGTCGCGTTTAATAATCGGGTTGATTGATTTTTGATATTCAATATCCGTTAAATCAACGGAAAAATATTTTAATGTCCCTGAACCGGGTTTGTTCGTAAAAGGGTCTTGACCCTGTAAAATTAAATTTTCCGGGTTATTGATTTGGGTTAAATGCGTATCGCCTTTTAATAAATTATCTAAGTCATTTTTTAATTTTTCAAGATTGATTTTATAATTTTGTAAAATATATTTTATCAAATATGGCGGGTCGTCGAGTAATACGGCCAAACAATGTTCCGTACCGACAAAAGTGTGTTTTTGACTAAACGCCAAATTAAAAGCACTGATCAGCAAGTCTTCGATGGTTTTGATTCGTGATTTCGATTCTATTGATGGTAGATTAAGAGAAAGCAAATCAGCTAATTTTTTTTCATCATTATTTTTGTCTTGAAGAAAAAATTTATTGGCCAAAGTGTTCGGTTCATGAAATAAGGCAATAATAAAATCATTCAATTCGATGACGGAACGATTTTTTTTAAGGGCGAACTTTTTCGCTTGTTCCAAACAGTGGCGCAAATTGTCGGATAGTTTTTCTAAAAAATCCATAAATATTAGGCGGTCATTTGGCGTAATTTGTTAATTCGTTCATTAAGCGGAGGATGAGTGTCAAATAAGTTGGTTAAAGACTTTTTCCCGGCAAACGGACTGGCGATAAATAAATGTGCGGTAGCGGTATTGGCTCTTTGCATGGGGGCATGATACTGGGAAATTTTTTCCAGTGCATCGGCCAAAGCTTGCGGATAACGCGTGAGAAGTGCGCCATCAGCATCAGCCAAGTATTCGCGTTTACGAGAAATAGCCAGTTGGATGATTTTGGCGATAAGCGGTGATAAAATCATGAGTACCAAACCAACAATCAAAATAATTCCATTGCCATTTTTGTTGTCGCTTTTTCGTCCAAAAAAAGTACTTCGAACAAAAATGTCACTTAATAACGCCACAATTCCCACCAACACAATCACCACCATCATTAATCTGATATCATAGTTTTTAATGTGTGATAATTCATGAGCAATGACTCCTTCCAGTTCGGTGCGATTAAGCTTTTCCAATAAACCGGTAGTTAGCGCAATGGAAGCATGTTGTGGATCACGACCGGTGGCAAAAGCATTGGGAGCCGAGTCATTGATCAAATATATTTTTGGCATGGGTAATCCGGCGGTAATACAAAGATTTTCCACTAAGCGATAAATTTCCACATTTTCATCTCTTTTAATTTCCTTTGCTCCGGTGGTGGAAAGTGCCACTTTGTCACCTTGATAATAACTTACTAAGGCCATAATCAATGAGATAATGGTGGCAATGATTAGCGCCGAATATCCAAGTTCACTGTAAAGACTGAAAAAATATCCCAGCAATATGATAAAAGCACAAAATATAGTGATGAGGATAACGGTTCTTTTTTTGTTGGAATCAATTTGATTGTACATAATAATATTTTTAGGACTGCAAATCCGGAAAGGATTTGCAGAGAAAAAATACTATTAGAATTGAACATTAATATTTTGTTTTTCGTCTTGAGAAGCTTCGAAAAATTCATATTTCTTAAAGCCCAAGAAATTGGCGACCAAGTTGTTGGGGAAAATTTGAATTTTGGTATTAAAGTCACGAACATTGCCATTATAAAAACGACGAGAAGCTTGGATTTTATTTTCCGTATCGGAAAGTTCGCCTTGTAATTGCAAGAAGTTTTGGTTAGCTTTGAGTTCCGGATAATTTTCCGCCAAAGCGAAAATTGATTTCAAGGTATTGCTCAAAGCGTTTTCCGCTTCGCCTTTGGCTTCAACTCCTTGAGTTTGCATGGCTTTGGTGCGTGCCTCGGTCACTTTTTCAAATGTTTCTTTTTCGTGTGAAGCATATCCTTTGACCGTGTTGACTAAATTGGGGATCAAGTCATAGCGTCGTTTGAGCTGAACATCAATATCGCTCCATGCTTCATCGGTTCGATTTTTGAATTTGATCAAGCCGTTGTAAACGCCGATTAACCACAAAACGACGATTACCAATACGGCTAGAACAATGTAAAAAACAGTTGTTCCCATAAATTAAACTTATCTGCCCGCTTCAATCACTTTGAGGAGTGATTTTTTTGGTCAGATTATTATTTTTTATTTGAAACTCTTACTCATTTATTGTATAGTATTGTAGTGATTTAGTAAAGTGAATAAATGGGTATTTTTATAAATAAATTAGCTTTATGAAAACAAAAATTTTGCTTTTTTTCTTGTTTTTATGTGGTGGTATTTTCTGGGGGGCGGTGGTTGATGCCAAGTCCTCGATGGAAGATAATTACTTTGTGGCCAGTGAAAGAGTCATTGAAGAAAATTTTTTTAAAGCCGGTAATGCGATTGATATTGCCGGAACATTAAAAAAAGATGCTTATGTGATTGGTAATATTGTGACGGTTGATGGCGTTATTGAGGGTGATTTGATTGGTGCGGGAAGTACTTTGAAAATCAATGGTGAGGTAAAGGGTAGTGTGCGTTTTATTGCGGAAAATATAATTATCAATGGTCAAGTGGGAAAAAATTTATTAGCGGCCGGGAATTTAATTAATTTGGAAAATAATGGTTCGGTTGGTTGGGAAGTTTTAAGCGCTGGTAATTTAATTGATATGAAAGGTAAGGTAGGGTCTGACTTAAAAGCAATTGGTACTATTTTAAATATTAATAATGAAATCAATGGCCGAGTTCACGCCCAAATGACGGAAATAAATTTGGGTGATCAAGCGCTGATTACAGGTGATTTTAATTATTATTCGGAAAAAGATTTAGTAAAAAAAGAACAAGCCCAAATTTTGGGTCAAATTAACAAGATTGAAAATTTTGGGTTTACCAAGTCTCAACCCGCCAAGGATTTCTCTTATTATTTGGGGAAGTTTATTTTTAGCTATTTGAGCTTTTTGCTTTTAGCGATTGTTTTGATCGTTTTGATGCGCAAAAAAATTGATTTGGTGACCATGGAAATCAAAAGTAATTTGGCAAAAAATTTAGGTTGGGGAATTTTGCTCTTGTTTGGCGTACCTTTATTGGCGGTGCTTATTTTATTAACAATTGTGGGATTGCCGATATCTTTGGTGGTGATGATGATTTATTTTGCAGTGGTTTTGGTTTCACGAATTTTTGTGTCAATTGTGATATGGCGTTTTATTGCTCAATTGGTGAGAATCAAACAACCGCTTGATTTAATGCTTCAAGCCTTGATTGGTTTGTTTGTTTATTCTCTGTTGTGTGTAATACCGATTGTGGGGGCTTTGTTGAATTTGTTGGCAATTGCGGTTAGTTTAAGTGCGGTTTTCCTAGTTTTTCGTCAAAGTGAAAAGTAAAATTTTTTAATAAAAGTTCACACCTTGAGGTGAGCTTTTATTTTTAAATCAATTTATATAATTTTCATTCACAATTGTAATTTTGCCTAACCGTTAAATTAACGATATACTTAAAATTAATAATAACAATAATATTTATGATAGAAATTAATGATAATATTTTCAAAGCTTATGATATTCGCGGGGTGTATGGTCGTGATTTTGATGAACAATTAGCTTACCGATTGGGCCGGGCGTTTGCTGAACTGCTTAAAAGCGAAACCGGTCGAGAAACCGTTAATTTGGGTGTGTCGCAGGATATGCGCTTATCTTCCCCGATACTTTATGAAAATTTAATCAAGGGAATTTTAGAGCAAGGGGTTAATGTTATGGAGTTTGGTTTGGTTGCTACGCCGACCTTTTATTTCGGAGTGGCCAAAAATCGTTTGGATGGTGGTATTCAGGTTTCCGCTTCTCATAATCCGCCGGAATATAATGGTTTTAAATTAGTCAGAGATAGTGCCATGGCGGTAAGCAGTGAGACGGGTATTATGACTTTGAAACAAGCGGTAAAACAAAATGAATTTCCCTCTGTTTCAGTTAAGGGTCACCTGATAGGTAAAGTGGAAAATTTATTGGATGAACAAGTGGTGTTTGCCATAAGACAAGGTGATGTTACCAAGATAAAGCCTTTTAAAATTGTTGTTGATAGCGCCAATGCGGTTGGTGGTCCGATGATTAAGGCTTTATTTGATCGTTTGCCGGTAAAAGTGGAATATTTGAATTTTGAACTTGATGGTTCTTTCCCGGCGCATGAGGCTGATCCTTTGAAAGACAAAAACAACCAACAATTACAAAATAAAGTATTGGAAAGTGGCGCGGATTTGGGAGTGGCGCTTGACGGAGATGGCGATCGAATATTTTTTATTGATAACCAAGGAAAAACAGTTGAACCGGCGATTGTGCGAGGAATTCTGGCAAAAATATTTTTACAGGAAAATCCGGGGGCCACAATTTGTTATGATATTCGTCCGGGAAAAATTACCGAGGATATGATTGTGGAAAATGGTGGTAAGCCGGTAGTCACGCGAGTGGGACATTCGTTAATCAAAGAAAAGGCGCGTAAAGTGAATGCGATTTTTGCCGGTGAAAGTAGTGGTCATTATTTTGTTAAATTACCATTTGGTTTTTTCGAAGAACCATTGATCGTGGTATCGAAATTTTTGATTGAATTAAGTATTGCCGAATTATCTTTGTCAGAGTATATTAAACCATTGCAACGTTATTTTCATTCCGGTGAAATTAATTTTGGGGTTAATGATAAACAAGCGGTGTTCAATGCTATAAAAGAAAAATACGGTGACCATTTGCAATATGATTTTGATGGTTTGAGTTTTGTTTGGGAGGATTGGTGGTTTAATGTTCGTGCTTCCAACACGGAAAATGTGGTACGATTAAATTTGGAAAGTGTGGCACAGTCTTTAACTCAAGAAAAGGTGGCTGAAATTACGGAATTGATCAAACAATTTGATTAGCAATTTTGGCTTGACTTTTTTTGGTTTTAGTGGTACAATGTTGATGCACTTTGGAGGTGTTTTCCCATGGATTGGCTCTTGCGACGCGAAAATTGGAAATGGGGTGCTTTGATTCTGGTGGTCATTCATTTGCTGGTGTTTCTGGGAGTCGGTTTCTCGGTTTAATTGTTTTGATAAATCTCGTAAAACGAGATTTTTTCGTTAAATTAGATAAATTATATTGAGATAAACTTGACAAATTTAGTGGATTTGCTATAATGCGTTTGCTGCAAAATGGCAGTCGTTCTTCTCTTTCAGGAGGTTTCTGTGGAAGGCGTGGCCAGTGTTCCGGTTGTTCAGGGTGAGGTTCCGGCGCCGACCGAGGCTCCTCTGCCGCAGTTGTCGGTGGATCAGGAGATTCAGATTCGGAATGTCCTACGCGACATCCTCGAGCGCTGCGAGCGCCCGAGCGACGTCAAGCGTGCGGTCATCCGGCGGCTCGGCGGGAAGTACACTTTCCCGGCGCCGACGGTGATCTGCCGTAAGTCACAGCGACTGGTGGCGATCAAGATCGGCGACCAGGAGATCAGCGTCGAATTGTAATCTTGATAGCAGATCAAATGATCTGCTTTTTTGTTTGATTGATGTTTTTCACGTTTTATTTTTTAATACTTGTCCCACTTGTTTTGCTTATTACTTTCTTGCTTACAGCTTTCTTTATTCTACAGCTCAGACTCTGAAACAAGTTCAGAGTGAGAATATGGTTTTTATTTTTATTCCCTCATTTCCTAATTCTTAATCCCTTTTAATACTCGTTTCACTCGTATTACTTGTCCCACTTGTTTTGCTTATTACTTTCTTGCTTGCCGCTTTCTTGATTCAACAGCTCAGACTCTGAAACAAGTTCAGAGTGAGAAGATAACTTGTTTTACTTGTCTTGCTTATCACTTTCTTGCTTACTACTTACTTGTTGTCTGCTTCGACTTGCTTCGCCCGCATAGCGAGGCGAGCGCTGCTCAGCATGACAACATGATTGACGAATTGTTTTTTTTATGATAATTATTGGTTGGGAATTCTTCAAAAAAGGAGAGCGAAAATGCGAGAAAATTTGACTTTGATTATTGTAATTGTCGCAATTATTACCGCTTTCTTAACGCTGGCAGTACAGATTTTTTACGCGTGGTTACAACGAAAAGGTTTTTTACAAAAAGTTCGTTCGTTTGTTTATCAATCAAGTAATTCTTTTGCAGTTACATTGCCGGATATTTCTTGGTTGCAAATAACTTTGCGTTGGTATTTTGATGCGAAGTTTGTTTTAACGGAAACGGAAAGGGGACATTATAATAATTTGTTTTATCGGGCGATTGAAAAAGTTATTGTGCAAAATGAATGTTCAACAGATTTTTATCAATCAGAAGAATTTGTACTTTTATTGGTTAAGGCTTTGCAGGAATTGATAATTGATTCAACGAAAAAAAAATCTGTCTTTCAATTGGAAGTTACTTTGGAAAAAAACTGTCCAAGAATCCAGAGTGTAAGTTTGCGTCGAGTACTGTCCCCGGAAGATTTTGTGAATTGAATTTTGAGGAAGTTAATAACTTCCTTTTTTTATTTTATCTTGAATGATGATATGTTATAATATACCAATATGATTGGAGTTTTTGATTCGGGATTGGGCGGTTTAACAATTCTCAAAGAATTAAGAAAAACTTTGCCTCAATACGATTATTTATATTTAGGTGATACTTTGCATTTGCCTTATGGCAATCGTAGTCAGGAAGCGATTTATCAGTTGACGGTCAAGGCCTGTGATTTTTTGTTTGCGCAAGGGGTGAAGTTAATTATTATTGCTTGTAACACGGCCAGTGCCAAAGCCTTGCCACGCTTGCAACAAGAATATTTATTGCAACGAAAAAGCAAAACAGAAAACATCTTGGGCGTGGTTCGACCGGTCGCCGAATATTTTGCTCAGCATTATCAAAGGATTGGGGTAATTGGAACGCGCGGGACAATAGATTCTTTGGTTTATGAAAAGGAAATCAAACAATTGAATAAAAAAGCAAAAATTTATCAAGTGGCTACTCCTCTTTTGGTGCCGTTAATTGAAGAGGGTTGGGGGAATAGTCCGGAAATGGAAGGTGTTTTACGAAAGTATTTAAAAGTGTTAAAATCTAAAAAATTGGAAGGTTTAATTTTGGGTTGCACCCATTATCCTTTGGTTATTAGGCAAATCCAAAAACAACTCGGACAAAATTGTGTGATTCCGCATCCGGGTAAAATCGTGTCTTGGAAATTACAGGAATATTTAAAGCGTCATCTTGAATTGGAAAAAACCATTTCACGACAAGGGAAATGTCAGTATTGTGTGACTGATCTAACGGATAATTTTCGTGAAATTGCACAAAAATTTTTGAAAAATAAAATAATAATTAATCAAGTGGAATATTAAATATGATTTTAACGATTGTGGTATTTGTGGCCGTGTTAGCGTTGTTGATTTTTGTTCATGAAATCGGACATTATACAACAGCAAAAATTTTTAAAGTTAAGGCTGAAGAATTTGGCTTTGGTTTACCACCTCGACTTTTCGGTTGGACGAAAAAAAACGGCAAAAGAAAATTTTTCTGGGGTAACAAAGAAGTGGAAAAACTGGAATCTGAAGATACGGTTTGGTCAATCAATTGGTTACCACTCGGTGGTTTTGTAAAGATCAAAGGAGAGGATGGTGAAAATCGTGAAGCGGACAGTTTTGCTTTGCAAAAAGCGTGGAAACGAACCATTATTTTAGCATCCGGGGTTTTTATGAATTTGGTTTTGGCGGTGGTGTTGTTATCAGCGGTTTTGATGATCGGTGCGCCTCAGGTGATTGATAATGAAAACCAATCGGCGCAAGATGCGAAAATTCAAATTTTGCAAGTATTGCCTGATTCTCCTGCGGCCTTGGCCGGTTTGAAAACCGGTGACGTAATTTTAAAAGTTGATGATTTTAATCCAGCTGAAACTTCACAAGTAGCTGATTATGTAGCTGATAAAAGTGATCAGACAGTTAATTTGACGATTGATCGTTATGGTGAAGAGTTATCATTGTCATTAATACCGAAAATAAATGCTGACCTCGGACAAGCGCAAATGGGGGTGTCTTTGATTAAGGCGGGAATTGTTTCTTATCCGTGGTATGAAGCGATTTGGCGTGGTTTGAAATGGACAATTTCCATGACCGGGATGATTTTGGTGGCTTTTTATCAAGTGATTAAAAATTTGATTGTTGGTTTGCCGGCCGGAATTGAAGTGGCCGGTCCGATCGGAATTGCGGCCATTACCGGGCAAGCGGCTCGTATGGGATTGGTTTATGTAATGCAGTTTGCAGCTATGTTATCAATTAATTTGGCGATTATTAATATTTTGCCTTTTCCGGCACTTGATGGCGGGCGAATTTTGTTTATTATTATTGAGAAAATTCGTCGTCGCCCGGTTAGTCAAAAAATTGAAAGTATAATCCATGCTGTTGGTTTTACGGTGTTGATCGGTTTAATGCTTTTTGTTACCGGACGAGATATTTTCAATGTCAGTGATTTGATGAAAAATTTATTTGGTTAAAATATGAAAACCAAGAAACAATATAATAAAACTTTAATCGTGGGAATTTTGTTAATCGTATTTATTGCGGTTTTTTCCGCGGTAATGGTTTTTTTGTTGTTTGTGAATAACAGTTTGCAGAAAATGCAGTCTGACGTTTACAATGTGAAACAAGCGGTGGCGGTGCAACAGAAAAATAACTGGCAAGTAATGCAAGAACAGCTCCAAACCGTAATTTCCAATACCCAAGAAAAATCAGCCTCTGCCGGTTTTCATTATGTTAATGATAGTTGGGGGTTGGCGTTTGATTTTCCTTTGGAACAAGGACAAAAATTTCAATTGCGAGAAATTGATAATATGGTAATGTTTGGTGTGGCGGATAGTGTTAATGATCAAGATTTTCCGCGTTTTACCGTCCGTTACTTACCGCAAACCACGATTGAGGATTATCAAGATCAAGTGCGTTTTCAGGGAGAGGAGTGTTTAGCCGGTGAAAAATGTTTAATGTTTGATTTTGCTTTCGAATCATTGGATAAAGATCGTAAATCGGCTTTGAATAAAATTTTTGAAAAAGATCAGGTAAATGATTTGAATTTTTGGAAGGTTTTATTGAATCAAGATTGTGTGACACCGATTCTTTTGATTTATAATGAAAATAATCAAGCGTTGATTGAGTTTCAAGAAAATTGTTTGTCCGGTAGCGAAGCGGGGTTTGAATCATTGATGGGAATAGTTCGTAGCCTTTCTTTTGTGAAAAAATAAAATGTGATACAATTTAGCTGATAGGGGGATTTTTTTATTAAACAAAAATATGAATAAAAAACAAACGGACAAAGTAACGGAGAAAATGAGCATCAAAGAAAAACAATTAAAAAATGAGTTGTCGCATTTCCGTCGATTGAATATGATGATTTTCGGTTTACTTGTAATAGTGATTTTATCTTTTGGTGCTTTGTTTTCCATGATGTATCTGGAAGTAAGAATGATGTGTTTGCAACTGCAAAATGTTTATGATTCACTGATCGTGGAAATCAATCAAGTAGATGACTTCCTGGCTCCGGATTTAATTGGTCTGCCGGAAAGTTTTGAGGAAGTTTCTACCGAGTAATTTGTAAAACGGTTGATAAGTTTATTTTTGCTGTTTTTTTAGTCAAAACAATCCCCAGTTGCGGGGATTTTTCGTTTGGGGAAAATAGGAAAATTTGTTATAATTAAATTGAAATAATTCGAATAATAGAGCCTAAGCGATTTCTCAGATAATCGTTTGTGTGTTGATATTATTCTTTAAGTTTATATGAAAAAAGTGGCGATCAATGGTTTTGGCCGAATCGGTCGAGCCAGTTTGAAAATTATTTTGGATAAACACAAAAATTTTGAGGTGGTGGCGATTAATGATTTGGGTGATTTGAATAATTTAGCTTATTTATTGCGGTTTGATACGGCTCAAGGTCGTTATAACAAAAAAGTAAGTGTCAGCGGATCAAATTTAATTGTCGGAACAAAAAAAATTCCTTTTTTCAGTGAAAAAGAACCGGAAAAATTACCGTGGAAAAAATTAAAAGTAGATGTGGTGTTGGAATGTACCGGTGTCTTTACCAAAAAAGAAGATGCTTCAAAGCATCTTAGAGCCGGTGCTAAACAGGTAATAATATCGGCGCCATCAAAAAGTGAAGGGGTGATTACCGTGGTACGTGGGGTTAATGAAAAATTAGCCAAAGGTCAAAAAGTGATTGCCAATGCCAGTTGTACTACCAATTGTACCGCACCCGTCATGTCGGTCCTGGATCAAGCGTTTGGCGTGGAAAAAGCTTTGTTAACCACTATTCATGCGGTGACTGCCAGTCAAAGAACGGTTGATTTGCCGGTAGCCAAGGATTGGCGTGAAGGTCGTTCGGTGATTGGAAATATGATTCCCACTAGTACCGGGGCAGCCAAAGCCACTGCTTTGACTTTACCTCAATTGTCAGAGAAATTTGATGGTGTATCAGTGAGAGTGCCGGTGGTTTGTGGATCGTTGATTGATGTGGTGGCGTTATTGAAAAAAAATGTGACAGTTGAACAAGTTAATGAAGCATTTAAAAAATTTGCAAAAAAGCCTCAATTTAAAAATTTATTGGAGGTATCCGAACATGATGAATTGGTTTCCAGCGATATTGTTAATACCACCGCTTCGGCAATCGTGGATTTGGCTTTTACTCGAGTGGTTGATGGTAATTTGGTTAAGGTTATGGCCTGGTATGATAATGAATGGGGTTATTCCAATCGCTTAGTGGAAATGATTGCTTATATTTAATATGTGGTTATTGTATTTTGGTACGGCATTTTTGGGTTTGATCATCGGAAGTTTTTTGAATGTGTTGATTGTGCGTTTGCCGGAAAAACAAACCTGGTGGGGAAAAGCGCGTTCTATTTGTTGGCGCTGTTTGAAAGTTTTGCCTTTACCTGATTTGGTTCCTGTTTTGAGTTTCCTGCGATTAAAGGGAAAATGTCGTTTTTGTCATACTAAAATATCTTGGCAATATCCGTTGGTTGAACTGGCCACCATGATTTTGTTTGTTTTGGCTTTATGGCAAAATAATTTGATTGATTATCATGACTATTTCAAATTAGTGGCTGATTGGTTGTTTTTGTCAATTTTATTGGTGGTTTTTGTTATTGATTTAAAACATTTGCTGATTATTGATCGGATGATTTATGTGGTAATGCCAATAGTTTTTTTCTTTAATTGGTATTTATCCGGATGGAGCTGGTGGGCAGTCGGGGATATGCTTTTGGCCGGTATGATTGGCTTTTTGTTTTATTGGTTACAATATTTTATTTCAAAAGGAAGATGGGTTGGGGATGGTGATATGCGTTTGGCTGCCTTACTCGGGTTGATGCTGGGAACTTCAGGTTTGTGGATTACGCTTTTGGGCGCGTATGTTTTGGGTGGATTGATCGCTATCATTTTATTGTTAACCGGTAAAAGCAAATGGGGAGCGCAGTTGCCTATGGGTGCGTTTCTTACTCCTCTGGCGGCTGCCATGGTACTTTATGGAAATGAAGTTTGGAATTTTTATTGGAATTTAATGTATAAATTTTTATGAAAAAATATTTAGCCAAATATTTTAAAACCGATTATTTATTAATGGGCGTCATTATTTTATTGATTTTATTTTTGGCAATCGGCGCTTTTAATCGTTATCAATCGCAAAATGAGTTGAAAAATTTAATTGATAAAATTAAAGCGGTTTATATGGAAGCGCAACAATTGGCATTACGGGCGGAAAAGTTTCAAGGCCAAGATATTTATTCTTATGGGGTATATTTTGATGAAATTAAAAACTCTTTGGTTATTTGCGCGGATTTAAATGGTGATTTGGCGTGTGATTTTAATGAGCGTTATCAAGAGTCTTTGTTGATTGATCAAGATAAATTTGCCATTTCCGAAGTGGTGCCGGTTAATTATTTGCGCTTTCAGAAAATTGATGGGGTATGTTTTGCTGATATGTGTGAATTGACTGGTGATCAAGCGGTAATGAAAATTACTTTTGCCAATCCATTCCATTACGCGGAAGTGGCCATTGATACCAAATCAGGGGAACCAAAATCATATATTTATGAATAATAGAGAAATGAGAAAAATTGATTGGGTCTTAGTTCGTCGGATTGGTTTATTGTTTTTGTTGCTTGTCATGGTGATTTTAGTGTATTTTTATTATCGAGAACGATCATTGTTAAATGTGGAAATTGTGCGTTTAAATAATAAAATTAATGAATTAAAATCCATGTCTTATTTGGCAGTAGATGATTCGGGGAATGAAGCATATGGAATGAATTTGATTTCTGATGACGGGAATTTCGGTTATCGCTCATATCAAGATCAAAATAATAATTGTGTGTTTGATGAGGTAGATATAATTTTGAATAATTATGAATTACCGGAAAATATTGAAATATTTCGCTCCAGTTTTGGTAATGATATTTGTTGGCGCAATTATTTGGGAATAAATGAAATTTGTACCGAGCAGTTTGGTTGTGACCCGGCTGCGTCAATTACTTATCAAATTATTTTGATTGATAAAAAAATTAATTTGGAAAAAATTGTAAGGATTAAGCGTGATATGGGAATTTTACATTTAAAATAAAAATTAAAAATTATGACTTGGTATTTATATGTTCTTCTGGCGATTGTCGGTTGGACGCTGGCTAATGTTTTGGATAATTATGTGATTGATACGGAAGTTAAGAGTGTGCGTTTTGTTAGTGCGGTTTTTAATATTTTCATGTTTGGGATTTTCTTGATTTTAGCTCCATTGGTGGTGAATGTTTGGGTACCCTGGGAAATAATTTTGTGGTCCATGGTTGCCGGATTGGTTTATACGGCGGGGATATATTTGTATTATTTGGTGATGCAAAAGGAAGATGTGACCGCTTTTGCGCCAATCTTGGCTACCGAACCAATTTTTGTTTCCGTAATATCCTTTTTCCTGTTTCAACAAAAATTACTTTTGATTCAATATTTGGGGATTGCTGTTGTTTTGATCGGAGTGTATATAATTTCTCATCAAAAAAATTTTTACAAAAAACTCAGCCCACGAATAGTGGCATTGTCGGTATTGTCGGTTTTTATGTTTGCTTCGCGAAATTTAATTTTTGAATATACTACGATTGATTTTCATGTTTTGGTATCCATGTTTTGGATGAGCGTGGTGGGAATGATTGTTTCATTGATCAAAATAATGTCCTTGAAAAATAATTGGCCGAAAATTACCGGACGACCATATCGTCATTTATTTGTTAGCGCTGTCCTTTCCGGTTTAGCCTTACTCGCTTTTATTGAAGCAATTGCTATTGGGAAGGTCGCGGCGGTGTCGGCTCTTGGAGCGATTAAACCTATGGCCGTATTTTTGATTGTTTTTACTTTAAGTAAATTAAAATTCAAGTTGGTTAATGATCGGTTTGATCGGGCCACATTACCAAAAAAAATATTTGCCACCGGATTAATTGTAATTGGGGGAGTTTTGGTGGTGATTTAATCATATGAATAGAAAAATAATCAAAAAACAAAAGTTAAAACCTCAAGAACAACAATATACCTATAGCTGTTTATTGGTGGCATTAGCAATTTTAGGGGGTGTAAAAATGAATAAAAAGCAGGAAGGACAAATTCTTTTAGCCGGATTAACGAAAAAGTATTTGGGCTATCATCAAGGAATGTTCACGGAATTTTTGAAAAAACATCCGATAAAATTGAACCTATTGGTTGAATACAAGCCATATGCCAAGTATTTACAAAAATATTTTTCCAATAATGAAAATTTAGTGGTTAAGCAAGCGAATGCTACTTTGGCAACTATGAAAAAACTAATTGTTCAAGGACCATTGGTTGTTTATTTGGATAGTAAATTTTTAGAATATCCTCATTATGCTGATCATGCCGGACATTTTATTGTGGTGGAAAATTTTTTAAATGATCAAGTGATTATTTTGGATCCTTGGGATGGTTTGCGTCGTGTTATTAAAGTCTCAAGTTTGCTGGAATGTATTGAAAGTTTGAAAAAACAATTTAAATATTCACCGCTGATTATCACTTTGAGGTAATTATATGACAAAAGATCAAGCAAAAACAAGATTGGAAAAATTAAAAAAGCAAATGCGTGAAATTGATTACGCGTATTATGTTTTGGATCGTCCGTTTGTCAGTGATGCGGCGCGTGATAGTTTGAAAGATGAGGTCGAGGCAATTGAAAAACAATATCCTGATTTGATTACTCCTGATTCTCCCACGCAACGAATCGGTGGCCGAGCTATTGGGCGTTTCCAAAAAGTGAAGCATGAGATCCCTAAATATTCTTTGGATGATGTTTTTTCTTTTGATGAAATCAGAGAGTTTGATGAACGGGTGAAGCGATTTTTGAAGCTACCGAAGGATCAACCGATTGATTATGTTTGTGAATTGAAAATCGATGGTTTGAATATGTCTTTTCACTATGAAAAAGGTGTTTTTGTTCGGGCGGTGACGCGCGGTGATGGGGTCTTTGGTGAAGATGTTTCACATACGGTAAAAACCATCAAAAGTTTACCTTTGCGTTTGCAAGAAAATATTGATGTGGAAATCGGCGGCGAAGTTTATATGCCGATTAAAAGCTTTGAAAAATTAAACGCCCAAATGAAAAAACAAGGTAAACCATTATTTGCCAATCCGCGTAATGCGGCCGCCGGGACGGTTAGACAGCTTGATCCGGCCGTTGCTTCTGATCGTGATTTGGATATTTTTTGCTGGACGATTTACAAGGAAGATAAATTGAAAACTCATATTGAAATTATAAAAAAAATGCAATCATTGGGTTTACATATCAATGAACATTATCAGAAAGTCACAGGAATTGATCAAGTACTGGATTTTTGTAATCGCGCGGCCGTTAAACGCGCTTCACTTCCTTATGAGATCGATGGTGTGGCCATTAAGGTGAATAATTTAGCTTGGCAAAATCGTCTGGGTCGAGCGGCCAAATATGTGCGTTGGGCGTGTGCGTATAAATTCCCGGCTGAGGAAGCGACAACGATTATTAAGGATATTGTATGGCAAGTCGGTCGTACCGGCGCTTTGACGCCGGTGGCGCATTTAAGACCGGTGAAGGTGGCCGGTTCGGTTGTCAGTCGCGCCACTTTGCATAATTATGATGAATTGAAAAGAAAAGATGTTCGGATTGGTGATACTGTCATTATTCATAAAGCCGGTGATATTATCCCGGAAATTGTTAAGCCATTAGAAAAAATGCGTGATGGTGATGAAAAAAAAGTTTCAATGCCACGAACATGTCCCATGTGTGGTTCAGCGGTGGTAAAATCAGAGCGTGAAGTGGCACTTTATTGTCCAAGTAAAAATTGTTTTGCGCGTCAGCGTGAAAGCTTGATTCATTTTGCATCAAAAAAGGGTTTTAATATTGATGGTTTGGGAGAGAAAATTGTCGATCAATTATTAAGTGAAGGTTTAATCGAAAAACCATCGGATATTTTTCAATTAAAAGTCGGTGATTTGCAAGTATTGGATAGATTTGCCGAAAAGTCAGCTACCAAGTTAATTGAAGCTATTGAAAAAAGCAAAAAAGTACCATTATCAAAATTACTTTTTGCCTTGGGAATTCGTTATGTTGGGGAGGAAACAGCGGATTTATTGGCGCAACATTTTAACATCAAGAACATAAAAGAATTTTTAAATCAAATTACAAAAGTCACTGTGGTGGAAATAAATGAAATACAAGGGATTGGTGATAAAATCGCTCAGGAAGTTTTCCAATATTTTCAGCGCCCGGAGAATATTGAGGAAATGGAGAAATTAAGTGATCTTGGAGTGGTATTGTTAAATGAAGGTCGTGGGATGGCCACTAAAGAGTTAAGTGGTAAGACTTTTGTTTTAACCGGTAGTCTGGAATCGCTGTCGCGTGATGAAGCCAAAAATTTGATTAAAAAAGCCGGTGGTAAAGTATCAAGTTCGATGAGCGTGAAAACCGATTATGTGGTAGCCGGCGACGATCCGGGATCAAAATACAAAAAAGCGCAGGAATTAAAAGTGAAAATATTGACTGAAAAAGAATTCCTGAGTTTATTGAATAAAGTATGACGGAGAAGTTTAATTTTCAAAATTCAAAATCAGAAAATACAGGAAATGAACAAAAAGAAAAACTGCGATTAGCAGTAGAAAATTTTGATCATTTGGCGGAAAAGATTTTAGCCGGCAAAGTTTTGCCCAGCAGTGTTTTGACCAATTTAAAAGATTTGGGTGATTTTTTGTGTCGGTTATGTGATGCGGCGCAAGCAGATGAATTATTAAGTGGTCTTAAAAAAATCAGCGATAATTCATTTTCTGCATCCGAGGCCATAACCGCTATTTCCTTATCAAAAAACAGTAATGCAATTAAGTTATTGTTTTTTAATGCATTAAATAAAATCCCGTTATTGATTGAAGCTGATTATTCTGACGCGGTGATTACTGGGTTTTTCCAGCAAGCCTTTTTGAAATCATCTGTTTCAACTACAGAACAAGAAAAATTTTTAAAACGATTGAATGATTCATTATTTGTGCAGGGAAAAGTTAAGCAGTTAGCTGATTTTATTCATGCCAGTGATGGTAATTTATATCCGATGCTTCATAAATATGACGGTTTTTTCTCTTTGATTGAACAATATGATGCTATTGTTGATGGCTTGGATGAAAAAATATTAAATTCTCCTAATTTTGAGAATGTGAAGCTTTCGCATTATGAGGTAGAAGCCAAACAAAAAGTTATTTCCTTGATTATGATGTCATTAAATAAAACAGTGTCACACGAAGAAGCTCGTGAAGTTTTAAATATTGTCCCATACCATTTTTTTGATTTTTCGGTCCGACATTTATTAATGCAAAGATGCGCGGAAATTATTTTGGATCGAATTGGCGGACAAACGTATGATGATATTTTTCGTCAGTTTATGGAAGAGTATAGAGAATTTCCAGAATTATATTTATCTATGATTGATCGCAGTCAATCTGGAGGATTGATTAGTCAGTCACTGCATTATCAAATATACACTCAACATCAAAACGATAATCATTTGGCTCAATTTTTAGCTGAAATGACGGTGGGAGATTTTCACGAAAAAAAATTCCCGGAAATTAGAATGGATTTGTTTGATAAATATTTGAGTTATCGACCGGAAAAAATTATCAAAGGGCTGAAATATTTTTCAACAGAATTTGATTCACTTACTTTAGAGCAACAGCAAGACATAGTCAGTCGTGGAATTAAAAATGATTGGTGTTTAGGTACGCCACTTACTTCTCCGGTTTTTTATGAATGGTTAAATGCTTTGTCCGGTTATGAAATTCATTTACAAACATTAAAAAATGAAGTAATTAATCAAGGGCAATATTTTCTTCTTTTTAGTCCGGAAATCAGAGAGCAATTATCTTTAACAAAAATTCAATTTATTAAAATTTTAATGGAAGATGGGGGGGAGCGCGCTACTTTGGCTTTTTTTCAATTTTGGTTAAAAAATTCTGAGGATCCGGTAATTATCAAATATTTGCGACAATTTATGGCGGGGCCAAAGGGAAGAGATTTATATTTGGCTTTTATTGAAGAGGCTGACTATGAGGATTATTTAAGAGTTTTTGATGAGAGGACAGCCGAACAAATTCAAAAAATAAAACAACGTTTTCCTTATGCTTTTTCGCATACTGATCAAGACAAGGTATCGGATTTTATCAGTGATGTTGTGCGTGAACATCCGGAGTTTGATTTTTCCGATCAAGCCACGCAAGATTTATATGAATATATGGAAGCTTTTGGTTTGCATCCCTCAGTTATTTTGTATGATTATTTTGTTAATTTATTAAAATTAAAACGCGGAGAAATTACTCAATTACCTGAAGATCAAGTCCAATCTGGTTTTGATTCTCCGCAAAAAATGAAGGAATATTTACAAAAAATAAAAAAGCAAGTGATTAACGGTGATATTACGGAATCTAGTATTTTAACACCGCTTGATTATGATGTGATGGCCATGGAAACCTTGTTTTATTCCGGACGTTGGTCGCATTTAAATAAAAAATCATTGATGGAAACTCATCAAAAATTTATTGAACGACAAAGGACCGGTGAAATTGCTCCTCTGCCGGAAGGATATCGAGAAGCGACAATTAATGTCAGTAAAGTGGAAAAAAATATTGATGCCTTGCAATTCTGTAGTGCTGATTTTTTTCGATATCGTGATGATTTATTGGAGGCTGAGGTAATTAATCAAGAAAACGGAATTTCTTTATTAAAAGAAAAAATCAAACAAGCCATAGAATCGGAATTAAACAGTTTGGCACAAGTAACTTTGCCAATTGAATATGAAAAAGCACAAGCTTTCAAACAAAGTCGGGAGAAAAAGAAAATGTGTTTACAGCTTTTCTTGGAAGCATTGAAACAATTTAATGCGCCCGGTATTATTGTGAAATTATTAATTGATTTGGAAAATGATTTGGGAATAAAAAAAGAAAATTCATTTACCACGCCGTTTATCAGGCAAATTTTGTTGGCCAGAGTAATGGCTAATCACTCCGGTTATGATCGACTGCCCAATGATTTGAAGGCCGGTAATATTACGGAACAAGGAGTTGCTTTTTTGTATGATATTTGTGAAAATGTGCTTAAGCAACACATGCTTGATCGGGAGCGTCAAGAATTCAGTAATTATTTCAGTGCTGACGAGTGGCAACCATCAAAGGCGGATTTTATAAAAATGCGAAAAATTTTTCCCCTTCATAAAATTAAACAAGCTTTGGTATTGATTGAAGGTGGGGTTTCCAATCAAAGTCAATCGGTGGAAATGATCCCTGATCGTGGGTTCATTGGAGAATTGTCCGGTTATTATTCCGAAGCTTGTTATACTCAAGTGGAAGAAATGCTTTATCGATGGCCTAATTTAATTCCTTATAAATTCGTTAAATTGCCAGTTGATAGTGAACAAAAAGAGTTAATTGGTGGAGTTTTATTCATTGAATCACAAGCAGAAAACGGCGAAAAAGTTTTAATTGTTCGGGCCATTAATCCGCGTGATGAATATTTGTCAGATTTACAAGCAGAAAGTTTTTGTGAGCAAGTTTTTGATGTGGCTGATCAAATGGCAAAGCGACGTAGTTTGACTAAGGTTTTGGTCGCGACTTTACCGGGTACCATTAGTAATCGAGAAAAAATCAATAATTATATTACCGCCAAATATGGAAATTGGAGCCAAGTGTTACCTTTGCAACAGTCTTTAGTGTTTAATGGTTTGGAAATTCAAGATAATTGTGCGGTAGTCCGTGATGTTAAATAAAAAAATATGAATTTTAATTTTCCTTATCAAAATCATAAACCCCAAGATTTAATTCGTCTTTGCGGTTATGGTGAGATTTATAATTCCAAAACCAATGAACGGAGCTATCAACGAGCTTTGGCGCGAGCCGGTTATCCGCGCTTCCATGTCTATCTGAAGGAATATGATAATTATTTTCAAGTTAGTTTGCATTTGGATCAAAAAAAACCTTCTTATGATGGTCATGCGCATGCTGGAGAATATGAAGGGGAATTGGTGGAAAATGAAGCCAGACGTATTACCGCTCAAATCGCGGAGATATATGGGATGTAGTACGGATTACAGAAAGTATAAATTGCAGAAGAAAAATTAATAGGTTTTTGTTTTGATATTTATGGTGCTGTCGGGGCTGGTATGATGGAAAAGTATTATGAAAATTGTTTGGAGCTTTTGTTAAGAGAAAGTCATATTCAATATGAAAGACAAAAATCAGTACCCATGAAATTTCACAATAAAATAGTTGGTTGGTAAAAATTAGATTTTTTGATGGAGAGGCGTATTGTTGTTGAGTTAAAAATCGGGAATTATTTAAGTAAGGCGGTGTTTAATCAAGTAATGGATTATTTAAAAGAAAGTAATTTAAAGTTGGGCTTAATAATATTGTTTTCAACAAGAGGTTAGACCCAGGCGAGTAGTAAATTTATAATTTTAAATTGGTATCTGCAAATCAGCAGGATCATTAATCTGTATCACCTTTATTGCATTTACTCCAAATTATGCTAAAATTTATATATGTTAGACAACAAACAAATTGAACATTTGGCGAAATTAGCCAAGCTGGACGTGACAGAAGAAGAAAAAAGCAAATACGCTGAACAAATATCAGCGGTTTTGGATTACTTTGAACAAATCAGATCTTTAGAAGTGCAAAATATCAATGAATTGGAACATATAACCGGAATGGCAAATGTGGTGCGTTATGATGAAGAAAGGAATGTGTCTTTAACGGAAGATATTATGGATCAAGCACCGGAAATTTCCAATCAGCAATTTCGAGTTTCTGAAGTTTTTAATCGTGAATAATTATGAAAAATTTGCAACAGATCAAAACCATAAAACAGGTGCAACAAGGCTTATTGAAGCATGATTTTAGCGCCCAAGAATTGGTGCGTTATTATTTGAATCGAATTGAAAAACGTAATCCGGAAATAAATTCTTTTATTACCATATTTCGTGAGTCAGCATTGCAAAAAGCCAAAGATGTGGATGAAAAAATCAAGCGAAATGAAAAGTTATTACTTCTTGATGGAGTGCCGATAGCTATAAAAGATAATTTACTATTAGCTGGTGAGTTAACTACCGCTGGATCAAAAATATTAAGCAATTATCGCGCGCCTTATACAGCCACCGCGGTTCAACGGTTGATTGGGGCCGGGGCCATTATTTTAGGTAAAACCAATATGGATGAATTCGCTATGGGTGGTTCGGGCGAAACCTCTAATTTCGGGGTGACAAAAAATCCGCTTGACTTGAATAAAGTTCCTGGTGGTTCATCATCAGGATCCGCCGCGGCAGTGGCTGATGGTCAATGTGTAGTGGCGATCGGTTCAGATACCGGTGGTTCAATTCGTCAACCGGCCGGATTTTGCGGTTTAGTTGGTTTTAAGCCAACTTACGGCACGATTTCTCGTTATGGCTTGATTGCGATGGCTTCCAGTTTTGATCAAATCGGACCATTGACCAATTCCGTGGAAGATTCCTCTTTATTGACGGAGATAATGAGTGGCCAAGATCAATATGATTCCACCGTGGCAAAAATCAATACTCGTTTTTCAGTTGTTAAAAAACAAAATATAAAAGGGAAAAAAATCGGTTTGCCCAAAGAATTTTTTTCTACCGGTGTAGATCGTCAGGTGGAATATGCGGTATTAAGTGCGGTGGATGAATTGCAGCGAGCTGGCGCGCAAATTCAGGAAGTCAGTTTACCGAATACAGCTTATGCTTTGGCGGTATATTATATTTTAATGCCGGCGGAAGTGTCATCCAATTTGGCGCGATTTGACGGGGTGCGTTATGGTTATCGAGCTTCGGCTTCAAATTTGGAGGAAATGTATCTAAAAACCAGGTCTCAAGGATTTGGTGATGAAGTGAAAAGACGTATTATGCTTGGAACTTATGTTTTGTCCTCCGGTTATAGTGATGAATATTACAAACGAGCCTTGAAGATTCGCAATTTGATTGTTAATGATTTTCGTCAAGTTTTCCAAACGGTTGATTATTTGATAACGCCCACTACGCCGGACGTGGCTTTTAATTTGAATGAAAAAACCGCTGATCCTCTTACTATGTACTTAACTGATATTTTTACCGTTTCCGCCAATGTCGCCGGATTACCGGCAATTTCCATTCCTTGCGGGAAAAAAGAAAATCTGCCTATTGGGTTGCAAATTATGGGGCCACATTTTTCTGATCATGATATTTTGCAATTGGCAGATAATCTAAATGATTTGCTAAAATAATTTATGAAAAAAATTCTGATTGGTGTTTTTTCCATTCTATTATTTTTACCTTTATTTTGTGTCCAGGGACAGACTTTTAATTTTGATTTGGGTTTGCAAAAAGAAGATATTTCGTTTTCTTGGCAAACTGGTGATTTGGTCAGTGGTGAAAAAGTTGAGGCGTCAATTGTTATTCATAATTATGGTAATTTTGATGTAAGTACGAGACCGGTTGTTTTATTAAATGATCAGCTTTTAATTGAAATACCTAATATTTTGGTGAAAGCGGTTGATAAAAGTCGAGGTGTTTTTTTTGATTTTATTGCTCCGGATAATGATTTTCGTTTAACGGTTCAATTAACTGCCATGAATCCGGGTGATCAAAATTTATTAAATAATAAAGTCAGTGTTGATTATTCCGTGAAATCGCCGCCTATTGTTGATACCCGGTTGTCAGTCACGGAAAAAAGTGAATCTGAGTTATTGCCGGTGAATAATTTGACTGTTTCTAATAAAGAACAATCTATAACAATTACCCCGCCCGATTATTTATCACTAAATGGAGAATTTGTTGATTCTTTTGATGAAGTGGTTGAGGCCACTGATGCAGATGTTGTTTTACAAGCCGGAGAGGTTCCGTCGGGATTAAAAATCGTAGCGCGAACTTTGAAGTGGGGAGTGTTTGATTTTTCATATAAATCGAATGATTTAACAATTGATGAAAAAACAGCTCAAATTAAATGGGATTTTGGTGATGGTAATACAGCCACCGCCAATGGGGTTTATGAGTATCAAGCTCCGGGTGCCTATTATGTTAAGTTAAAGGTAGTTGGTCGTGACGCCAATACTCATACGGCGGTGGAAACGGTCATTGTGCCATTTTGGTCAATTTATAATATATATTTTTGGGGGTTGGTAATTTTTGTCGTTGTTGTCTTACTGGCTTTATTTTTAATCTTAAAGAAAAAATAATTGTGCGATTGATAAAATTTTTTATAATTTTAATGCTCTTTGGTCTGGCTATCGGTGTTCAAGCTCAACAATCAGCTGTGGGTTTTGAACCAAGCACCCAAGCAGTTTTGCGTTATCAGAAAATTGATTGGCAAACGTATGAGTTTTTTGTTGATTTGAATCATGATGAAATTTTGATTGATCGTTATGAGTGGCGGGTTGATCAAAAAGATGTTTATTATACTCCGACACTGCGTTATTTTTTTGAACCGGGGCAACACAAAATCGCCGTAACGGTCACCGATGAATTGGGCAATCGAAAATTTGATTCTTTGGATCTGCAGATAAGTTTTTGGACTTTGCATAATAATTATTTGTTGTGGGGATTGTATGGTTTGATTGTTTTGTTAATTCTTTATTATTGGGTGGTGAAATTGATTTATTTGTTTAATCGACGAAAAATCAGTCGTCAGGCCAATGAATTTTTGGAAATTTTGGATACGCATGGTTTTGTGGAACAAATGGTGGAGAATATTATTAAAAAAAATAATAATAAAAAAATATGATGTTAATTTTACGGTGGTTAATTAATGCCCTTGCGATTTATGGTATCGCGCAATATTTCCCCGGAGTGACGGTGGGAAGTTTTTACACCGCTTTAATTGTGGTGATTGTTTTTGGTTTGGTAAGTGCAATAATCGGTGGGTTTTTGAAATTGCTTACTTTGCCGATTAACTTGTTGACTTTGGGTCTTGGGTGTCTGTTTATCAATGGACTCATGTTTTGGTTGACCAGTACGATTGTCAAAGGATTTGATGTGAGTGGTTTTTGGCCGGCATTTTGGGCGGCGGTGGTTTATTCTATAATCACTACTTTTAGTGGCTGGATTTTGAAATCTAATAAAAAGAGATAAAATTTATAGTATTCCTTGGATGTTTTAATTGAAAATCATAATATATAAATATGAGTTTTGAACAATCCAGTGAAACACAGGATAAGAAAAATTATTTTCAAGAAATGTTGGTTCATTATTTGTCGATAATTGCGGGGTATCCAACGCGAGCGGATGAGATAATTAGAGATGCAATGAATAAAGGGATAAACTTGAATCTCAAAAAAGCTGTTTTGGAAGCATTGGAAATTTCTGGTAAAAATGGTGATAGTGATAGTTTTTTGAGTATTTTAGAGTTTTCTGAAAATAATGGTTTAGATATTGATTTTTCAAATGAAAACATTCAGTCTATTTTTAATGATTGTGCTAAAAATATTTTGATGCATAATGATTCATGGGAGTTTGATCAATGGATGAAGCAAATCAAGCGAAGAAATATTCAAATAGATTTACCATATGTATTCAAAATGGCAATTGTTCAGTTTGCTGAATTAGGGAAAGGACAAAAGGCAAAAAGCATTAATCGTAAAAGAGAAAAAGAAAAGATTGATGTTGGGAAATATTTAGAAGAAATTCATCGAGCGATTATGGCGGGAGTTATAATTTCTTTTCAAAAAGGGGAAAAAGCCGGTAGTTCTTGGATGGTAAGTCTGGCCTCAGATTTTAATTTTGAAATTGATTATTCAAATCCTGAAATTCTTAAATCCATTGAGATTGGTTTACATCAATCATTAAAATCGATGAGACTTGGAATGGGTGGTGTGGATTATGCTGAACAAATGTTGAAATTTATTAAAAAAAACAAGTTAATGATTGATTTGAATAGCCCGGAAGTAGTTAATATTTGCAGATCTGTAATTTCTGAATTGGAAAAGTCTGATGTTGATTTCCCTCAAGAAATTAAACCTTTTTCGGCTTTAAGTCATGTTCTTGATTTATTGAAGCGATATAAAATTAAAATTTAGTTTAATTTATGTTGCGAAAATACCTTATTATATCAGTCGGTGGCTCAATTATTATTCCCAAAACCGGTTTTGATATTAATTTTTTGAAAAAATTTAAGCAATTGATTATTGATGGCACTAAGCAAGGTTATAAGTTTATTTTGGTGGTTGGTGGTGGGTCCACTTGTCGTCAGTATAATGAAGCATTAAAGCAAGTAGTGCCGGTAGCTACTTCAATTTTAGATTGGCAAGGTATCAAAATAACCAGAATAAACGCTGAACTGGTAAGAAATTTTTTTGGTAAATTGGCTTATCCGCAAATAATTGAAAATCCGCAAAAAAAAATTAAAACTAATAGCAAAATTTTGCTTTCCGGAGGTTGGAAACCAGGTCGTTCTACTGATGATGTGGCGGTGCGTTTAGCAATTACTTATGGTGCAGATACGGTGATTAATTTGTCCAATATTGATTATGTATATGACAGTGATCCGCGTCAAAATCCTCAAGCCAAACCAATAAAAAACATTTCGTGGAACAATTTTCGCCAAAATATTTTGAAGTCTGATAAATGGATCCCCGGTGCAAATTTGCCTTTTGATCCCACGGCCAGTAAGAATGCGCAAAAAGCCGGTTTGCAAGTGATTTGTATGAATGGTAGAAAAATAGCTTATTTGAAACAATATTTGGAAAAAGGTAAAATTTGCGGAACATTGATATCATGAATTTTATGAAAGTATTATTACATATTTGTTGTGCGCCTTGTGGTGCTTATATTATTCAAGAATTGAAAAAACAATTTGAAGAAGTGATAGCTTATTTTTATAATCCTAATATTTTTCCTGAAGAAGAATATGAACATCGATACGGAGAAGTGAAACGCTATTGTGATTTGCAAAAAGTTGAATTAATCAAAGGGGTTTATGAACATGACCATTGGCAAGAACATATTAAAGGTTTGGAATTGGAACCGGAAAAAGGCAAGCGTTGTGAAAAGTGCTTTACCTTGCGATTATCAGAAGTAGCGCAAAAAGCTTTTGAAGTAGGTTGTTCACATTTTGCCACAACTTTGACTATGGGCCGACAAAAACCGGCATCAATGATCAATGAAATCGGGCATGAAGTTGGGCAAGTTTATGGAGTAGAATTTATTGATCGAGTGTGGCGTCAAGGTGGTGGGCAGGAACTTGGCAAACAAATTTCCGATGAATGTCAATTTCATCGTCAAGATTATTGTGGTTGTGAGTATTCAATACGATCCGAAAAATAAAAAGACTCTCGTGTGACGCGGGTTTTTTTGTTTGAAATAAGTATTTCTTGCGGGGATAAATAATTTCATTTTTATGGTAAATTATGGTAAAATGTTTTTATGAAAATTGATTATCAGGCTGAATTAAATCAAGAACAGTATCAAGTGGTCACTCAGGCGGAGGGGCCATGTTTGGTCTTGGCCGGGGCCGGATCAGGGAAAACCCGAACTTTGGTGTATCGAGTGGCTTATTTATTGGAACGGGGAATAAAGCCGGAAAATATTTTACTGGTTACTTTTACCAACAAAGCAGCTAAGGAAATGATCGGACGAGTTCGTAGTTTGCTTGGTTTTGAACCGCAGGGGTTAAATGCGGGTACTTTTCATCATATTGCCAATTTATTATTGCGTCATTATGCTGATCGATTGGGTTATAATCGTAACTTCACCATTATTGATCAAGATGACAGTATTGATATTATCAAAGCGGTCATGCAAAATCTGAATTTAAATGTTAAGGGACAAAATTTCCCCAAACCCAATGTGGTTCAGTCGGTAATTTCTTTTGCGCGAAATTCCAATGAGCCGATAAGTGAAGTGGCCGGCTTAATTTACGGATATCCTGATTTTATCGCCGAATCCATGGAACGAATCGCTTTTGATTATCAAGAAAAAAAACTCAAGGCTAATGCCATGGATTTTGATGATTTGCTCGTTAATTGGTTGCGTTTGTTGCGAGAGCATTTGGATGTAGCTGATCATCTGTCAGATAAGTTTAAATATATTTTAGTTGATGAATATCAGGATACCAACTACATTCAAGCGGCGGTAATCAATGCGTTGGCCAAGGTGCACCAAAATGTTTTGGTGGTTGGTGATGATGCTCAGAGTATTTATAGTTTTCGCGCTGCGGATATTAATAATATATTGAATTTCCCGAAAAATTTTCCCAATACCAAAACTTTTCATATAGAAACCAATTATCGTTCCACTCCGCAAATTTTGGCTTTGGCCAATGACAGTATTAGTCATAATTTGGATAAATATGAAAAATCTTTGCGTCCTTATCGACGTGAAGGGGTAATGCCGATATTAATTCCGGCGCGTGATGTTTATCAACAAGCCGGCTTGATTGCCAATAAAATCATTGAATTAATGGACAAAAATGTTGCTTTGAAAAATATTGCGGTCTTGTTTCGGGCGGTTTATCATTCCGCGGAATTACAATTGGAGTTGGCGCGACGTAATATCCCGTTTATTGTGCGTGGGGGAATGCGCTACTTTGAACAAGCGCATATTAAGGACATTGTTTCATATTTGAAAATCGTGCAAAATATCAAGGATGAAATTGCCTGGAAAAGGGTTTTGCGATTGTATGATGGGATTGGTCCGGCTGGCGCCGAAAAAATTTGGCAACAAGTTTCTATTTGTGATAATTTTTCTGATTTATTTAATCAACCAATTAAATTATCCAGGGCGCGATTAATTAACAGCTGGAACAAAATTTTGTTCACTTTTCAATTGTTGAATCAAATTGCTTGGGAGAAAAAAGGATCATTGGCTGAGGCGGTTTTGGTTGTTTTAGAACATGGTTATCGCGATTATTTGAAAAATACATTTGATAATCACAAGGAGAGATTTGATGATGTTCAACAGTTTATTGATTTTGTGATGACTTATGAAAGTTTGGAAAAACTTTTATCTGATGTGTTGTTGTCCGAACAGTTTGCTCACGATGCGGAAAAGGAAGTTAACTCCCTTGTTCTGTCTACTATTCATCAGGCTAAGGGGTTGGAATGGAATTATGTAATGCTCCTGAATTTGCGTGATGGGGATTTCCCCCATTACAAATCCTTAGAAAATAAAAAGGAAGTAGAGGAAGAACGCCGATTGTTCTATGTGGCGATTACCAGAGCTAAGGATGAACTTTATTTGTTTTATCCGATACGAAAAAACACTTTTCAATATGGCGAAATGACGGGCGGGCCCAGTTTGTTTATAAAAGAGGTAAATGAAAAGTATTTGGCTATTAAAAGACAGCATAATTTCCTTGATTTTGGCAATGAAGAAGATCAAGTGATATACTATGATTAGAAAAATATAAAGAATAATATGCCCGAACTATTTTCCCAAAAATTAAGAGCCAATTTCACCCCTGAACAGCAGGATTATTATTTGCTATTGGTAAATGAATTAAAAGAACTTTTGAATGGTCAAACGCAAGAGGAAGTACTTGCCAGTGGCGATCCGGAAATTATCCAACAAATTTTGAAGATCAAGCAAGAAATGCTTAATTTTGTGTTAACCAAGAAAACTAGGGAAATGACTAGGCAAGAGGAGAAAGCAAAATTAGAGCAAGAAAAACGATCAATTAGTTTAGATGAAATTGAAAGAAAACAAAAGGCGGGTGAAGAATTAACTGATAATGAATTGAAGTTTTTGTATCGGATTGATGGACTTGGTTTGTCTTTTTCATCTAGTAATGAAGATAAAAAACGAGTAGAAGATATTATAAATCAACGAAATATTAAGGAAGATGTTTCTTATGTTTTAGGTTGTTCAGAAGATCAAGTGAGTTTAACAACACAAGAGTTTTTAGCTGGGACAGACATTGTTTATCATTTTGGATTTCTTGATTTAGAAAGGATAACAAGCACTAAAGGATTACAATTACCGCAAAGTATTGGTGGAGGTCTTAATTTAAGCCGTCTAACGAGCGCTGAAGGTTTACAATTACCGCAAAGTATTGGTGGAGGTCTTTATTTAGGCAGTTTAACGAGCGCTGAAGGATTACAATTACCACAAAGTATTGATGGGGGTCTTTATTTAGGCAGTCTAACAAGCGCTGAAGGTTTACAATTACCGCAAAGTATTGGAGGAGATCTTGATTTAGAAAGGATAACAAGCGCTAAAGGATTACAATTACCTCAAAGTATTGGAGGAAGTCTTTATTTAATGAATCTAAGGAGCGCTGAAGGATTAGAAATTCCCCTGGGTGTTAAATCGATTTATTTTGAAAAAATGTCAGATTATGAAATTGAAAAATTAAAGAAAAAATTTCCGCATATAAAGGTGAATAAAATATAATATGCCCGAACTATTTTCTCAAAAATTAAAAGCCAACTTCACCCCTGAACAGCAGGATTATTACTTGCAATTGGAAAATGAATTAAAAGAACTTTTAGGCGGTCAAACGCAGGAGGAAGTACTGGCTGGTGGTGATCCGGAAATTATCCAAAAAATTTTGGAGATAAAGCAGGAAATGCTTAATTTTGTGTTAACCAAGAAGACCAGGGAAATGGTGAAACAAGAAGAAAAAGAACAAGAAGAAAGAATATTGAGACAAAGAGAAAAAGAATTAGAAAAAGAAAGACAAGCAGTAAGTTTAGATGAAATAGAAAGAAAGCAAAAGGCGGGAGTAAGATTGACTGATAATGAACTAAAGTTTTTATATCGGATTGATGGATTTGGATTATCTTCTATTTCTTCTGCTCATGAGCGTGCTTTGGCAACTCGAATAATTGAAAATAGAGATATAAAACAAGATATAATTCAAGTTTTAAATTGTAAAGATTATCAAGTTAGATCTTCGGTATTGAATTATGCAAGAGATGAAGATATTGAATATTGTTTTGAAAGTTTGTATTTAGCGCATATAGGTTCCGGGCAAGGTTTGTATTTGCCAAAAAGAATCAAGGGAAATTTGGATTTAGGTGGGATTATAAATCCTCAAGGTTTAAAATTACCGGAAAGTGTTGGCGGTGTTCTTGACCTTAGGAAATTAAATACTGTTGAAAACTTAAAATTACCCAAGTATATTAACTATGATTTACTTTTGGATGGAATTATCACTACTAAAGGATTGAAATTACCCATTTTTATTGGAGGAAAATTGTATTTACGACGATTAAGAAAGGTTGATGAATTGGAAATTCCATTAGGAGTAAAAACTGTCGTATTTTCGCTAGGTGTTTCTGACGCTCAAGTGGAAAAAATTTCTAAAAAGTTTCCTCATGTTACTTTTGAACGAGAGTAATCTTATGTTTGAAACACTTTCTCAAAAATTAAAAGCCAATTTCACTCCCGAACAGCAGGATTATTACTTGCAATTGGAAAATGAATTAAAAGAACTTTTGGGCGGTCAAACGCAGGAGGAAGTACTTGCCAGTGGCGATCCGGAAATTATCCAACAAATTTTGAAGATCAAGCAAGAAATGCTTAATTTTGTGTTAACCAAGAAGACCAGGGAAATGGTGAAACAAGAAGAAAAAGAACAAGAAGAAAGAATATTGAGACAAAGAGAAAAAGAATTAGAAAAAGAAAGACAAGCAGTAAGTTTAGATGAAATAGAAAGAAAGCAAAAGGCGGGAGTAAGATTGACTGATAATGAACTAAAGTTTTTATATCGGATTGATGGATTTGGTTTGCCTTCTTTATCTAGTTATGAGAATAAAAAACGAGTAGAAAAGATTATAAATCAACGAAATGTTAAGGAAGATGTTTCTTATGTTTTAGGTTGTTTTGAAGATCAAGTAAGTTTAACGCAAGATCAGTTTTTAGACGGTGTAGATATCGAATATCATTATGGTAATTTAGATTTTCGAAATTTAAATATTTTATCTGATTGGCAATTACCCAAATATATTCATGGAACTCTTGATTTGGGTGGGTTAACTGAAGGATCAAATATAATTAATAGTCAATTACCTCAAGGCATAGGTTATACTTTGAATATGGAGAGATTGTGGTCAGCTGTTGATTTGGTTTTTCCTAAATATGTGGGCGATTTCAATATTATGAACCTAACCAGAATTGAAAATGTTAAATTCCCTTATCGAGTTGCCGGTGATTTTCATGTTAGTTGTTTGTTAATGAAAAAAGGAGTTGAATTACCAAAGATTATTTTAGGTAGCATTTATTTGTATGGTACAAGATTGCCGAGTGATTTTGAAATACCGAAAAATTTTGAGGGAAGATTGGTGTTTGATGCTTTGACCAGTTCAGAAGGTCTAGAAATACCATTCGGCGTTAAATCAGTTATTTTTTACATGATGCCAATTGATGAAATTGAAAAATTAAGAAAAAAATTCCCACATTCAAATTTTGAAAAAAATTAATTAGCTAATTATATTTTATGAGTAGTGAATTTCCACCCGTATCAACTCCATTATCTGATGATGAAAATTATCAAGGAACGGGAATGAGTAAAACGAAATTTTTTCGTGATGCTCATAAGCATGGTTGGGGACATCATCGACATGAGCATGTGGTTGATACCGGTGATTTGGAAACCCGTCGTCAAATAGAGCGAGATGTGAGAATAGAAAAAACCGGTGAAACAACGCCAAACATTAAATTAATCAAACAAATCAGGCAACAGGTACAATCAATTGAATTGGATCCACAGGTTAAAGGCCAGGATCTTGAAATTCAGTCAGCCGAATTGGAAAAAAGGAAAAAAACCGCCTTGAAAATGATTGAAGAAGCTTTGAGCAATGCCAAAGATTATGTAGTGATTATTCAAGCTTTGTCTTCATACAAAAATGCTAACCGTGATACCGCTGATCGCGCGCAATGGCAAGCGGAAGTGGAGCGTCAAGATTTGGCGCGTCGTTTGAAACATAACGCCTTGATTGACTCTTTGCGAATCGTGGCGCGTTATATTCGCAATAATTTCGGGATATTAAGTGAAAAACAATTGGAAAAGTTTATTGATGAGCAGGAAGAACGAGGTTTCGAAATTTTAGAAGTCAAACGAGTGGCTTTCCCGGAAAAAATGTTGTGTCCCGATTGGGTGAATTATGACCAGCGAGAATCAATTACCGAATGGGCGATACAGTTAACCGAAGAACTGGGCGCTATGGATTCAAAATAAACAAAATAAGAGAGCGTTGCTCTCTTTTTTATTATTGACCACGACGAGTCATATCAAGACAATGTGTCCAAACCATTTTTCGCAGTTCCGGCAGAGAAATTGGAATGGTGCAAAATTCACGAAGTTGCTCAATTTTTTCATTGATTCTTCGGTTACTCATAGCCAGATCTTTATCGCAACCAGTCATATTTCGGATACCGTTTGCCAAAAGTTCATCGAAAATGTCTGAAACCAACTTACGCGCATGCGGATGATCCTTGGTAATTTGTTCCAATCTTTGCATTTTCCCTCCTTTTGGGAAAAGATTGGGAAACAGGTTATATTAGCTGGTTTTTTATTATTTGTCAATAGTTGATTGAAAAACTCAATTTGAGGTGGAAAATTATAATAAATTATTTTACCCGGTCAAAGAAAAATGATATAATATATTTGGTATAAATATAATTTATGAATTTTTTTATTTTGGGACATACTTTACAAACAATCGGAGCTATTGCCATTGCTTTTACTGTCCTGCGCGTGCATCAGCGCATGAAATTGGAAAGGAAAATTGATGCTAAAGTTTTTAAGGAAATAAAACTGGAACAATCAGTGGTGACTTTTAGCATTATTTTTATTTTTGTTGGATATTTACTGCTTATTATATCATGAGGGGATGAATAACAACTACGAAAAATTAAAGGATTTGGCGCGCCAAATCAGACAAGAAATTATTGTTATGATTAACAATGCTGGTTCGGGCCATCCGGCATCGGCTTTGGGTTTGACGGAAATTTTTTGTGCTTTGTATTTCCAAATTATGCGTCATCAGTCGAAAAATCCCGATTGGCCACAGCGTGATCGGTTGGTTTTATCGGCCGGCCATATTTGCGCGGTTCAATATGTGACAATGGCTTATGCCGGTTATTTTCCTCTGACGGAATTAAAAACTTTTCGAAAAATTAGTTCTCGTTTGCAGGGTCATCCGCATAATTTATCTTTGCCGGGAATAGAAAATTCTTCCGGTCCTTTGGGGCAAGGAATTTCGCAAGCGGTTGGTATGGCATTAAGTGATAAATTGGAAAAAAACAATCGATTTGTTTATTGCCTTTGCAGTGATGGAGAAATGAATGAAGGACAATTTTGGGAAGCGTTAATGAGTGCTAATAAATATCAGTTAAATAATTTGATTATTATTATTGATCGTAACCATATCCAAATTGATGGTCGAACGGAAGATATTATGCCTCTTGAACCGGTGGACAAGAAACTACGTTCTTTTGTTGATTTGGTGATCGAAATAAATGGCCATGATTTTGCGGAAATTTTCAATGCCGTGAAAATTGCCCAAAAAAATTCTCACGGACCGACAGTGATTTTAGCTCGGACTGTGCCGGGAAAAGGCGTTTCTTTTATGGAGAATGATCCTGTGTGGCATGGAAAAGCACCCAGTATTAAACAAGCAAAAAGAGCTTTGAAGCAATTAAAAACCAAACGAGTGGTTGGTTTACCTTTTTAGTATGATTAATTTTTCCAAAAATAAAATGTTAGCTATGCGTGATGCTTTTGGTGAAGCATTGGTTGAGGCCGGGAGAAAAAATAACAATATTGTAGCGTTAACCGCTAATTTGGAGGAGTCAACACGTTTATCGGCTTTTCATCAAGAGTTTCCTGATCGGTTTTTTGATTTGGGTGTGGCGGAACAAAATTTGATTGGCGTTGCTGCCGGTTTGGCTTTGTCTGATAAAATTCCTTTTATTACCAGTTTTGGCGTATTTTCTCCGGGGAGAAATTGGGATCAGCTTCGAATTAGCGTGTGTTATAGTCGAGCGAATGTGAAAATCGTTGCCACTCATTGTGGTTTGTCGGTGGGACAAGATGGGGCTTCACATCAAGCGTTGGAAGATTTGGCCATTACTCGTTGTTTACCGAATTTGATTGTTTTGGCGCCGGCAGATTATTATGAAACCAAGCAGGTTATTCAGCAAGCGATTATTCATCAAGGACCGGTTTATATTCGTTTACCGCGCAGTGAAACGCCAATAATTTTTGATTCCACCGTTGATTTTAAAATCGGTCAAGCGCAAATTTTGCAATCAGGAACAGATTTGACTATTTTTGCTTACGGACCAATGCTGGCTATCGCCTTACAAACAGCGCAAATATTAAAATCGTTTGGTTTAATGACTGAAGTGATTAATATTTCCAGTATTAAACCTTTGCCGGAAAAAATAGTTATTAATTCGGCAAAAAAAACAAAATTTGTTGTATCAATCGAAGACCATCAAATTTTCGGAGGATTGGGAAGTGCGGTGGCGGAGTTATTATCAGAAAAGCAACCGACAAAAATGATGATTTTCGGTGTGCCGGATAAATTCGGTGAATCCGGTCAACTGGCGGAATTGTATGAAAAATTCGGATTAACTCCAACCTTGATCGCCGGGAAACTCAAAAAAGTTTTACTGTAATTATTTTTGAGTGTTAAAGAAAATTATGGTATAATTATTTAAGATTTATGGTAACTCAAAATATTTTTTTCAAAACAGCGAAATTTATTGCCAAAGATTTGATTTTGGATGTTTTGTATTGGCCGATTTGGTGGTATTCCGGTGGGATGGTTCGAGCTTGGCAAAGAATGATTGATACCATCAAACAGGGAAACGATGAATTGGCGTTGTTGGTGTGGATGAAAAATATATTTCGCCCAATGTTCGGAGATTATTCTTTTCAAGGAAGGCTGATCAGTTTTTTTATGCGAGTGATTCAGATTATCGGTCGAGGAATTTTCTTTTTGTTTTGGGTAGCATTTGCCTTTTTATGGTTTTTGGTATGGCTTGCTTTGCCTTTATTTATTTTAGCCCAACTTTTAATCAGTTTAGGATTGGTTAAATTATTATGACGGAAAATTATAATCAAGAAAAAAATCTAATTGAATTTATTGTTTGCTCTAATTGTGACGGGCGAGGTTTTATTCAAAATGCCAAATGTCCGGTTTGTGGCGGTTTGGCAACGGTTGCTCATTTGAATGGGAAATATTTGTATTGGGGAAAAAAGATAGATCGTTTTAATATCATGACCGATCGAACAATCAATGTTATTAATAAAGTCATTAATTTGTTGTTAATGCTCTTTGGTTTGTTTGGTGTTTTTACGGTGGCTTATGTGGCTTTTCAAAATCAATTCATGGAAATACTCAGGCTGGATTATTGGCGTACTCCTTCATGGGAAAAGGCGATTTTTTGGACCGCGGTTTTGCTTAGTTTGTATTTGTATTATCGCTTGGCCATGGAAAGCTCTCCTCGGAAAAGTGTGCTTTTAAAACTGACGAAAAAAAACATTATTAATCAGTCGCAAGATTGGCAAGCTATCAAGCGACAGCCAAAGCGAAATTTAATTGATGTTTCTTTGGCGTTTGATCAATCGGCGCTCAGATTGGTGGAAGAGGCTTGGTTTTTGGCGCGGAGTTTTAATCAAGCAAAATTGGAGCGAGTGCATTTTTTTGCCACTTTACCGGCATTTGATTCGGGTGCGTTGATTTTCGGGCGATTGGGAATTCGTTTTGATGTTTTCAAAGAAAAAATCGGTCGATTAATGAGTTGGCATTTGCAACAAAAAGGTTCAACTACCGATTTGGCGCCGGAAATTTATCGTTTGTTGATTGGGGCATATTTTTTGGCTTATCGGGAGAACAAAAGCAAGGTGGAAATTGAGGAAATAATATTAAGTTTGGTAACCAAAGAAAATTATCCACCGGAAGTTTTATCCCAAGATTATGTAGAGAAAATTTTAATTGATTTGGAGTTAAATTATCAAAAGGTTATCAATGTGGTGGAGTGGAGCCGTTTGCAACAAAAAATGCGGACCAATTTATCGCGTTTTCGTTCTCGGGCACGATATAAACCGAAATCCGGCCTGGATCGAGCAATGACCGGAATCGCCACCCCATATTTGGATCAATTCAGTGAAGATTTAACCAAGTTGGCACGCGCCGGTTACCTGTTCCCGTGTATTGGGCGTGAAGCGGAATTTGAACAAATATTTCGAGTGTTTGAAGGGAGTCGCGATGGAGTTTTACTTCTTGGTAATCCGGGGGTGGGACGTACCACCATTATTGAAGGTTTAGCGCAACGTATGGTGGAAGAATCTGTGCCTGAAGCATTGCAAGATAAGAGGTTGGTGAGAATCAGTTTGTCTCAATTGATTAGTGGTGTGACACCGGCCATGGCACAAGAGCGCTTTTTGTTGATTATCAACGAAGTGGCACAATCGCAAAATATTGTGGTTGTGGTGGAAGATTTGCATAACGCGGTGGGAATTAGTGGCGAGGGAAGTAATTTGGATTTGTCGGAAGTTTTTGCTGAAGTATTAAAGAAAAACTTATTTTTAGTGGTGGCCACCAGTACGCCCGGTGATTATACTTCTTACATTGAACGACGCTCCTTAGGTGAGGTTTTTCAGCCAATTAAAGTAAAGGAATTGGAGTTAAATGATGCGATTCAAGTATTGGAAGCTAAAAGCGGACCGATTGAATACAAAAACAATGTATATTTTTCTTATGATAGTATTGAAAAAGCGGCGGTCTTATCCGATAAATATTTACATGATCAATATTTGCCGGAAAAAGCTTTAACTATTTTGGAAAATGTGGCGGTTAAGGTCAGTAAAGAAAAAGGCCCTCGTTCAGTGATTACCGCCGAAGATGTGGCGGTACTAATTGCAGAACAAACGGGTATTCAGGTTAGAAAAGTAACTGAATCCGAAGCGGATAAATTATTGAATTTGGAGCAAAATATTCATGCCCGTGTGATTGGTCAGGATGAAGCGGTGAAAATGGTGTCTGCCAGCTTGCGTCGTTCACGCGCGGAATTGCGTGATGAAAAACGACCGATTTCCAGTATGTTATTTTTAGGTCCGACCGGTGTGGGTAAAACCGAATTGGCGAAAACCGTGGCTGAAGTTTACTTCGGTGCCGAGGATACCATGTTGCGATTTGATATGAGTGAATATCAAGAGCAGAGTAGTATCGGTCGTTTAATTGGAACTCCGGAAACCAATGGTATTTTGACCGAAGCAGTCAGACAAAAGCCTTTTTCTCTTGTTTTATTCGATGAGGTGGAAAAAGCTCATCGCGATATTTTAAATTTATTTTTGCAAGTCATGGATGATGGTCGTTTAACTGACGGAAGAGGTAATACCATTGATTTTACCAATACTATTATTATTATGACCAGTAATGCGGGTGCGCAAATCATTCAGGATGATATTCGTGCCGGCGTGGAAATGGAAACTATTAAACAAAAATTAATCAACGAACAATTGAAAGCTTATTTTCGTCCGGAATTACTTAATCGATTTGATGGTATTATTGTTTTCACCCCATTAACCATGAATGAAATAATTGCCATTGCCAGATTATTGGCGAAAAAAATAATCAAAAAATTGGAAGACAAAGAAATATATTTAACGATTTCCGATGCCGCGATCGCTGAGCTTGCGGAAATGGGTTATGACCCGCAATTTGGGGCGCGTCCGCTTCGTCGGGTGATTCAAGAAAGGGTGGATGATTTACTGGCCAATGCTTTGCTAACCGGCAAGGTGACTCGACGCGATAAAATCACATTGGAACCAGGTGGTGAATTAAAAATAGAAAAGGCGGAAAGTATTTAAATTTTAAAATATGAAAAAGCTTCGCGTGGCGAAGCTTTTGATTTTGGTTTAACAAGAAAGATCATAAATTTTCTTAATGGCGCCGGTTCGAATTCTGACAGTTCCATGTTCAACATTTTCATTAATAATTTCAATGGAGTTATCCGGGAAAATGCGAGTTAAGGTACCGCGAAAAATCGGGAATTCGCTGTAGGAAGTGTGAATTTCAATGTATTTGCCGATAAGATCTTGATAATTTGGTCTTTTACCGGTACTTGGTGAAGTTCGTGAAAGCATGATCTCCTCATGTTTGATTTTTTTATGATATAACAAATCAGGTAATTAGTCAATTGTAAATTATTGAAAAAATAATTGAATTCAGTTAAAATGCCAGTATTATGACCATAATTGATTATTTATTTCCATTTTTTCTGAGCTTTATTTTTGGGTTGTTGATAACGCCATTCGTTATTTGGTTAGCGAGAAAATATAATGTTATTGATCATCCGAACAATGAAAGGAAAATTCATCGGAAAAATATTCCACTCATGGGTGGTTTGGCGATATTTTTAGCGGTCAATGGCGCGTTAGCGGTTTATTATTATTTTAGCAATCAATTGTTTGATGGTTCATTTAAACCGAAAAATTTAATTGGTATATTAATTGCCGGGATGATTTTAATGATAGGTGGAATTCTAGATGACAAATTTAATCTTAAACCAAAATTGCAATTACTGTTTCCTTTATTGGCAATTATGAGCATTATTGTTAGCGGTATTGGCATTGATTGGGTGGCCAATCCTTTTAATAGTCAAGAATTGTGGCGACTGGATGAGTCGGTGACTATTTTGTTCTGGTTTCAAGGATTGCCATATAAATTAACCTTATTTGCCGATATTTTTACTTTAATTTGGCTGATGGCCATGATGTATACTACCAAGTTACTTGATGGCTTGGATGGTTTGGTCAGTGGTTTGGCGGTCATTGGATCATTGTTTATATTTTTAGCTTCGTTAGTGGTGGAAAATCCTCAATATAATGTGGCTTTGCTGGCCTTGATTTTTGCCGGAGCGGTTTTGGCTTTTTGGCTGTTTAATTTTAATCCGGCCAAAGTATTTTTGGGTGAAGGAGGTAGTTTGTATATTGGTTTTATGCTTGGGGTGTTATCTATCATTAGTGGTAGCAAGGTGGCGATAACCCTGATTATTATGGGGATTCCTTTGCTTGATATGCTTTGGACTATTGTTCGGCGTTTAATGGAACACAAAAATCCTTTGACTTCAGCGGACAAAAAGCATTTGCACCATCGATTTTTAGCCGCCGGTTTTTCAGTTAAGCAAACCAGTTTAATTTTGTATATTATTTCGCTAATTTTAGGCGTTTCTGCCTTGCTATTACAACAATATAATTACGGATATTTAGTGGTGGGCTTGGCCGTTTTGTTATTTTTCATGTTAATTACCGGATATTTGTATAAAATTACCAAAGAAAAGTCATGAACAAGACTTGACTTAATGAAAATTATTGTGTATTATATACGCAGACTATTTATTAACTACAAAATATGAATTTAGCAGTAATCAAAACAGGTGGCAAGCAATATAAAGTCACACAAGGACAAGTATTAAAAGTGGAAAAACTCGTCGGTGAAAAAGGTGATAAAATAAATTTTGATCAGGTTTTATTAATGGCCAAGGCTGATGGCAGTGAAGTGGTGGTTGGTCAACCAACGGTGGAAGGTAAAACCATTGAAGCGGAAATTTTGGAACAAGGCCGTGATCGAAAAGTCCGAGTGGTAAAATACAAAGCTAAAGTTCGTTATCACAAAGTTTATGGTCATCGTCAACATTTTACCAAGGTAAAAATCAGTGGTTTGGAACAAGCCGTCACTTCAGCGCCGAAAAAAGCTACGGTTAAAAAAACAACGACCAAAAAAACAGCAACAAAATAAATTCTTATATAAAAAAAACAGCGCTTTCCAAGCGTTGTTTTTTTATATTTCGCGTCGGCCTTTTAAAGCACTGGCTAAAGTCACTTCATCGGCATATTCAATGTCTGATCCCATTGGTAAGCCTCGCGCCAGACGAGTGATTTTTAGATTGTATTTGCTTAATAATTTTCTCAGAAAAATAATGGTGGCTTCACCTTGCATATCAGGATTAAAAGCTAAAATGATTTCCTTAATTCCATTGGTTTCAATCCGTTCAAGTAATTTCTTGATATTTAATTGATCTTCGGTGATTCCTTCAATCGGATTAATCACACCACCCAAAACATGATATAAACCATGGTATTCTCTAGTTTCTTCAATAACATTTAGGTCGTGTATTTGTTCCACGACACATAAAATTTGGTGGTCACGATTTTGATTGGAGCAAATCGGACATAGATTTTCTTTTTCCGATAAATTGCCACATTCGTAACATTGATGCAAATTGTTTTGTAAATCAAGTAGTGCTTGACGTAACTGTTCAATGTCGCTTTTTGGTTTTTTCATTAAAAAAAACACAAATCGTTCGGCGGTTTTACGACCGATTCCCGGAAGTTTGGAAAATTCATTGATTAAATTTTGAATGGCACGAGGGAAAGATGACATAAAGTTACATGCCGGGGAAATTTAAACCAAAGCCACCTTGTTGCATTTTCAGCGCCATGGTTTTTTGAATTTTTTTAATGGCATCATTGAACGCTTCCTTGACCGCGTCCTGAGTTTTTTCTTTATTGTTAAGTAATTCTTGGTCAATATCAATGGACAGTACTTCCTGATTACCGTTCATTATTACCTTGACTTTTCCCCAGGCGCCGGTTCCTTCAGCCGTTTCTTGCGCTAACATGCTTTGCATTTGTTTGGCTTGGTCACGTAATTGTTTGAAGTTTTTCAGTTTGTTAAACATAATTTTTTGTTTATTAATATTCGGAAAAAGAGGGAAGATTACCACCATGATTTTTGTCCAAGGTTTTGAAACTGGCTTGGGCGGAATCAAAGAAAAAGCGAATAATGCCGGTGGGACCATTACGATGCTTGGCAATGTGTAATTCGGCAATTGATTTTTCTTCGGGGGTTAAATCTTCTATATTGTAATTACGATCGGCGGATTTTCGATAAATAAACAGCACAATGTCCGCGTCTTGTTCAATTGAGCCTGATTCGCGCAAATGAGCTAATTTCGGGATAGCCGGTTTACTCATTTCCACGGCGCGCGATAACTGTGATAAGGCTAGAACCGGGACATCGAGCTCACGAGCGATTTGTTTGAGTGACCGGGTTATTTCCGCCACTGCCTGTACTCGATTTTCCGCGCCGGTACGAGCTTCCATTAATTGTAAATAATCAATGACAATTAAGCCAAGTCCATGTTCCATTTTTAATCGTCTGGCTTTGGTGCGAACATCAATCACATTGATAGCAGCGGAATCATCAATAAATATCGGAGCTTCTGATAAGATGCCCATGGCATGGCCCAAACGAGGGAAATCATCGGAGTCTTCACGTGTCGAAAGTTTACCGGTTCGAATTTTCCATAAATCAATGTTGCTTTCGGCGCATAGCATACGATCAACCAATTGTTCCTTTGACATTTCCAAGCTGAAATAGCCGACCGGAATTTTTGATTTCACGGCTACTTGACGAGCAATATCAAGGGCGAGAGATGTTTTACCAACCGAGGGGCGGGCGGCTAAAATAATTAAGTCTGATTTTTGTAATCCGGCTAAATGAGTATCCAGATCAGGATAACCGGTTGGTACGCCACGCATTTGCCCGGCATTTTTATGTAAATCATCTATTCGATCAAAAGCATCATTCAAAACATTTTTAATGGGAATAAAAGACTTTTTTTGGTTTTTTTGTGAAACGGAAAAAAGTTCTTGTTCAGCATCATCAATGATTTTGTCTACTTCATCATCTTCTTTGTAGCCAAGTTCATTGATTTTATTAGCGGCATTAAGTAGACGACGCAGAGTGGCTTTTTTGGTAATAATTTTCGCGTAATTGGTGGCATTACTGGACGTGACAACCGTATTGGTTAATGCCACTAAATAAGTTTTTCCACCCACTTGGTCCAATAGTTTTCGCTCTTCTAATAAATTGGCCAAAGTTAAAATATCAATCGGTTCATGAGCAGAGTATAGGTCCAGCATGGCGGAATAAATTTTGTTGTGATTATCCTTGTAAAAATCGTCAGCCGTAATTATGTCAGCAATCCGATAAAATGCTTCGTTATCAATTAAAATAGAGCCGAGTAATGATTGTTCGGCTTCTACATTTTGGGGTGGAATCTTGTTTAAGAGATTGTCTGACATAATATTTCATAGATATTTTATCGTGAATTGAATATCGGGGCAAGTTAATAAAATGTGAATAGAAAAAACGTAAGAACCTTACTATTGACAAAATATTGTTAATATGTTATAATGTTCGCGCAGTATCCACATGGAAGTGGAATGTGTGTGTTTTCCTCGAACGTCGCTGGAGGGAGGCCGTGATCAGAGGTCCGCCGTAACCAAGCAATTGGTTACAGCCCAAAAGCAGTCTGGGCTTGATAATGCGACTGTTAGTTTTCGAGGCGCGGGGTCAGTTGGCCGAATTGGCGCCGGATTTAACTCGAGAACGACTGTTTATAACAATTTGGCAAGGAGGAAGGGTGACAACGTTGCTGGAACCGTGCTAAAAAGAAGGGTTAGCGACGGACCTGAGCCAAGTCGTCGTCGTAAATCAGGCCGCATTCGGGGGAGGAACGGTGAGAACGTGGCTGATGACGTATTAATTTGAACCAATGTCTGAGACATTGGTTTTTTCGTTTTAAAATTATTATTTTCAATAACTTAATTTTTGTTTTGTTGGTGATATAAGTCAATGGTGTTTTTCAATAAAAAAGCTATGGTCATTGGGCCAACGCCTCCCGGAACCGGTGAAATAAAAGAAGTTTTGAGCATGACATTATCAAAATCAACATCACCAACGGTTTTGTCGCCCAGTTTATTGATTCCAATATCAATTACCACTGCGCCTTGTTTAACAAATTCATTGGTCACATATTGTGGTCGTCCGATAGCCACAATTAAAATATCTGCGTCGTGACATTTATTTTGAGCGTTTAGATCATCGGGGTGAACATATTCAACAATATTTTTTTGTCCATATAAATAATTAAATGGTATGGCGATTAAATCATGGTTGGCCAGCACGACAATTTTTTTGTTTTCCAGGTTAATTTTGGTTTCTTGAATCATGGCATCAACGCCCAGGGTCAAAGGAGATAAAATACTTGGCTTTCCTATTTTGATTTTGGCTAAGTTTTCCGGATGAAAGCCATCAACATCTTTGTTGGGAGCAATGGCATTGATAATTTTAGATTCATCTAATTTTTCCGGTAAAGGCAATTGGACTAAAATGGCGTTGATTTCCGGGTCTTGATTTAGATATTGAATCACTTCGATAATTTGTTCATCCGAATAATTATCATGGAATTCATACAAATGAAAATCAATTCGCACTTTATCGCAAGCCTTTTTTTTCAGGTTAACATAAAGTTTGGACGATGGATTGTCACCAACTAAAATTACGGCTACGCCGGGGGCGATTTTTTCTTGGAAAATTTGCGCGCAAGTTTGAGTATTGATGATTTCCGCCAGCAATGCCCCGTTAATTATTTGAGCGCCCAGTTTATCTTTGGGAATTTTCAGCATATTAATTGAGCTCCGGATAAAGAGGAAATTTATTTGTTAGTTCAATTACTTGATTTTTGATTTGCGATAATTTTTCCGTATTTTCATAATTGGTAATTACTTGATCAATCAATTCAGCGATTTGGTGCATTTCATTTTCCTTCATGCCTCGAGTGGTTAGGGCTGGTGTCCCCAATCTGATTCCTGAGGGATCCATAGGCCCGCGCGGATCGTCGGGGATAGCGTTTTTATTCACCGTAATTCCGGCTAGATCCAAAGCTTCTTGGGCTTGTTTGCCGGTAATGTTTTTATTGGTTAAATCAAGTAAGAGTAAATGATTGTCCGTCCCGCCAAAGCAAATGATGTAGTTTTTTTGTTTAAATTCATGTTCTAAAGTTTTGGCATTTTTTATAATTTGCTCACAATATTGTTGAAATTCCGGTTGTAGGGCCTCTTTGAAAGCAATAGCTTTGGCCGCAATATTATTTTCGTGTGGACCACCTTGCAAACCGGGGAAAACCGCTTTGTCAATTTTCTTGGCTATAGCAGATTTACACATAATCATGGCGCCACGCGGACCACGTAAAGTTTTGTGGGTCGTGGTGGTGACCACATCAAATATTGGGACCGGATTTTCAAGTTGTTTGCCGGCAATTAACCCAGCAATATGGGCAATGTCGGCCATGGTATAGGCGCTCACTTCATCAGCAACAGCTTTAAATTTTTGATAATCCAAATGTCGGGAGTAAGCGGAAAAACCGGCTAAAATTAATTTTGGTCGATGTTCTAAAGCCATATTTCGTAAATTATCAAAATCAATTGAGCCATCGGCCGTTGTTTTGTATCTGACAAAATTAAAAACTTTTGACATGTGGGTTACCGGATGACCATGGGTTAAATGACCACCATGACCAAGGTCCATTCCAAGAATGGTGTCACCTGGTTCTAGTAGCGCAAAATAAACCGCAATATTGGCCGGGGCGCCGGATAATGGTTGGACATTAACATGTTCAGCCCCAAATAATTGCTTGGCACGATCAATTGCCAGTTGCTCAATTTTATCAATGTTTTCATTACCACCATAATAACGATTGCCCGGATAACCTTCCGAATATTTATTGGTAAGAACACTGCCAAGCGCTTCCAGCACAGCCATGGAAACAAAATTTTCCGAAGGGATCATTTCCAATCCTTGGCGTTGTCGTTGAATTTCCAAATCAATATATTGTTTAACCTCGGGATCAAATTGAGCGATATTTTTCATAAAATTTTATCATCAAATAATTAGATTTAGAATGCCTTTATTATAGCAAAAAAAAGTAATAATTCAATATAACAATGTTGTTGACAAAAGATATGGGTTGTGATAAGTCTAAGATACTGTTCTTTGACTCTCCCACAAGGAGGATCTATGATTTCGGATAAACAAGGTGAGAAATGGGTAAGAGATGTTTTGAAGAGAATGTCTATTGTTCGTCAAGATATTCATGATCAAGAAAAAACTTTAATCAGCAAAGTTGATGAAGCAAAAATCAAATTTGAGAAAGCTTACCTTGCATTAGCAACGTTTATGGATAATATGACGGAAGAGCGTTGTTTGCAAGATGGTCAAAATATGACTGAGTTTATCGATTTGTCTCAGGAAGCAACTTCGGCCGGTCAAGAATATGTGCAGGTAGTGGAAGAACTCGGTAAATCTTCCGGTCAGGTTGTGAAAGTAACTGAGGCAATGGAACATTTGGAAGGGGTGCGTGATTTTCTGGCTCAAGGTTTTCCTGAATATATGGCTGGAGTGCCGAAAACTGAAGAATTTGATTTTTCCAAATTTCGATTGATTGATTTTGTGATTTGTGCGGTAAAGGAAGGAAGTGATTGGCATACTCATTTTTATCTGCATGATATTTTGCCTGTTTTGCAAAGCTGGGGCATTCATACTTGGACAATTCATAAAGTTAGGGGAGTTTTGCGCCGTGAATGCAATCGACAATCTGATGCTTTTTGTTATTATGTATTGGACAGAGGAGAAGCTTGGGGATTAACTGAACATGGACGAAAACAATATAAGGTTAACTTGCAAGAATTGCATAGTCATTTGAAAAGCCAGGTTTAATTGTAAGTGATCAAAATGATCACTTTTTTTTATATTTAAAAATAGTTGACAAAAGATATTGTTTATGATAATTATAAGGGGATGTTCCTTAACTCCCACCAGGAGAGAGTATGACAGAAGTTATTTCCAATCAGCAAGGTAAGCAATGGTTAACGCAATTGCTCAAACGACTGGAATTGCGACGTGAACAATTGGATCGGAAAATCCAAGAATTGGTTAAGCAGTTGGAAGTTGCCGAAGAACATTATGAAAAAGACATTGCTGCTTTTTCGATTTTGAGTAATTCCCGTATGCGGATTGCCTCAGGTGAATTGAATCTGGATGTAGTGCAAAATTGTATTACAGTTTCCGAGAACATTGTGAAAAACGGCCAGGCTTGTTTATCCATGCGTGAATCATATCGCACATTGATGAATGATTTCCAGCAGGTTGATGCGCAAATGGCCATGGCTCGGCAGTTGATGGAACAAGAATTTGATGCTCTGCCGGAGTTGCCACCAGAAGATAGTGCGCCAAAGAAGCATCGATTGATTGATGAAGTATTGTGCGCTTTGGTGGCATTTCCTAAAAGTAAAGTTTCTATTGGTGGTGATCTATCTCAAATTCTTAAGGTTTTGCATAGTTGGGGGTTGACTCATTGGACACCGGAAAAGCTGGCCAAGGCCTTGGACAATCAGTTTAATCGAAAAACTGAAAAACTTCTTTATAAGGTTTATCGTGAAAATAGAAATTATTGGAGTTTATCTGTACAAGGGATTCAATATTATCAAAGGAACTTGTGTGAGCTTCACCAGAAACTGCTTAATCAGCAATAATTAATACAAAACAGTGACCAACGGCCACTGTTTTTTGATATCATTAGACTTTATTCAAAATAAAAGAATTTTTCATTACTGTAGATACCGCATTCATCACCATGATTCAGACAAACGCGGAAATAATAAGTTTGTCCGGGTGTTAAATCTGTCCACAAATAAGAAGTATCAGTTTCTGTAGTTAGCAATCGAAATTCAGCGGTCGGGAAGGTTGGCTTGGGATCAGTGGACATTAATAATTTATAGCCTTTGGGTGCGGTGGTATTGGCAATCGACCAATTAAGATTAATAGCCTCGCCATTAATTTGTCCGTTCAAAGTAATTATGCCGGTTTGTTGTTCTTCCGTGGGAATGGTAATTGATAAATTATTACTGTAAAGCAAACATTCGTTATTTTGATAGGCACAAACTCGGAAATGATAAGTCCCGGGATCTAATTCTTTCCACAAATGATTAAATTGATTTTTGGCCACCGTGTGGGCTGAGCTTTGCGGGAAGGTGGGATTGGGCGATTCGTTGATTACTATTTTGAATTCATTTATTTCATTATTGGTATATTGCCAATCAAGATTGACTTCACCGGCCACAACTTTACCGGTTAATACCATTTTGTCGTCTTTGGGGTTGCCGATAATAATGGATTTTTCTTCACTGGTATATAGACATTTGCTTTCTCCTAAAATACAAACTTTTATATAATATTTTTTGTTATTTTCCACTTCAATGGAGGTGGCGGTATCGGTGGTCAGAGCATCAACCGATGAGGTGCCGGTCAGAGAAGTAAGTGGTGTGGTGGCATAATAAATTCGGAAGCCTTTGACATTTTCCATTTCGGTATTACTTTTCCAAGTAACGGAAATTTTATTTTCCTGTGAAGTGAGATTTACATCAAGGGGTGATTGAGCTTGATCAAATTTCACATAAATGATTTGCTTGTTTAATTTGCTACCCAGTTTAACGGTAATTTCAATTTGATTATCGCCGGTAGTGAGTAAATAAGGATATTCAAATTGTCCGGCGTTGTTTTTTACTTCCTTTCCGCTAATATATATTTCCGCTTGGGGATCAGTTGTGCCTTTGATGATTAAATTTTCCAAATTAGTGGTAAAATCGTTTTTTTGCGGTTCTAAAATTTTCAGTTCAACATTGGCCTCATATAATCCCATGATCAAACCAGCGGTTTCGTCTTGTTCTTTGTTCCAAACCAACCACGAATTTGCCAGAAAATCCGTAATTTGTTTTTTTTCTGAGGTGATCATTTCAGTTGTGGGTTTACTCAAATCAATTGTGGCGATTTCACTTTGTTCAATGGTGCGCATATTGATAATGTTGTCACTTCCGGGGGCGTCAAAAATTTTAACTTTAATTCGGCTTTCAATTACCGCCAAAGAAATTTGGTTATTTTGTATGCCGGTATTAAATCCGGTTCCCAGGGCGGTGAATTCCACTTGGTTGATTTTGACACGATAAATAGCCGGACTGGAGTCATTGATGCGATGATAAATATTGCCTGATTTTTGTTCAATAATTATTTCACCGGGAGAAAATTTTTCAAAGTAGACTTCGGTGTTTTGATCCATACGCAGTAAGCTGTTATCCGGTAATTGGACTATTGCCTTGCTATCCTTTTCGGTTTTAATGGTATCACCGGTAGTGATTTTTTGATTGGATTCCAGTAATGCCCATTCATCTTTTTTTATCCATAATGAACCTTTGACAAAAGTAATGGTGCCGGCCTCAAAAGTATTTTTTTGTTCCAGGTCTTGTAATGATTCGGTTGGTTTTTCCGGGGCGGTGACAATTGCCCAAATCACAAAGCCGATTAAACCGATCAAGATGGCTGACAAAAACAAAAAACCCGATGATTTGTAGAATGGTTGTTTGTAAAAATTTTTGTTTTGTCGGGAATTAAATGACGAGTATACTTGCATAAAATTTTATTTTCAAGCTATTTTATTTTAGAATAATAAAAAAATAAGCGCAAACTTATTTCTCTTGAGAAAGTTTTTTCACCATATAAGTGCCAACCAAGCGATAACCCAGTTTGCGATAATAAGCGCGGACTCCGATACCGGAAATTACCGCTATTTTCTCCAGTCCGTGTTGTCGGGCTAACTCTTCGGCCTTGGCTACTAATTTTTTGCCAAACCCCAAGTGTTGAATGGCTTGATTGTTTGATTGATCAATCCCAACCATTTGACCGTAAGTGTGGACTTCGCGAATAATGGCGCAATTTTTTAATTCGGGAATATAAACATTGGCCGGATCATTGATTCTTAAGCGCAAAAAAGCGTAAAGAATTTTTTTGTTGGACGAGCGATAACTTAAGAAATATTCCAAGCCGTCAGAAGCCGGATACTTTTCCAAATAAAAACGTGCTTTGTCAGCTCCGGAAATATTGCCCCGTGCTTCACGACAGCGAATGCATTTACACCATTGATTTTGCTCGGATAATTTTTGTTGTAAAACTTGTCGTAAATTGGTCATCTGATTGCCGGCTTGAATACTTTCTTTGGGAATATCACGAATCAAGCGAATGATTCTCACATAATCGGGGATTTGTAATTTCATTTTCAATAATAAATCAATCAATTGTTTATCAGAATACGGTCGATATTTGTTTTGTTTCCACCAACTATAAAGTTTGGAATCTTTGGTGACCACGGTCGGATAAATTTTCAGCATGTCTGGCTGGTAGTCACTTAAGTTAAATAAATCGTGAAACATTTTCAAATCCTTGGTCGGAGTGGCGCCGGGTAAATTAGGCATCATGTGATAAGTGACTTTGAAACCGGCTTGTTTCATTAATTTGGTGGCTTTGATGGTTTGTTCATTGGTGCTACCGCGGTGATTGAGCGTTAATATCTTGTTGTCAATGGCTTGAACACCGATTTCGATTCTGGTACAGCCTAAGCGACGAAAATTAAGCAATTCTTTTTCATTGATATAATCAGGACGAGTTTCCAGTGTTAGCCCGATAATTCGATGTTTAGCGGTTTCATTCCATTTCTGTGCTTGTTCAAGATCTTTGGCGATTCGTATATTGCAAGCGTCAAAACAGCGTTTAATAAACCAAGTTTGATATTGACGCGGGAAATAATTAAAAGTCCCACCCATGACAATCAGTTCAATTTTGTCGGTGGCGTGGCCGTTTTTGGTTAGAGCAAATATTCTAGTTTTAACTTGGGCAAAAGGATCAAACTTCAAACGAATGGCACGCATGACTGCCGGTTCGTTAGACAAATAGCTTTTGGGCATTTGTTTTTCCGTAGGACAAAAAGCACATTTGCCGGGACAGGGATAATGTTTGGTCAAAACCGCAATCGGCGCAACGCCCGACATGGTACGAATGGCGCGTTTACGAAGTAATCGTGCAATTTCCGGTCGGGGGGTAATTTTTTTCTTTTTTACTTGTTCTAGATAATATGCCAAAAGAGACGCATTGGTGATGTTGGGTTTTTTATATTTATCAGCTAAGCGATTTTTGATTTTTTTTAAGCGGTTTTGATTGGGAACCTTGGCTGATAAAAGAGCGTGTAAAATTGAATCTAAATATTCGTTTTTCATGTTTATTGACCGATTTGGAGGTTGCTTAAATCATTGTTGGTAATTCCCAGACCGAGATTGCGCATAATTTCAAAGGCATGAATCGGTCGTCCGAGAAAATATCGTTGACCATTATCCGGATTAATATACCACGCTTCACCGCGACTTTCAACTTGAAGCAAAATTCGGCCTTTCAGGCGCTCGATTAATTGGTAATCAATTTTATCGGGAAATTTGCCCGGACCGTTGGGATTATAACCGTTAATAAGCTCTTGTTTATCATTAAAAGAATCATCATCGGTGTCTTTGTTATATTTATTGGTACCAATGGCATCTTCCAAAAGATCAACCAATCCATCATTATCACTGTCGGTTCCGGATTGGGCGATTAGACCGATCGGGATTTTATTAAGATTTTCCGTGGTGATTCCCAGACCGAATCGGCGCATTAAATTAAAGGCATCATCGGGTCGGCCCAAATAATAGCGTAAATTATTTAATGGATTAACATACCAAGCTTCGCCGTTTTCCTCTACTTGCAACAAAATTTTACCCGATAAATTAGTAGCACCTATTGTCATGAATGGAATACCTAAAAATAATATAAACAAAACAAAAATTTTTTTTCGCATATTTTGCTTTTGAATAATGTTTATGTTTTAATATAATTGAATTATAACAAAAAATATGACAATAGACAAAAATCATGGCTGGCTTCGAAAAATCAAGGATGGTTATGATAAAATCGCCGGGCAATTTGCTCAATCACGTAATTATGTGTGGCGCGATAGTGTGGTTTTCTTGGATTATATCAAAGACAATGATCGGGTTTTGGATTTGGGTTGTGGTAATGGACGTTTGGTCCCATTATTAAGAAAAAAAAACATTGATTATGTTGGGGTTGATGCCAGTCAGGAATTGATTAAAATTGCGGGGCAAAATTTTCCGGAACTTGATTTTCAAACATTGAACGCCGTTGATTTGGATGATTTTCTGGGTGAGTTTAATGCAATTGTTAGTGTTTCCATGCTTAATCATTTAACTTCTGAATATCATGGGTTAGTATTTAAAAAAGTTTTTGATCGTTTAGTGCCCGGTGGTTATTTCTTGCTTTCCAATTGGAATATGTGGAATGAGAATAACAAAAAAGGTGTTAAATATTTTCAAAAAATCAAACAACAATTAACCGATGAGAATTTTCAAGAAAAATATGGGGTGACGAAAAATGAATTACAGGACAATGAAGTTTTGACTTTATGGGGAGATGAGCAGGTTCCTTTGTATTATTATGCCTTTACTATTGAAGAATTGAAAGATTTGGCGGAAAAAAACAATTTTGAAATTATCAAGTTATATTATTCTCAAAATGGTCAGTCGGTTGATCAAAGGCAGGCGGAAAATATAGTGGGAATTTTTCGGAAAATTGTGTAGTTGATAAAAAATGGTAGATGTGTTAATTTTTGATGTCTGGTTCTTTGACTCCCCAATAAGGAGGGTAGTATGGGTTGGTGGATTTTTGGCAAAAAGGAATCTGAGGCTTTACCGGTTCGCGAAAAAATGAGTGCGGAAGAAAGAAAATTTCGTGAATTTGGTCAATGGCAAAGACTTTTGAAGGCGACTATTGGAAATTGTTTTAATTTTGAAAGTCCAAAAATTAATCAATATTCATTAGAAGCAAAATATCTGAATAATTTGTTCCAAGAGGGACAGTTGCCAATGAGTTTTCCGGAGTTAGTTTTGCAGGAATTTAAGATCAGGATGCGTTATATTAACTTGAATCAAGTAAGATCTGAGAGAATTGATTTTGCTCAAGAAATTCAACTTTGTCGGGAAAATCTGAAAACTCTCTTGGGTTTTAATGATGATCAAGTGAATGAAGTTATCCGGGAAATAATGCAAGACTATTTCAATAAACAAGAATTTGTGTTTGTTTATTACTTGCATTTTGATCATCGGGTATCTTTGGATGAACAATCAATGTCTTTAATGTATTGCCGAGTTTATGAACATTTTGTGATGCGTGGTGATTTAGCGCAAGTTGAAAAAATGAGAGAATCCGGCATGGTTGATCAGGTGATTCAAAACAATAATCGTGCTACTTTGATTCTGCAAATTTTTCGACAGTTACACAGAATGCAATTACAATATGAGTCGCCGACCATCTTTCAAAAGCATGAATTTTTCCGTAGTTCGATGGTTCAGTTAAAGGAATTGTTTGTTGAAGCAACTAAAGAGGGTTATTTGGATTTACGAGGCTTACTTTTGGCTTTGATGGCAGGTCAAGTGGATTGTTTGCCGGTGGTCGAGAATTTGGATGCTGGGTATCAAGAAAAAATTCCCAAGGAAATGTGGCCTCAATTGGCGCTGCTTCATTGTCAGGTTTTGGCTTGGTCAAAATTTGCTGAAAGGGCTGATTATATTCGTGAAATTGAACGAACAATCAAGCAATATGAAATTAAAGAAGCGTTTCGTTCTTGGTATCGTCAAGGGCCGGAAATTTATTTGAACCCGGTATTATTATACCGTTTATAATTAATTAGATTCACTCAAAAGAGTGGATTTTTTTTGTAATAATAGAAAAATAGGGAATAAAATACAATTTGAAAAAAATCTTGATTGTGTTATTATAAATATATGGAAAACACTTATAAAAAAATTTATATTTCCGGCATTGGTGGCATTGGGGTGTCAGCTATTGCAAAACTTTACTTGAAACTGGGGGCCCAAGTATTGGGTTCGGATATCGCACCATCAGAAATTACCAAGGATTTGGAAAAGCGTGGCGTGAAAATATTTTATTCTCAAACAGCGGAAAATATTCCCGCTGATTTAAATATCCTAATTTATTCCCCGGCGGTACCGGAAAACAATCCCGAACGACATCGAGCGCGTGAACTTGGTATTGAACAACGCAGTTATCCGCAAGTTTTGGGTGATTTGAGTTGGCAATATCACACCATTGCCATTTCCGGCACCAATGGTAAATCCACCACTACGGCGATGATCGGTTCGATTATGACTGATGCGAAAAAAGATCCGCTCGTGATTGTGGGTTCAAAAACAAAAAAATTTGATGCAAATTTTCGTTTTGGACAAGGGGGCGATTTTGTGGTGGAAGCGTGTGAATATCGCGGCCATATGCTCAATATTCATCCCAGTGCCATAATTTTAACCAACATTGAAAAGGATCATTTGGATTATTTTACCAACATTGAACATATTTTGGAGACTTTCCAGAATTATTGCAATAAATTAACTCACCCTGATGATGTGATTGTTTATAATCGAGATGATTATTTTACGTCGCAGATTGTTTTGCCCAAGTGTCGTCGGATCAGTTATTCGTTAAACAGTAGCGCTGATTATGTGGCGAAAAATATAAAAGTGATTGATCATTATCAGGAGTTTTCGGTTTATCATGATGAAAAATGTTTGGGGGTCTTCCAGATTACCATGCCCGGAGTTTTTAATGTGTATAACGCACTTTCTGCCATTGCTTTTTGTCATTACAGTCAAATTCCGGTGGAAATAATCAAAAAATCATTGAAAACTTTTACCGGTTTGTGGCGACGGTTTGAAATAATTGAAAATCGATCAATTGTGGTGGTCTCGGATTATGCGCATCATCCAACGGCGGTGCATAATACCATTCGAGCGGCTAAGGATTTTTATCCCGGACAACGGATTGTCGCGGTTTTCCAACCGCATCAACACAATCGCACGATTAAACTTTTTGATGATTTTGTGAAATCATTTAATGATGCTGATGTGATAGTTTTACCGGAAATATTTGATGTGGTTGGTCGAGAAAAAGAGCAAGATCAAATGATTTCATCGCAGGATTTGGTTAATGAAATCAAGAAAAACTGGCCGGATAAACTGATTTATTATACCGGCAATTTGGATGAGACGGTTAAAAAAGTGAATTCTCTTATTCGCGCTAAAGATGTGGTTTTATTGATGGGCGCCGGAGATATAAATAAAATTAATAAACAAATAAAATATGAAGCATGAAATGCCAATGGCGGTGGATAGTTTATTAACCGGTAAATTGGAAATTTTGGACGGACAGTTTGATTTTTATTATGGGACAAAAAAAGATGGTGATTTTAAACCAACTTCTGAAGGTTTTTTTGAGCGATTGGAACAAGTACGTAAACGATTAGGTATTACATATATTTTTGCTCCCAGTTTGGCTTTTACCAAAAGAACCGGCTCCTTGACCGGTGAACAAGAGGTCGGTTATGTCGTAGGACCGAAAAACCAAAAACTAAAGTATGCTGATGAAGGAATTTTACGTACCGAAGCTAAAGCTGACGGGGGTGTTTTGTTTTATCAAGATTTGAGAGAATTGGGAGTGTCTCCCGATGAAGTTGCTTTGGCGGGATTTAATGCTGATTGCCCCTTTATTATTGGTTATGATGAAGAACGCCAAGCTTTATTTATGCTTCATGCTGGATTGGGTTGTATTCATAAGCCAAATGATGATAAAAAGGAAACGATTTTTGAGAACTTAGTAAGAGATTATGGTTTGAATCCAAAAAAAATAAAAATTTTTGTGACGGCCGGAATTCAAAAATGTTGTTATGGTCGAAATGATGATGCTTTCCAAAAAGTTTTTGATGAATGGGGTGGTGATTTACAGTCGGTGGCGACTATCGGGGATCGTGAAGGGCAAACATCTTTGGATTTGAGCGGTTTAATTGAAAAAGATTTGCTTCGCGTCGGTGTTGCTCCGGAAAATATTACTGTTGATAAACATTGTACATGCCATGATGGAGAGCATTGGAGCAATGTTAATGGTGAGGATGAACGAAATTTGCTTTTGGTTAAAATGAGAAAAATATGACTTTTGAAGAAGAGGCGAGTCAAAAAATAAAAAACAAAGCGCGTTGTCGTCAGCAAAGTAAAAGACGAGTTTCATTATCCAGCGGAACTTTTAGTCAACAAGTTCAAGGTGGAAAAGTTAGAACGCGAAAATCAAAAAATAAAGTAAAAATTAATATTAATTTATAATAATATATGATTGAACAATGGAAGGAAAAATATAATTTGGAGGTGAAAGAAAATGAACCACTATCCAACCATACAACTTTCAAAATCGGTGGGCCGGCTAAATACTTTGTGCAAGTTAATAACAAGGTTGATTTGCGACGCGCATTACAATTGGCTATTGATAATAAATTAAAATATTTAATTTTAGGCGGTGGAAGCAATGTATTGGTGTCAGATTCGGGTTTTGATGGTTTGATAATCAATGTTAATGAAGGAGATTACGAGGTTAAGGGTGACAAGGTGTTGGTATTTGCCGGAAATTATTGGCCCAAGTTTGTTAATCAAGTAATTCAAAATGGATTGGAAGGCTTGGAGTTTAGCGGAAATATTCCCGGATCAGTGGGCGGGTGTGTCCGAGGTAATGCCGGCGCTTATGGCCAAGGAGTTGGTGATTTTGTTTTTGAAGTAGAAGTTTTGGTAGTGGGTGATAATGAAGTATCTTTGAAAAAATTAACTCAAGCGGAATGTGAATTTGAATATCGGGAAAGTATTTTTAAAAAACAAAGTAATTTGATAATCAGTGAGGTTGTTTTTCATCTTAAACCGGAAACAAAATCAATCGAAGAAAGGTTAAAACAAGTAGCGGCTGAAGGAGCAACTCGTTGCGCGAAACAACCGCTTAGATATCCCAGTGCCGGTTGTTCCTTTGTCAATGTTGTCTATGATGATTCTTTGGCGCAGTACAAAGATTGGGAAAGTAATGGAAAAATTGCGGCGGCGCGGTTTATTGATGCGGCCGGATTAAAGGGTACGCAAATCGGTCAAGCGAAAATCAGTGAAGAGCACGCAAATTTTATTATTAATTTAGGTGGGGCCACAGCCAATGATGTTATTCAATTATACAGTTTGGTGAAAATGAAAGTCAGAGATCAGTTTGGCGTTCAATTGCAAGAAGAAGTGCAATATGTGGGCTTTGATTTTTAATGACAAAAAATAATAAATAAAAAAATAAGTTATGAACATCAACATCAAAAGTGCGAATATGGATTTGACGGAGGCGATTAAAAATTATGTCATGGAAAAGCTGGGTTCAATCGATCGTTATTTTGATAATATTCAAAACATTGATGTGGAAGTGGGGAAAACCACTCGCGGACAACAAAAGGGCGATGTTTTCTTTTGTGAAATAAATGTGGCTGTGCCGCGAACATTACTACGTTATCGTGAGGAAACCGATGATTTGTATAAGGCGATTAATAATGTGAAAAAAGGGATTCAATTGGAATTAAATAAATACAAAGAAAAATTAAGAGCTTAAATTATGTATTATCGCACTATTGCTCGTTCCATTTTGAATTTCAAAATCAATCCCATCATTAAGATTCTAATTCTTTCAGACTTTGTAGTTTTGAGTGCTTCGAATTTATGTGGTCCGATTTTTGCTCTGTTTATAGTTGAGAGGATTTCGGGGGCTGGCTTAGAAGTGGTGGGCATTGCTTCGATGATTTATTTTATTTTTAAAGCTTTGTTTGAAGTGCCGGTTGGAATTTTTATCGATCGGACAAAAGCAGAAAAAGACGATCTCTATACAGCGTTATTTGGTACTATTTTAACAGCGGGGGTTTATTTTTTATTTTCTTACATAAACACAGTTTGGGAATTGTATTTATTACATGCTTTGCTCGGAATTGGTGCTGCGGTGGCATTTCCTGGTTGGTATTCAATATTTACGCACCATATTGATAAAGAAAAAGAAGCTTTTGAATGGAGTGTATATGATGTGATGATTGGAATTGGAGCTGCCGGTGCCTCGGCCATTGGTGCCTTGATAGCTGATTTATATGGTTATAATGCACTTTTTTTCATTGTATCTGGATTTACAGGTTTTGGTGCCTTATTGCTGTTTATTATTAGGAAAAAGGTTCATCAATCTTAAAAAATTAACTTAAAAATACACAAAAAAATCATTAATATGATTTTTTTGTTTTACCAAGTTTAATCGCTTGTTTTTTGTCCTAAATAATGGTAGAATTTATCTGTTAATCATTTAAAATCATTTTATGTCATTGTTAAGTTTAATTTTCGGCGATCAAAACGAAAAATATATTAAAACTTTGTCCCCGCTCGTGGAGAAAATTAATGAATATGAAAAACAAATATCAACCTTAACTGATGAACAGTTGAAAAGTAAAACTATTGAATTTAAAAATCGTTTAACGCAAAATGAAACGCTGGACGATATTTTGCCCGAAGCGTTTGCGGTAGTCCGGGAAGCATCGAAGAGAACTACGGGTATGCGTCATTTTGATGTGCAGTTAATTGGTGGAATAGTTTTGCATCGTGGTGAAATCGCGGAAATGAAAACCGGAGAAGGTAAAACCTTGGTAGCAACCACGGCGGTTTATTTAAACGCTTTGGCGGGCAAAGGTGTGCATGTAGTAACGGTTAATGATTATTTGGCGCGTCGTGATGCCGTATGGATGAGTCAAGTTTATAATTTTTTGGGTTTGAGTATCGGGGTGATTCAGCACGAAAAATCTTTTTTGTACGATGAATCTTTTAAAGGTTCTGATGTGGTGGATGCCGGTCGCGACGAACAAGCCAGTTACAAGGTGGAGGATGCGTATTTGCGTCCATGTACTCGTCAGGAAGCTTATGGTGCGGATATTACCTATGGAACCAATAATGAATTTGGATTTGATTATTTGCGTGATAACATGGCGCCCACCTTGTCTCAAAAAGTGCAACGCGGTTGGAGTTATGCCATTGTGGATGAGGTTGATTCAATTTTAATTGATGAAGCGCGGACGCCACTGATTATTTCCGCACCGGCGGAAGAATCGGCCAATTTGTATGGAAAGTTTGCGGGGCTGGTCCCACAATTGGAGGTCAATCGAGATTTTAATATTGATGAAAAAATGAAAGCTACCACTTTGACGGAAGCGGGAATTAATCGAATTGAGAATATGCTTGGGATGGGAAATATTTATACTCAAGGTGGTATGCAAATGGTGCATCATTTGGAACAAGCTTTGCGCGCGCATGCATTATTCAAAAAAGATGTGGATTATGTGGTGAAGGATGGTGAAGTGATTATTATTGATGAATTTACCGGACGCTTGATGCCCGGTCGTCGCTATTCCGAAGGATTACATCAAGCCATTGAAGCAAAAGAAGGCGTGGAAGTGAAAAAAGAAAGTCGAACTTTAGCAACCGTTAGTTTCCAAAATTATTTCCGATTGTATGATAAATTAGCCGGTATGACCGGTACGGCGGTGACGGAAGCGGAAGAGTTTAACAGTATTTATAAATTGGATGTGACGGTCATTCCGACCAATAAACCGATTGAACGAAAAGATTTGTCTGATCGGATTTATGCTACGGAAATGGGGAAATTCAAGGCGGTGATTGAACAAATAAAACAAATTCACGCTACCGGGCAACCGGTATTGGTGGGTACGATTTCGATTGAAAAAAATGAATTTTTATCTTCTTTGTTAAAACAAGCCGGGATTACTCATAATCTGTTAAACGCCAAACATCATGAGCGAGAAGCGGAAATTATTGCGCAAGCCGGACGCGTCGGGGCGGTGACGATTGCTACGAACATGGCCGGTCGTGGTGTGGATATTATTTTGGGTGGAGCGCCTTTTAACAAGGAAGAATATGACAAAGTGGTGAAATTGGGTGGGTTGTATATTTTGGGTACCGAACGCCATGAATCGCGACGAATTGATAATCAGCTTCGTGGACGAGCCGGTCGGCAGGGCGATCCGGGTGTTTCCCAATTTTCCGTTTCCATGGAAGATGATTTGATGCGAATATTTGGTTCTGATCGGGTGAAAGGTTTGATGCAACGCTTGGGTTTGCCCGAAGATATGCCGATTGAAAATCGAATGATTTCCAATTCCATTGAGTCGGCGCAAAAAAGAGTGGAAGGCAATAACTTTGATATTCGAAAACACTTGGTGCAATATGATGATGTGATCAATAAACAACGCGAGGCGATTTACAAAAAGCGTGATGAAATTTTGGATTTATTCGAAAATCAGCCGGAGAAATTATCTGATAAAGTTATGGAAATGGTGGAAGAAGAATTGGAACAGGTGGTTTCTTTTCATACCACGGAATCAAAAAGCGGTGAATGGAATTTGAAAGAGGTGGCGGAAGTGACGGCTACAATTTTTCCTGTTCCCGCCGATTTGCTGGATCAATTGGAAAAAATCAAACAAGATAATTATGATAAACACGATTCGGTGATCAAAACTTTTGTCTTGGAACATTTAATGTCTTTGGCGAAGAACGCTTATGCTCAATTGCGCAAAATGGTGCAAGAAAAGCAAATACAAGAAAATACAATGGCGCTGATTGAAAAAGAAATCATGATTCGCAGTATTGATAATTTGTGGGTGGATCATTTGGATGCCATTGATATGCTTCGCAAGGGGATTGGTTTGCGCGGTTATGCGCAACGGGATCCGCTCGTAGAATATAAGGCTGAATCACGTCAAATGTATATGGAGCTTTTGAATTTAATCCAAAAGCAAGTCGTATATTCTATATATAAACTGGGAATGGTGTCGGATTTTAATATGCCGGAAAAAAACACGAAAATGGTTTATTCACAACCGCAAAACGCCGGACAATTTAATGATCCCTATCAGACTGTGGAGCGAAAAGAAAACGCGGTTTCTAAAAAAGTTTATAGTAATGCCGGTGGTAAAGTAGGGCGCAATGATCCTTGTCCTTGTGGTTCAGGGAAGAAATATAAGAAGTGTTGTGGTTAACATATGAAAAAAGTTTTATTATTAACCGGCCCCGGTGGTGTTGGTAAAACAACGATTTCTGATTTATTGCAAATGCGCGGTGATTATCAAAGAGTTGATGGAGATCAGTTGGATACGGAATTTTTTCCAGATGGTGATCAATGGTTACCTCAAAATATTGAATTATTACGAAATGCGCACCGAAAAATTTTTAAGGTGGTAAAAGAGCAATATAAAAACAACGATCGAAATATTGTTTTGGATTATATTATTTTTGGTGATTATCTAAATTTTATTTCTCTTTTTCAAAATGAATTTGGTAACAATTTTGATATTAAGGTTTTATTTCCCAATAAAAAAGAAATTATTAAGCGTGATCTCGAACGTGAATGTTGGACAGCCGGAGAATCTCGGATTAATGATGTTTATACGGACTTTGATAAATTAAAGCCAATCATTGGTGAAGAAAATTATTTGGATACCGGTAATTTGACACCGCAACAAACAGTTGATAAATATTTCACATAAAGAAAAAAACTCCTCAATGATATGGGGAGTTTTGCTTTAGAACAATAACTAAAATTAAGGATTTGGTTTATCGGTTTCTGAAACAGGCATATCTGGGAAGTGGAAAGTGATGGTTGGTAAAGCGGGGAACATAGCACAGCGTGCATTGTATTTGTTACCGGATTGGCCGTAATGTTTTCCGATCCAATTGTCACCCACGCGCTCAAATTCATAAGTAATTATGTCGTCTTGTTTGAAATAGCGCTTTTTGAATTTTAAGCTGTTTTCCGCCAATTCAATATCAAACATTTCTGCATGTCCAAAGCCATCAAACAACTCACCACTGAATACCACCTCACCATTTAAAACTTGAGTAATGAAAATTGATCCGTAAAATGACATAAGAGTCCCGTCAAGATCGAAGAATACACCGTAAATAATCAGATGTTTCGGATTCATCAGTCCTCCTTAATTGAGTTTGTAAAGAACAATGTTATGTTATATTATAGAAATATAATAGTCAATTATCATATGAATAAACTTTTGACTTTGGTCATTGTTCATCAGGGCGATAAAATTTTATTGGGAATGAAAAAACGCGGGTTTGGCGTAAATCGTTGGAATGGTTTTGGTGGTAAGGTGGCGGAAGGTGAATCAATTGAACAAGGAGCAAAAAGAGAATTAGTGGAAGAGGCGGGGATTGAACCGCTAGATATGGATAAACGGGGAATTATTGAATTCCATTTTCCCGGTGAAAGTCCAGTCTTAGAAGTGCATTTATTCAAAATTACCCGGTTTAATGGGGAGCCATTAGAAAGTGAAGAAATGAAACCGCAGTGGTTTTCAGTTAATGAGATCCCTTTTGACAAAATGTGGAGTGATGATATATATTGGATGCAGATGTTCATTGAGGATCAGAAGTTTAAAGCCACTTTTCATTTTAATGAAAAAGATCAGGTTATTGAGCATAAATTAGAAGTTGTTTCGGTTCTTTAACATTTAAAAACCCTTTTCCCTGGGAGGGAGAAATGTTTGGTAAGTTTAATTGGAATAAGGTGAAGGTGACTCGTTATAGTGTTGTTATATTTACCTTATTAATGATTGCTGGTATCCAAGGTTGTAATATGGGGCCTTGTTTGAATACTGTATTTGCCAAAGCAATTGTTTTTGTTGTTATTTCAGGTATTGTTGCGGTTGCTTTCGGATGGATTCCTATTGTCGGGCAAATTTTGGTAATTATACTTATAGGTTATACTTTTAAATTTACTTGCTTGGATAAAGGTGAGCATGGAATAAATAAAAAATGTGGCTGTAGTGCATTTTGTCAAACCATTAAAACGGAGAAACCAAAGCAAACGAGTGGAGATATAATTCTTTTCCAAGGAGGGGAGAATGTTGAAAAAGATTAATTGGCAAAAGTGGCAGTTCAATCGTTTGACAATCTTGATGTTACTTTTGCTCGTTGCAATTGGAATTCAAAGTTGTGGTCCAGGCGAATGTTTGCGGGGAATTTTTGTTAATATTATTGTCTTTGTTATTTTTGCAATTGTTTTTTCATTTTTTTTGGGCTGGATTCCTTTTCTCGGACCAATCTTGGTAATTGTTATTATGTGGCATCTCTTTGTAAATGTTTTTTGGAATGGATCGAATTCTCATCCTGGTATAAAAAAAAGTTGTGGCTGTAGCGCTTTTTGTGAGAACATTAAGCCGGAGAATGAAAATAAATGAATTAAAAGGATAAAAATATTATCCTTTTTTTAATAATGAAAAACACCGTTATTAACGGTGCGATTTCTAGCGGAAGTATTCCCAGTTTAATTCTACCAATTGATTTCGCTCGGGATAATAATTTACCACTTTCATCCGGATTAGATCAGTGATGTGGTCCAATAATTCTTGATGCGGGATTTTAGTGGCGAAGTATAGCGTGGTGATGGTGGCTAAATTATCTGATTGTAACAATTCTTGAACGATTTTGCTTTTCACTGGGGTAAACCTTTTTCCAAATTCACGAAGATAATAGGAGAAGGCCACTCTGGCTCCGATTCTGACAATGTCATTGTTATGTTGGGTGAAAATAGAAATTTCTGATAATTTCACTCCTGGCCAAACTTTTCGCACAGCAGTGGTGATTTCTTGTAACGAAGTCGTAACGGTAATGTCGAGAGTGTTATAAAGATGAAATTTAGAATTTTCCATATCTGCCCCCGCGTAGGCATTGTTGAAAGAACAAAATAAATTTAACATAACTAATTTTATTTGTAAATAAAAAAAACCGTTCATTGAACGGTTGGATAATCAAGCGTATTTTTTGGTTAACTTCACGTATTTTTTATCAGGGCTGTATTTTGCCAATCCATCTTGTACCAGTGCATCAACTACTCTTTGCAATGATTTGTCACTTACTCTTGGGATCAATGACTTCAGACTGCTCATTGAGAGTATGTGATCTACAGCTTGAATAAGTTCAGTCATCACTCTTTTTTCCAAAGGTTTTAATCCTTGTGTTGCTTGTCTGGCGTGATAGGAAATGCGAGATTGAAGGGTGGTGGTATTTTTCTTATCACTGGCAAAAGCCAAAACATCCACTTCGGAAAACTTAATCCACGGCCATTTTCGTCTGATCATACGCATCATATCGGCCACATTGGTTCCATGAGGAATTTCCAAATATCGATGATCACGATTACTCATATTTCCTCCCTTGGGAGAAAGAACAATTTTCAAGTATTATATATTCAAAATGTTTTGTCAAGATATAATTTTTTCGGTCAATTGTCAAGGAGAATCGGTAATGTGCACACACATATTGCACTTTTGAGCTAAAATAAGGGCATATGAAAAC
>CAYPSS010000004.1:0-115554 GCA_964413735.1 uncultured Gammaproteobacteria bacterium
GCTTTCCAAAGTTCCTTTGTTTCTAAAACTAAAACTTTTTTACCCGCATTTTGTCCACGACTAATGGTTTTGAATTTTAAGGCAGGTATTGGCTTAATCTCGTTTAATCGCAACAAATACTCGGTTGCTTTTTCTTGACTACCGATAATTTTTCGCGCTAAATCGTTTGATAATTTTGATTTTATGTATTCCATAATTATTTTTTGAAAATTAAAATATATTCGTGTTTAAAAATATAATAGTCGCTTGAAAGCGCCCTGTATCGCCAAATCCCTTCTTTGTTTTGTTTGGCGCGATTGCCTGCCATATTTTTAATTATAATACTTTTCAGTGTTAATCCCAATTTTTGCGCTTCATTCATACAATAAAATCCCAAGGGTATCCATTTTCCAGCTGTGTATTTATCGCCGATGACAATTGCTAAATATCTGCCATTTTCTAAAATTTCAATTGTATTTTTTAAAACCTCTGCGAACTTCCCTAAAAATTCTTTTAGAGATTTGGCATTTGATAAATCATCTTTTAAATCACTGAATTTAATTATATCAGCATATGGTGGGTGCAAAATTGCCAATTGGACATTTTTCTTTTTGTGATTTTTTAAAACTTCTTTTACTTTTTCAAAAGTTTCAATTTTTGTGCTATCGTCAACAATCAAATCAGAAAAATTATTTTTTGGCTCAATATTTTTACCGACATAATCAACAAGCTTTTTTTGAATATCTACGCCGATAAAATTTCTGTTTAGACTTTCCGCTTCATAGGCAGTTGTCCCACTTCCTAAAAATGGATCAAAAACAATTTCATTTTTCTTGGTATATCTCAAAATTAACTGGTGTGGAATTTGCGGGATAAAATTGCCGTGATAAAAGCCGTTATGTTTTCCTGTTTTATCTCTTTCGGGAATAATCCAAAGGCTATCAGTCAAAATTTCTGATTCTTTCCAGTTATCTAAATTTAGGTCATTAAAAATTGGCATAATTATTTTCTCGTTATTAAATCATACGCCAAACTGGCGAGTGAAATGTAATGAATTGCTAAATTTTTATCCAAATCTTTGGCGGGCGTGTGTGCTTTCTCATTTCGCAAAAATTGAATAGACATATGCAAAAATTTCACACCCTCGAAAAAATCTTTTTCGGCATCGCTCTGCGGTTTCCGTCCGAAAATTTTTTCTTGGTTTGTTTCCGCAAAAGCCTCATGTGCTTTTTCTTTGCCTGTAATATCTTTGAGTTTTTGCCGAACGATTTTATATGCTTCTTCTACCGCGTTAAAGTAATGCCCGCTATTGAGTAATTTTTGAACATGGTCAAAAACTTCTTTTTGTAAAGTTATGTTGATGTTGCCGTTTTTGAAAGTGGCTTGAGATTTATTTTCTACTTTCGTTTTTGTTCCAAGAAGTTTTTCCCCGATATTTTTTGCGGCGTTCATTCTGTCGGCTGGGAAATCATCTCTTTTTAAATTATCCAATAAAATTTGGTTTTCAATATATTCAATAAGTTTCAATACGCTTTTACCGACAGTCTTTTCGTCTGCTTTTAACCACAAACCACGCATACGATTGGCTTTTGAACCGCTTGCGTAGTTATATTTTTTATTATAAATATCAATCCCCACATCATCTCTAAAAAATTCTCCCATTGTCCGATCTGAAAAATTCAAAACATAACCACCATTCATTTGAAATAGTTTTTCGAGTATCTGTTTTTCAAGTGTGGTTAAATTTGCCATAGTCTTATTTCATTAAATCATCAAGAGAAACGCCGAGAGCGTCCGCTATTTTTTTAACTGTATCAATAGTGGGATTGGGAGTAGAGCCAGCCTCAATCTTGGCGATTGTATGAAAAGCTAAATCTGCTTTCTTTGAAAGCACATCTTGAGAAATACCGAGCTTGTTTCGGTATTTCTTTATATTGTCGCCAATTGTGGATTTTTCGTTTGACATATTCGTATAGTTTTACTATTATAGTTGTATAGTATTAAAATCATCACTTATCAATAGTTAGTATATGAAATTTTTATCATTTAGTCAAACAAAAAAATTAGGGAGTTCCTTAGCGTTGCCCGCGAATGGGTTGGGTGGGTCAAGGGCAACATCTCTTTTGGTGGCGCATTTTGCTTTGCAAAATACGAAATTCGGAAGCGAAAAAGGAAAGGTTCAAAATCCCGCCCGCATTCCTCCCCAGACCCCTCCTGCGGGCGGGAAATCAGCCGAGGCGGGGCAATTCCATTTCCCCAGAAAAATAGTTTACCCCGCCGAGTCCGAATTAGTTTTCAGAATTTTCGTCAAAAAATGTTCGAACTTCGTTCAAAAAACACCGCCAATTTTCACAAAAAGTGAAAATTGGCGGAGAGGGGGAGATTCGAACTCCCGAGGCCTTACGGCCCACCGCTTTTCGAGAGCGGTACTTTCAACCACTCAGACACCTCTCCATAATTTGAAAAATACTAAGCCCAGTATAACAGATATAACATATTTTTCAATGATAAAACCGTAACATTGTTACGGTTGAAAATTTCAGACCAAGCGCAACGGTTGGCGCAAATGATTGATCAAACAATCGGCAATCAGATCACGATAATGATCCACACTTCCCAGTGTCCCACTATAGAAGGTGATCTTGCCTTGCCCACGGAAAATCCACCCACCGGCCCAATCGCGTTTGTCGCGGCCGCGGAGCAGTTTTCCGTGCCCGGAGCGTCCAATGATGATATCAAAGGTTTCCAGATTCACGGCAAAGGCCAGCTGATCATGATCGCCAATATCCGTCTCAATCACTTGAAAAAAATTACTCATGTTCTCCTCCGAGGGGTGGCTACTTAGAAGTAGCCTGAACCTCGGTAGAAGCGATGATAGTAAATCATTTTCGCCTCCTTTTAAGGGAAACAACAGTAAATAATAGCAAAAAAAGAATATTTTGTCAATCTACGATTGAGAATGGATTGACAAAGATTATTTTAGTGTTAAGATTATAAATCAGTGAATCTATATTGTCCTTTCCCAATCGGGAGGAAAATATGGTAAGAATTGGAGTTAAGGTGTTTGAAGTTTGTTGGTCAAAAGATAAGGATCCCAATTATTCTTCGTTGGCATTAAAACTTGAAAAAACAATTTCCGATTGGCTTGGCAGTTTTCCGATTGCTTGCGAAGATAAATCAAAACAAATTGAGTTTGTGGAGGTGGTAAATGTTCAGCAAACAATTCGAGAAATGGCTGATTATTCTCATGCTTTTGTCATGATTTATTATCGTTATGAGATTATGGTATATGAATTGAAGATTGTGCCTTAAAGTCTAAATACTCATAAAATTGAGTGTTTTTTTGTGATCAAATTTTTTTTAATTGTAAATTATATAAATGAAAAAACTCACTGCTTTGAGTGAGTTTTCGTTGAATTACTTCTTGGAGCTGAGGTATGCCAGCTCCACCTCCTGACGCACCAGTGTGCAGGTGGTCTGGTCGAAGCGCTGCTTCAACCGTTTCGCCAGCAACCGCCACGCGTCCAAGTAGGCTCGACTGTCCTGGCAAAACGCCGGATTACGTTCGCCGGACAACACCATGATCGATTCCCCGAACTCCGGACAACCCCAATCAGCATGATACCCTGCACGAGCTGGAGTGGCCACGAAAGACGGGTAAATCCCCGTTTGCAAAAAAATCATTGTTGCTTCTTGGATTGCCCAACCAACAAATGTTTTCAAAGTAGTTGGATCAGACAAATCCGTTGTGTTCTGATGTCCATATCCACAATTCACACCAATCGTCAAAGTGATTCTTTCCGTTTTTTCCATTTTTCCCCTCCCAAGGGTTTTTGCCTAAGAGAAAAGAACACCGTTGGTGTTCTTTGTCTGCGGTGGAGGAGGGTTTCGAACCCTCGAGACGATTTCTCGTCTGGTGGTTTTCAAGACCACTGCCTTAAACCGCTCGGCCACTCCACCTGGTACAAGGTTAACACAGTGCTGGAGGAGGGATTCGAACCCTCAAAGGCAACGGTTTTTAAGACCGTCGCGTGTACCAGTTCCGCTTACGCCCACTCCAGCCAGGGGATTTAGCTCCCTGTGGTTGCTGGATTTCTGGGCTTGGCTTAGCTTGGTACATTTTCACTCCAGTTGTTCTAGTAGGGATGGGGAGAGTTTCCATCCCAGAGGGGGGATCCGGCGCTCCTCACTCTCCTAGAGGACAGTTCGCCTGCAGGGATTCGAACCCCGATACCGAGGACCAAAACCTCGTGTCTTGCCGTTAGACGACAGGCGAGTGAAAAAGTAGTGAGCCCAGGGGGATTCGGCTTCGGCTCTCGTCTCGTTCCCTCGACTCGGCCTAGCCACCAGCTCGTTGTCTCACTCGCCCGAAAGCTCGTTCGACATCGCTGTGCTGTTCGAATCCCCCCGCGATACACACTGGTGTATCGCTCTAAAAGAAAAATTTGTGAGCCCAGAGGGATTCGAACCCTCGACCAATGGCTTAAAAGGCCACTGCTCTACCAGCTGAGCTATGGGCCCACTCGAAAAGAGTGGAAAATGAAAGGAACAGTGGTCCCCCCGGGGCTTGAACCCGGAACCTTTCGGTTATGAGCCGATGGCTCTACCAATTGAGCTATGGGACCTTCCAGTAGGCGAAAGGGGGCTCGAACCCCTGGCACCCGGCGTGTAAAACCGGTGCTCTACCATCTGAGCTATTCGCCTAAAGAAAATACTTATTATTATAGCAAAAATAAAAACATTTGTCAATAGTCAAAGGTTTTTTTATTCTAAATTAAGCTTAAAAATTGTTTTATTGCCAAGTCCCAGTGGTAGTTGTTTATCGTAGTTTTCGAGTTTTTATTAGTTGAATTTTTCCATAAGTATTTCAACCCTGATGATAGAGAATTGATATTGTAGGGATCAATATAATAAGCATTGGTTTTCAATATTTCCGGTAAAGAGGAAACGGCCGAGGTAATGATCGGTACCCCGCAATTCATTGCTTCGAGTGGCGGTAACCCAAAACCTTCATAATACGAGGGGAAAGCGAAAACTTTGGCCATATTATATAAATATACTTTGTCTGATGCTTCAATATAATTGATGAAATGAATTTTATTTTTATGCTTAGCTTGATTCCGGGTTTTTTTTATTAAATTAAAACCATGTCCCGGTTTACCGGCCAAAACCAAATGAGCATCATTGGTTTGGTGAGCCACGAAATCATCAAAAGCGCGAATCAAAGAATCAATATTTTTTCGATATTCCAAAGTGCCTAGATACAAAACAAAGTTTTGCGGTAAAGAATATTTTTCCCGAATTTTTTGTTTTTGCGGGTCAATGAAATCGATTATTCGATATTGCGGATCAATCCCCGGATAAATCACGGTTACTTTATTTGGAGTAATATTAAAATGTTTAATTAAATCATTTTTTGTATTGTGGGAAACGCAAACAACATTTTTTGCTTGAGAATAAATTTTTTTTGGATTAGTAAGCCAATGCCACAAGCGACTTTTCAGCGAAAAAAATTCCGGATAAAGATGAAAACTTAAATCATGACAAGTGATCAGATATGGGCAAGTGACGGAAATAAAATTTAAATTTGGGAAAATAAATAAATCAATCGGCCGTTTGATTTTTTTTTCCATCATTTTATTTAATTTTGGATAACCGGTTAGCGCAATTAATAGGTTTAATAACTTATTGGGCCAAGAAAATTTAACCAAATGAACATGATTATTATCAATTGCCGGTAATTCTATCTTGGTAATTGAATTGGCAAAAAAATAATAGTGATTCTCACTATTATTTTTCGTTAGATGTTTGATTAATTGATAAGCATATTCGCCGACACCGGTGATTTTGTTTTCTTGTAAACAGCGAATATCAATGGCAATATTCATAATTAAGATTGATGAAATTTATCCCAAGCCCGAGTCACCAAGTTTTGAATGTTTTGTTTAAAAATTTCTTCATCAAATTGTAAGGCGTGTTGACGAATTTGTTGTGAATCAAATTTTTCCGGACGAAAGCGGATCAAAACATCAGCCAGTGTTTCCCATTCTTGTTCATTGAAAAAATGTCCGGTCACGTCATCAATTACCGTTTCTAGGGCCCCGCCCGCTTGATAGGCGATTACCGGTCGACCGGCGGCCATGGCTTCTACGGTAGTGATGCCAAAGTCTTCAACTTGCGGATTGATAAAGGCAAGACATTTTTCAAACAATTCAATTTTTGTTTCTTCTGATACACGACCGAGAAATTCAATTTTCGGGCCGGCGATTTTTTGTAAATCTTTTAAAATCGGCCCATCACCGAAAATTTTCAATTTCATGCCCAGTCGATTAAAGGTTTTGATGGTCAAATCATAGCGTTTGTATGGTACCAATCGTCCCCCGGTTAAGAAAAAATCATCCGGAGTAGACCGAACTTTGAATTTGCTTGTTTCTACCGGCGGATAAATCACCACGCTATCTCGACGATAATATTTTTTTATTCTTTTCTGCACTTCTTGCGAATTGGCGACAAATATATTAACGCGTTCTGCGGCTAATCGATCCCATTGTCGCAGTTTGGTCAGAACCAAAGGCAAAGATTTTTTTATTAAAAAGTTTTGTTTTAATTCTCGAACATAATTAAAAGTATCGTTCCATAAATAACGAGTGGGGGTGTGACAGTAGCAAATATGCAAGGCGCCTGGTTTGGTAATTATTCCTTTGGAAAAGCCTGATGCGCTGGATAAAACCACATCGTATTCGCTTAAATTATAATTTTCCGTAGCTGCGGGCATAAAGGTTAAAAACCATTCAAATTTTTTTACGCCACCGGGAAATTTTTGGATAAAGGAAGTTTTGATATTTTTTTCTTGGAAATGAGGAGGCATTTTTTGCTTATCATAAACCAGCGTGTATATCGGGCTGTCGTGATACACTTCGTGTAGTTTGTCTAGAACTTTTTCCGCTCCGCCATTTTGGGTCAAATGGTCGTGAACCAAGGCAATTTTCATAAAGGTTTATCAAGGGTATTTTAACGGTTTTTATTGAATTTGCCAAGTATAAAAATTTTAAATTAAAATAATTAATTTTAAGAAAAAAACATCATGTTATGATGTTTAAATTTCAGTTAATCAGGTCAGTCATTTTTTTCAGGACAACGCGCATTAAAATGCTTCCCGGTAAGGCTAATTTGAAAAACAAAGACCATTGTTTCAAAGTGAAATTATTTTGACAAGTCAAATGGCCGGTCACTTCTTGTTCATATTTCGGACCTTGTTGTATGGCTTGACGGTAAAGATCCAGCCAATTTTCCGCTGTTTCGGCTGTGGTGATCAGTTTTTGCCAAACCCATTCTTTGTTGGGGTTCCCCTGGTCTAACTTTTGATAATATTCACGCCATTGATGATAAGTCAGAGCATGGTGAGCTTCCGCTTTGCACAGAATCAATCTTTGTAAGATGTGAGATTCAGGATTTAGGCTTTCAAACATTTCCAGTAATGCGATAGGGGATTGAATAACCAAATTGAATTTATTGGAAAGAATATCAATCAAATCAGGGTCTCCACCGGCAATTTTAAACAAGTTAATCCATTGTGAGGGGTTGATGCCACGAATAAAATTTTCATCCAAGGTTTCGATTTTCAATAAAACGGCTAAGTTCCAACCAATTTCCTTGCTTAATTGTTCAAAGGTCATTGTTTCCTCCTAAAAGCTTAATTATTCTAAGAAATAAAATATTTTTTGTCAAAAAAAACAACCAATTTGGTTGCTGATGTTTAGTTAAGGGGCTTTTTTGGTAATGCCATGCATTCGACCATGGGCAATGCAATAGTCATCAAATCCATGTATGGCTTGTTTCGTGCAGCCTGGTTCTTTGCATCTAGGATTAGATTTTTTGGTAATGCTATGCATCCGGCCATGAGCAATACAATAGCCTTCAAAACCAGGTTGCACTTGTTTCTGACATCCTGGTTCTTTGCATCTAGGAGTAGATTTTCTGGTAATGCCATGCAGCCGACCATGGTTAATGCAATAGCCCTCAAACCCAGATGTGGCTCGTTTCTGGCATCCAAGTTCTTTGCATTGGGGGTTAGCTTTTATAGTAATTCCATGCATGCGACCATGGGTAATGCAATAACCTTCAAAGCCATGTTTAGCTTGTTTTTGACAGCCTGGTTCTTTGCACACTGGGCCGGATGTTTTAGTAATCCCATGAAGTCGACCATGAGCAATGCAATAGCCTTCAAATCTAGGTGCTGCTTGTTTCTGGCATCCAGGTTTTTTACATCGGGGATTAGATTTTATAGTAATCCCATGAAGTCGACCATGAGCAACGCAATAACCTTCAAAGCCATGTTTTGCTTGTTTTTGGCAGCCCCTTTCTTTGCAAGGAGAGTTGAGAATTTTTTTTGTAATTCCATACATTCGACCATGGGCAATACAATAACCATTAAATCCATATTGGGCTATTTTTGAACAATCTGGTTCTCGACAGTAGTTTGGCATGGTTTTCCTTTGTTAAAGGACGGACGTTTTATATTAACATAATTTATCTTTTTTGTCAAAAAAAGCAACCAATTTGGTTGCTGATGTTTAGTTAAGGGGCTTTTTTGGTAATGCCATGCATTCGACCATGAGACACACAATAACCATCAAAGCCAAATACGCGTTGTTTTGGACAATTTGGTTCTTTACACCGAGGACTGGATTTTTTGGTGATGCCATGCAGACGACCATGAGAAATACAATAACCATCAAAGCCATGTTGCGCTCTTTTTGGACAATTTGGTTCGCGACATTTCTCAGACATGTTTTTCCCCTTGTAAAAGGACGAATTATTAAAGTTAACATAGAGTTAATGTTTTGTCAATCATTAAACAAAAAACATACTTTTAATTGTATGTTTTTATGTGGGTAATTATTAAACGCGGGATTTACGGGTGAGGACAACAAAGGGAGTTTTTAATAAGATCCAGAGATCTAATTTGAGCGACCAATTCTCAATATAATAAGTATCTAATTTAACTTCCTCATCAAAGTTTAGGTCTGAACGCCCGGAAATTTGAGCCAGTCCGGTTACGCCCGGTTTAATATCCAAAACTCGTTTGTGATGTTTTTCATATTTTTCCACTTCACGCGCTTGATGCGGTCGTGGACCGACTAAACTCATATTACCAATGAAAACATTGAAAAGTTGCGGTAATTCATCAAGAGATGTTTTTTCCAAAAATCGTCCGACTTTGGTTCGTCGCGGATCATTGAGAATTTTATAAACCGGTCCTTGGCGTTCTGATTGTTTGGCAATTAAACTTTGTTCATACTCAAGAATTTTTTTCTGATCAGTATATTTAGAAAATTGTTCGCCAACGCAAAAATGAGAATACATGGAACGAAATTTATAAACATTGAATTCACCACTGCGAGCAACGCGTTTATTCTTGTAAATTACCGGTCCGCGTGACTCCAGTTTGATGGCCAAGGCGGATAAAATCATGATGGGTGAAAAAACAATGATTAGGAAAAATGAAAAAACAATATCTACCAATCGTTTGATGATTTTTCCCCAACCATCCGGTTTGGTTTTGCGAATTTCAATTAACGGTACCCCGGCGATCAAATGCACCTCGGTATTGGTAGCGCGCGCTTCGAAGGTGCCGGCGGCATATTTGAATTGAATATTGTTTTCTTCGGCAAAATCAAGCAGGGTGATGGAGTCGTGACGAGAAATGGAGGAATCGGTTTGCAAAATTTCATCCAAAGGTTTTTTGCGATGAAGTTCTTTGATACTTTCTAAAGTTTCAATGTTAATGGCCGAGAAGCGCTTGATAATTTGATAGCCAAATTCCAAGTTGTTTTTTATGGTATCAATAATTTCCTTGGTGGCCGAATCATCGCCAATAATAACTACTCGATTGGTTCCAAAACCATGTTTCAAAGTCAATAATTGAATTTTACGCAAAATCATTCGACCAATTAAAATATAAAAAATGCTGAGAACCCAACCGGTTAAAACAATGAAGCGGGAATCAAATAAGTCACGTACAAAAAACATGTAAATGATAATGACGCTTAATCCGGCGGTACAGCCAAGGATTATTTTCCCGATTTCATCGGTAATTTTCAATCTTCGGAATTTATACAGTCCGGCCAAGGCAAAGAAAATCAAACAAATTGCGCCCACAATTAATGAAGCGAAAAATATTTCCCAAAAAGTAATTTGGAAAACTACCGGCCGAATTTTGGTGATACTTTCGTCAAAACGCAAATAATAAGCCGATAACCCGGCGCCGATCAATAGTATTAAATCAATAGGAATTTTAATGGCGGTAAAAAGTAATTCTGAGGGTTTGATCATATTTTGTAATAATGTTTAGATGTTCTAATTATAAATGAAAATTGAAAATTTTTCCAGAAAAAAAATGACCCCAAGCAAGTGAGTAAGCCGAATTCTGTTTTAACTGTCATCTATCTGGTCTTGCAATTGCTTGCAAGCTCAAGCGAGCTACCAAATCTTGCTCTTGCACTCAAGTAAGGATTTAGCCGTTTCACCCTTAATCTTTCGATTAAGATTATCCCCTTCGCCGTAGGACGAACTCGTCCTTTGGCGAGTAAGGGATCTGCCACAATTTCTTGGGACAGCGTCACTGCTCGCACCTCTGTTTGACATGAGAATAATTTCCGCCAAACGACGGGCGTTACCCGCTACCTGTTTATCCTGAAAGGATGAGTGTTCGGACTTTCCTCCCTCCTCCGCTCTTCGCTACGCTTGAGCTACTGAGGGCAGGCCCATATTTACTAAAAGTGTGGGCTTGCCCTTCGTAGCTCCAAATGCAATGAGGAGCGAAGAAGGGCGACAGAACTTCTTGCTTGGAATCAGGTATAATATAGCAAAAATCAGCTTTTTTGTCAACCCAAGGGCTATAATTTGCTATACTTGACAAAAAATAAATTTTAAGTTAAATTTACCTGCCCCTAATCAATGGGGGAAGATGATGTTATGTTTTGATTCTGAACAAGCGCAAGAAGTGATCAATAAAATTTCTTCTCTTAGTCATAAACTGGAAAGTTGGGGACAGGTTGAGGATCGAATCAAACAATTGATTGTTAGCACTTGTACCGCTGAATGGTTTGATTCATTGACTGTGGCTGATCAGATGCGTTTTTACGCCGAGTTGAAAGATTTTGGACAGGGACTAGAACGCGTGTTCTATGAAATGATTCGAAATTTGAGGACTGAGCTTTTGAAAGTGGTTCGGCAGAGTATCAAGGATCAGAAACATACTTTCCATTCTTATGTATTGTTCCTTGAATCTTTGGGAATTTCTGAATCAATCGTGATGGATTTTTATAGTGAATTGACAGGCTTTGTTCATTTGAATGTTGTTGGATGGACTGCTCAATTTATCGGTAAAATTGGTGGACGAGAAATAGATGTCAGCAATTCAAAGGTGGTATATTTTGCTGGTCGAATTATGGGGATTACATATATGTCTGAAAGGCTTGTTCTGCATGTTGACCATCCGGTTATCTCTTATTTGTATTATGATTACTTTATGCTAATTTGGAAAGCAGAATTAACGAAAGATTTTGTTCCGTGTGTTGGTGAAGTTAGTTGGAAAAAAACATAAGTAACACAAGACTTGAAATTTCAAGTCTTTTTTTTACATATATATTGACATAATCATTGGTCTATAGTAAGCTAACGGCGCTGTTCTTTCCCAAGTTTTAAAGGAGGTGATATATGGAAAAAGAATTCATGATACTAAAAAGAAGCTTGCAAGATCTATTATCTACAACCGGTGAAGTTCAAGAAAGTTGTTGCGGTAATTTCCGTGAAAATTCTGATCCTCAAGTGATGAAAAAGTTTTCTGTTGATCAATTGGCACAGCTTTATTATGTGTATGATAAATTGTATAACAAAGAAAAACATTCAGACATGTATTTAAAGGTGACATTGGAATGTTTTATGAGAACTTTCTGGGATTGTGTTCAAGCAAAGATGGGAGGCCAAAAGACAGCTGGTATTTTCATCAATGCTTTCCATGGCTATTGTGATGGGGTTAAGGATTTAGCTATATTAAGGTTTTTGAAACATTGGGCAGGATTACCTGATAAGTGTATTGGGAAAGAAGTTCAGTTTTTCGGACATGATAAAGATGATTTTGGGAGTGTCTTTAGTTTTATTGGTAGAGTTGAATGGGTGGATGTTGATTCTAATAGAATTGAGGTGGTTGTTAATTCAATGGATGGGGATTTCTCAGAATCAGCGATGTATATATTTTCAAAGGGGAGTTGGATCATTTGTAAAAACAGCATTGAGTATTTTGGTCAACTGAAGGTATTTGATTGAAATAATGACTTGGTAATTCCAAGTCTTTTTTTATTATCTAAAGTTGTCACTTCGAGCCGACTTTTTATGAATAATGATAGTCGAGAAGGGCATGTCTGTCGTTTCTCGACCCGCTTCGTCCGCGAAGCGAGGCGAGAAAGCTCGAAACGACATTTAATAATAAAAAAACATCGGCATGGTAGCCGATATTTTTTATTTGATTAAACTTCAATGACAACGGGTAGGACCATTGGTCGTCTTTTTGTTTTGAGGAATAAGAACTTTCCGATTTCATCACGAATCTTGTTTTTGATTTCATTGGCATCAGCCGTTGACTTTGGATTTTTGTCATGACAAATTTTCTTTACCCGGGTACGCGCTTCCTCGATCAATCCTTTACTTTCTTTCATATACACAAAACCGCGAGAAATAATATCCGGGCTACCAACCAAAGCGCCGGTTTTGGCATCAATCGTGGCAATCACTACAAACATGCCATCATCAGCTAATACTTGACGATCGCGCAAAACAATATTGGAAACATCGCCAACTCCCAAACCATCGACCATAACATATTCGGTGGGAACTTTTTCTTTGGATAATTGGCCGATTACTTGACGATCTTTGTTATAAAATTCTGTTACTTGGCCGTTTTCCGGCAGTAAAATATTTGTTTCCGGGATACCAATATCTTTAGCCAAATCAGCATTGATAATTCGCAGATAAAAGTTGGCTTCAATCGGGATGTAATATTTTGGTTTAAATAATCTGATTGTTAATTTTAAATCTTCTTGTTGGGCGTGACCACCGGCATGAACATCCATCATTTTGTAATGATAAACACGTGCTCCCTGACGATAAAAGACATCTTTTAAGTTTTGGATGGTTCGTTCATTGCCCGGAATGACCGATGAGGAAAAAACAATGGAATCACCTTTTTCCACATCTACATAACGATGTTCTTTGTTGGCGATTCTTTTTAAAACAGCGTTTTTTTCTCCTTGAGCTCCGGTGCCGATTACCAGTACTTTATTTCTTGGATATTTATCAATTTCATGACCTTCAATCAAAGTGTCAGGTTTGAATTTCAAATAGCCCAATTTGTGAGCAATTTCCACATTGGAAATCATACTGCGACCATCAAGATAAACTTTGCGACCGTATTTTTCCGCCAGCAAAATCAATTGTTGGACACGATTGAGTAGAGAAGCAAATGTTCCGGTAATAATCATGCCGGTTGATTCAATGAAAATGCGATCAATTTCTTTTTCCACCACACTTTCGGAAATCTGATACCCGGGATTGCCGGCATTGGTACTGTCAGCTAGTAAGGCCAAAACTCCGCGTCCACCAATGGCCGCGATTTGATTTAAATCCGCCGGTTTGTCGTTGATTGGCGAAAAGTCAATTTTGAAATCTCCGGTATGAACAATTGTTCCCAGTGGAGTATTAATGGCTACGCCAACACTGTCGGGAATATTGTGATTGACACGAAAAAATTCCAAAAGAAAATGACCGGTTTTAATTTTATCGGTTTCCGGATTTATGGTGGTGATATTTAACGGCCGAAGATTGTATTCTTCATGTCTTTTTTTGATGATCCCGGCGGTTAATGGTGTGGTATAAATCATTGGATAACCAAGTTCCGGCATTAAGTGTGAGATCGCTCCAATATGATCGTAGTGACCATGAGTGATAATCACACCCTTGATGTTTTTTTGTTTGCCACGCAAATAAGAAATATCCGGAATAATATAATCAATACCCGGCATATCTTCTTCGGGAAACATCAAGCCCATATCAATGATCAAAATATCATTGTCATATTCCACTAAGGTCATGTTTCGCCCCACTTCTTCTAATCCTCCAAGGCCAATGATGCGCAATTTTTTGCCAAATGATTGGATTCTGGGAGACGGATGATAGGGGCGACGACGAAACGGTTTTGTTTCAGTTGTTTTTTTAGGTAACATAAAATTTTAAGTTCATTAAGTTAATTTAATTTTTTAATAATTAGCACAAGTGTTTGATAAACACGAATGAGTCAAAAAAGCTCAAATATCAGAAATTGATATGTTTTGGCTTTTATATGTTGAAGATAATTATTGAGAGAAAGTTCTTTTGGTTTTGATATACCAATTATTGATATTGGTAAAACGATTGGAGGGGACAATAATAGTATGAGTATCGTAGCCTTTGATTAATTTGGCTTGCGGATAAGTATAAGTTGGATTGTACAAGAATATGGCCGGGACATCTTCGGCTAACATTTTTTGAAATTCAATATAATTTTTTTCACGGGTTTCAATCGAGGTGGTTTTACGTGCTTCTTCCAATAATTTATCTACCTTGGAATTGGAATAACCGGACAAATTAAGCCCCGGATAATTTATTTGTGAAGTATGCCAAAATGGATATGGATCGGGATCATAGCCTAAATTTTCTCCATAAAGCAAAATTTCATAATTTCGATCGCGTAAAATTTCTTTTTGCACTTGATCGATTTCCAGGACTCTTAAATTGGTCTTTACGCCAATCAGTTGCCAGCTTTTTTGGATCATTTCCGCAATTTTCAAATAATCCGGTTGATTAATTGTCGTTAATGTGATTTCCAAGTAGGTATTCTTTTTTTGTCTGACTTGGAAAGGATAAGTTTCTTCAGCTATTACTTCTGGTTTATTTTCAGTAGTGGAATTATTGTTGTCAGCTTCAACTTTGTTCGAAGTTTTTACATAGTCCGTTAATTTCCATTCGATATCTTCTAGTTCTTGTTTAGCTTGTTCGACGGCAAATTGATAAATGGTGAAATCTTGAGTTTGACCCAATTGACCGGGTAAAATCGGGCTTTCAATTGTTTGGGCTTGATCATTGAGCGCGTTTGTCACAATTTCTTGTTTATTAATGGCCCGAGCCAGGGCTTTTCTGATTTTAACATCTTTTAAAATGGAATCTTTTTTCAGATTAATAAATAAACCGGTATATTGAGGAAGATTTAATAAATTTAAATTCAGAGAACGATTATTAATTAAGCCGGAAAGTTTTTCTTTGGGTAAGAAGCTGATTCCTTGAATGTTTTTATTATTTAAGGCATCAATAGCCAAATCAAAAGTGGGATAAAATTTAAAGATGATTTTTTTAATAAAAGCACTTGATTGGTGATATTTTTCATTTCGTTCCAAGGTGTATGTTTTGATTTCACCGGTACGGGTATCTTTGGTTAAGGCGCTGAATTTAAATGGTCCGGTCCCAATCGGCTTGATATTTAAATCACTCAAATTGGTATTTTGTGCTGGTACGCCACTCCAAATATGAGCTGGTAAAATCCCCACCATTAAATTCTCAATAAATGGTGCAAATGGTTCATCTAAAATAAATCTGATGGTTTGATCATCAATTTTTTCAATAACTACACCTTTGAAATTGAAAAACAGGGGGCTTTTGGTGTTGGGATCTTTAATTCGTTCCATGGTAAATAGTACGTCATTGGCACTGAATTTGCGACCATCATGCCAATAAATATCTTCGCGCAATTCAAAGGTATAGGTTTTTTGATCCTCGCTGATGGAATAATTTTTTGCCAAGTCGGGAATTAAACCGGAATTCGGATCATATTTCAATAAACCATTGAAAATCAAAGTACTGATATCCATGTCCACATCATTGGTTTGGGCCAAAATCGGGTTGATGTATTGTGGTATACCTACCAAGCCTTCGGTGTATTCACCACCTAAATCAGGCGAAATTTTAGTATATAGAAAATATGAATTGATTAAAACAAATACTGTGGCAATCGCCATAATGATTCCGGCGATTCGTAAAATTAATTTATCTTTTGGGTTTAACATTTTACCCAAGTATTGAAGTTGTTTAAGCGTCGGCCATTTTTGCATAGTCAAAGATTCAACCAATTTATTATCCAATTGGTTGTGTTGTTCAATAATATTTTGCGTCTTAGCATCGGTTAATTTTGGACGCTTTTTTGTTTTGAGATAAAACCAAAAATTTTTGAGAAAATTCACAGAAATTTTTTATTTGGTTTAGATTAAGGAATTGGCCAAAGATAAGCCTAAGAATAAAATGGCCAAAATTATGGTAAGAGTAAATAATGTTTTTTCAATTCCTCGTTTGGTGCGAAAAACTGCGCCGGAACCACCGAAAATACCTGATAAACCGGATCCACGGCTTTGCAGTAAAATTACAACAATTAGTCCAATCGAGACAATAACTTGAGAAATAGTGATCACTGATTTCATAGAATATAATAAGAATTAACTTGTTGGTATTATAGCAGTCAAGGACACTACTGTCAAGTAAAGTGAAATAAACTTAGATTTTATTTTTTTATTGTTTATGGTAAAATATAAAGGAAATAAAATAAATAAAATGTCAATTTTAAATGTTTCGCCAACTATTCATTGGTATAAAACCTGGTGGGGGATAATTCTTTTGATTTTAATGGTATTTTTTTTGGTGATTTTAGGTTGGGTGGGATATATTATGTATGATTCGTGGCAAAAAGCTCAAAGCGGAGAGTTCAACTTAAATGCTTTTGATGTTAGTGGACCACCGCCTTATAATATGGATATAATTATTGATCCTTCGGACCCGGTATTAGGTGATGCGCGAGCGGAAATTAAAATTGTGGAGTTTGGCGATTTCTTGTGTCCGGTTTGTCAAAAAAGCTATTCTGTTATTCGCGAACTGCAATCTTCTGACCCGCGCAACATTCGAGTTTATTGGCGCAATGTCCCAGTGATTGCTGAAGATTCGATTAAATATATGGTGGCCGGAGAATGCGCCCATTTGCAGGGTAAATTTTGGGCGTTTCATGATCGCATGTTTCAATTACAAGACTCAATTCAAGTTTCGCAGATTAATGCTTTGGCGCAGCAAATTGGCTTGGATATGGAATTATTCAGACAATGTTATAACAGCGATACGATGCTTAACAAAATTCGTTATGATATGGATTTGGCTGAGCGCTTGGGTGTTAAGGGGACACCGACTTTTTTTGTAAATGGTTATGTTTTATCTGGATATGTCCCTTTGGAAGTTTGGAAACAAATTTTAAGTTTAATTGCCAATTAATAAAATATGAAAGATTTTTTAGAAGTTAGAATTCATGGTCGTGGTGGTCAGGGATCGGTGACAGCGGCGGAGTTAATTGCGGTAGCCGCTTTTTATGAAGGAAAACATTCTCAAGCTTTTCCTAATTTTGGCGTGGAACGACGTGGAGCGCCGGTTGAGGCTTATGCTCGAATCAGCGATAAGCCGATTCGTTTGCGATCTCAAGTTTATCAGCCGGATATTGTGATTGTTCAAGATCCAACTTTGATAAAGGCAGTGGATTTATTTGCCGGATTGAAAAAAGACGGGTTGGTGATTATTAATACGGAAAAAAATGATTGGCCGGAGTTAAAAAATTTAAAAGTGATTACTGTCCCGGTAACTAAATTAGCGGTAGAAATTCTTGGCCGTCCGGTAACCAATACCGGGCTTTTGGCTATTTTTGCCAAAGCCACCGGATTAGTGACTTTTGCTTCGTTGGTTAAAGCGGTGGAAGAGCGATTTGCGGATAAACCAGAATTGATTGTAAAAAATATTGAATTAATGAAAAAAATAATCAGTTAGCATTTAATATATGAAGAAATCTCTTATTGCCAAAGCTGGTAGTACGCGGGAAAATAAAACCGGTTCATGGCGTCATCAGCGTCCGATTTTTGACCATGATAAATGTATTGCTTGTGGTATGTGCGCGCGAGTTTGTCCGGAAGGTTGTGTTTTTGCGGTGGGGGACAAGGTATTTCAGGGAAAAGTTTTTTATGAAGCGGATTTGGATTATTGTAAAGGTTGCGGTTTGTGCGCGAGTGAATGCCCGGTGCCTTGTATAAAAATGATACCGGAAGAAAAATAATTTAATTTATAAACGAGATGATATATGAAAAAATGTGTTGAAGGATCACAAGCGGTGGCGGAAGTGGTAAATTTATGTGAACCGGATGTTGTTTCAGCTTATCCGATTACGCCTCAAACCCATATTGTGGAAAAATTAGCATCAATCAAAGCCAATGGTTCGGGGAATTTTGAATTTTTACGCGCTGATAGTGAGTTTGCGGCCGCTTCCATGGTCTTGGGTGCATCAGCAACCGGTGGTCGATCTTATACGGCAACCAGTGCTCAGGGGTTATTGTTAATGACCGAAGTATTGTTTAGTATTGCCGGTATGCGTTTACCGGTGGTGATGACATGTGCCAATCGCGCCATTTCCAGTCCTATCAACATTTGGAATGATCAGCAAGATTCTTTGACTGTTCGTGATAGTGGTTGGGCCATGCTTTATGCCGGTGATAATCAATCAGCCGTGGATTTTCATATTTTGGCATTTAAAATCGCCGAACAACTTCAAATACCGGTGATGGTAAATATGGATGGGTTTGTTTTGACACATACGGTAGAAGAAATTGATATTCCGGAAAGAGAAAAAATTAAACAATATTTACCCTCTTATGAGCCAATACCGGGAACTGTTTTGGATGTGAAAAATCCGGTAACATTGGGTTCATTTTTTACACCGGCTGATTATCAGGAGGCGCGGTTAGAATTGGATCAAGATTTAAAAAAAATAAAGAATCTTTGGAATAAAGAGAATAAGATTTTTAAGAAAATTTTTGGCAGAAAATACGAAGCGGTTGAATATTATGGTCCCAGTCAAGCCAAAACCATCATGATTTCTTTTGGTTCTGTTATTGGAACAATTAAAGAAGTGGTTGATGAATTAAATCAGAAAAAAAATAAAGTGGCTTTGGTGAACATTAATTTATTTCGGCCGTTCCCTGATGAGGAATTGATTGCCAAATTATCCGGAGCGAAAAATATAATTGTGGTTGAAAAAGATATTTCCATGGGAAGTGGTGGTATTTTGTTGGGGGAAATAAAACGCGCTCTATATGGTAAATCTCGAGCGTTGATCAAAGGTTATTCTTATGGTTTGGGCGGTCGGGATATTACCAAGAAAGATTTAATAAAATTTTTTCAATCATAATATGACACAATATAAAATGCCATTTAAACATTTGGTTGATCCCGGTCATACGGCTTGCGCCGGTTGTGGCTTAATGGTGGCAATGAAACATGTGATGGATGTGATTGGCCAAAATTCCATTATTTGTGGGGCTACCGGTTGTTCGGAAGTGACCACCACCAAATATCCTACTTCGTCTTATAAAATGCCATATATTCATTCTTTGTTTGAAAATCCCGGGTCCGTAGCCAGTGGAGTATTGGCCATGTTGCGTCGAAAAAAAATAGCTGACCAGGTAAATGTGGTGGTGCATGGGGGAGATGGTTTTTTCTTTGATATTGGTCTGGCACTTAATTCCGGAGTATGGAGTCGTCAGGAAAATATTTTATTCATTTGTTATGACAATGAAGCTTATATGAATACCGGAATTCAAGCCAGTAGCGCCACTCCGCTTGATTCTTATACCATGACATCACCATCCGGGAAAAAATCCATGGGTAATAAATATTATAAAAAAGATTTACCCGGAATTGCCTTGGCACATCGTTTGCCATATGTGGCTACTGCCACGATTGGTGATTTAATTGATCTTGATAACAAGGTAAAAAAAGCCTTAACTTTCAAAGGACCGAAATATATTCAAATTTATTGTTCTTGTGTGCCGGGCTGGAATATTAAAGAATCTGATTCAATTAAAGTAGCGCGATTAGCCCAACAAACCGGTTTGTATCCGGTGCTGGAATATGAATATGGTAAGTTGGTGGCCAGCAAAAAAGTTCCCAAGGCTACCCCCAAAGCGGATGAATTTTTGAAGCTTCAAGGTAGATTTAGACATTTGTTTGAAGGTAATCAAGGGAAAAATGAATTAACGGAAATCCAACGCTTGGCTGATGAAAATATTGAGAAATATTTATTGCGTTAATAATTGAAAATCGCTTTTTAAAAGCGATTTTTTGTTTGACAAAAATATATTTTATTGATAAATTAAACGGTTCTTTGACAATTAAACCTCAAAGGAGGAAACATGAAATCGACTAAAGAGAAAGACCTCCAAAGTTATTGGCATTTTGCCGGTCTCGGAGTTTCCATTTTTGTTTCTCTTTGGTATTTGTTTGGTAACGGTTTTGAGTATATGCTTGGTTATTTTGGTGATAGTCATTGGTTGGTCGTGGTTTTAAAATATACAATTGCCATGATGGTTATTTATTCACCGTTGTTAATTCCGGCCGGTAGACAAGAAATGAAATTAGTCGGTGTAGAATTAACGGCCAGAACTTTTCCTTGGTTGATTTTTATGCTCGGAGTTTTGTTACTGTTGGTAACAGTAGTTTACGGTTTGGTTTTACCGCTTTTTGTTTTGATCGCTCAATCACTGGGTGATTATTGGTGGCTTGCTCCATGGGCTTTATTTTTGTTAAAAGGAAAAGTAGTATTGCCTTGGTTGTTGAATCGTCAATTGAAAAAAAACAATAGGTTTGTTGAACCGGCTTTTAACGATGTGTTATCCTTGCTCAAGGATAAATCCGGAGTTCGAATTATCAATATAGATTCAATTGGAAATTCCGATTTCTTTATGGGAATAAGCATAGAAAAAAGGGCTTTGTTTATTAATCAAAAAGCTTTACGGTTGTTGACCGATGAAGAGTTTAAGAGCGTGATGTTGCATGAAATTGGGCATTTGGTTAGAAAAAAAAGTACTTTGTGGATCAAAGAGTTTAAATTGATCAGTGAATTGTTGGCGTATTGGTTAGTTGCTGTTTTGTTGCCATTGATTTTTAATTGGACGGGATGGGAAAATTTCAATCAAATTGTGGCGTGGTTAATATTAATTATTTGTTTGGCTCAAGTTTTATCTTTCGGGTTAAAGTTGCCCTTAATTTTCTGGAGTCGTTATGAAGAATATTTGGCTGATGAATTTGCCGCGCGTAAAATGGGAGAATCTCAATCCATGATCAGTGCTTTGCAAAAGATGTCACAACAACAAAGAAGTTATTTGCAGAATAACAAATTGAGCCTTTCTCCTTTGGCAGAGCACCCTTCATTGGAAAATCGAATTAAAAGATTGCAAAGAATTTTTAATTGATATAGTGAACAATCGGTAATACCGGTTGTTTTTTAGTAGAAAAAAATAGAAAAATATGTAATAGTAAAGGATATTATATTGTTATGAAAAATTACGCTGAAAAATTTATTGGCAAAATAGTAACGGTCAAGGTAGATCGCCCGCTCAATTCCCGGCATCCCAAACATGGTTTTGTTTATGAGCTTAATTACGGTTTTATTCCTGGGACTATGGCGCCCGATGGCGAAGAAGTGATGCATATATTCTGGGGGTGGCTGAGCCAGTTAATGAATTTACTGGTAAGTGTATTGCGATTGTTCACAGAATAAACGATGATGATGATAAATTAATTGTGGTTAGTGATATTAGTCTGGATATAACAGACGAGGAGATTGAAAAGGCGATATTTTTTCAAGAACAGTGGTTTAAGTCAAAAATCGTGCGGTAGTTAATTGAATATATTAATGCAGCCTTTCTAGGCTTCTTTTTTATTCGTCTTAAAAGGATTTTTAAGCGAATGGGCTATTTACTCGTGACCCCTTTACACAATTAAATTTTTTGTGTATAATTTCACACAAAGTATATTTATACCAATTGTATTGAAAAATTATGTCTAACAAAATCTCCATTCGTGGAGCGCGGGTCAATAATTTGAAAAATGTTAATGTGGATATTCCCCGCAATAAATTCGTAGTAATTACAGGACTCTCCGGTTCCGGTAAGTCATCTTTGGCGTTTGATACTATTTACGCCGAGGGACAACGCCGATATGTGGAGAGTCTTTCTTCTTATGCGCGTCAATTTTTGGAGGTCAAGGAAAAACCGGATGTTGATAGCCTGGATGGTTTGTCTCCGGCTATTGCCATTGATCAGCGTTCCGTGGTGCAAAATCCGCGTTCTACCGTGGGAACGATTACGGAGATTTATGATTTGATTCGTTTGATGTATTCACGGATTGGAATCCCACATTGTCATTTATGCGGACGAGAGGTGAAGCGTCAATCAATTGACGAAATTGTAGAAAACATCAGTAAAATTAATGGCAAAGTAAATTTAACGATTTTAGCGCCGGTGGTAAGAGAAGAAAAGGGAACGCACAAAAAAATCATTGAAGAAATTCGTAAAGCCAAATATTTCCAAGTTCGTTTTGATGGAGTGGTTTATAATATTGAAGAGTTGGATAATCTGCGTATTGATAAAAACTTGAAACACACGATTGAAGTGGTGGTGGATCGTATTTTATTAACCGGGAGCAAAGAAGTGAAGAAGCAATTATATGAATCGGTGAAGGTGGCCGCTGATTTGGGTAACGGTGTTTTGGTGGCCCATCGTTCGGACAAAGATTTTGATTTGGAATTCAGTCAGTATTTGCATTGTTCTCATTGTAATATAGATATTCCGGAAGTGGAGTTGCGCAGTTTTTCTTTTAATTCACCGTTTGGTGCTTGTCCGGCTTGTTCCGGCTTGGGTTATAAACAAGAAATTGATCCGGATTTGGTAATTAATAATCCCAAGTTGAGTTTGGCGGAAGGAGCGATTAAACCATGGACTAAGATTTTTTCCAATCAAAAATCAATTTGGCAATTATTGGAAAAGGTCGCCACTAAACATAAAATCAATTTAATGGTACCGGTTGGGAAATTGAGTAAAAAAGCTTTGGACATTGTTTTGTATGGTACGGGAGATGATTTGTATGATATTGGCTTGCGTCAAGAAAAGTTTGAGGGGGTGATTCCCGGTTTGGAAGCAAAGTTCAAGGAAACCGATTCAGATTATATCAGAAAAGAAATTGAAAAATATATGCGATCGCATATTTGTTTGTTATGTCAAGGAAAACGATTGCGAGCGGAAAGTTTGGCGGTCAAAGTCGCCGGTTTATCAATTGATAAATATACGGATATTTCCATTAAAGATTTAAAAATGTTTTTCCAGGAAATGGTGCAAACAGCCGGCAAAACAACGATTAAAAATAAATTACAGCATATTAAACAGCCATTAACGCAACGTGATTTTACCATTGTCCGACAATTAATTACCGAGGTGGTGCGTCGCATTGAGTTTTTGGAAAACGTTGGTCTTAAATATTTATCATTGAGTCGCAGTTCCGTCACTTTGTCGGGTGGAGAAGCGCAACGCTTACGTTTGGCAACTCAATTGGGATCAGCTTTATCGGAAGTGATTTATGTTTTGGATGAACCATCAATTGGGTTGCACGCGGTGGATAATGAAAAATTGATTAATACTTTATTGAGTTTGCGTGATAAGGGGAATTCCGTGATTGTGGTGGAGCATGACAAGGAAACGATTTTAGCGGCTGATTATGTTTTTGATTTGGGTCCGGGAGCCGGGATTTACGGTGGGGAGTTGGTGGCCGAAGGTACTCCAGCGCAAATTATTAAAAATGTTAAAAGTTTAACCGGTGATTATTTGTCCGGTCGAAAAAACATTGAAACTTTGAAAAAAGATAAGCGTGGCAATGGCCAAAAATTGACTATTAAAAATGCGATTGCCAATAATTTGCGAAATGTGACGGTCGAGATTCCATTGGGTAAATTAATTTGTGTGACCGGTGTTTCCGGTTCCGGTAAGTCAACATTGATTTCTGATATTTTATCCAAATCTTTGGCGCGGAAGTTTTATCGATCCAAGGATTTGCCGGCTGCGCACAAGGAAATTATTGGTACGGAAAATTTAGATAAAGTCATTACCATTGATCAAACACCGATTGGTCGCACCCCGCGTTCCAATCCGGCTACCTATACCGGAGTATTTACTTATATTCGTGATTTATTCACTCAAGTTCCGGAAGCCAAGATTAAGGGTTTTGATGCCGGTCGCTTTAGTTTTAATGTCAAAGGCGGTCGTTGTGAAACTTGCGGTGGTGATGGTTATGTGAAGTATGAAATGCAATTTTTGCCTGATGTATATGTTGAATGCTCTGATTGTAAGGGCCGACGTTACAATCGAGAAACTTTGGAAGTGCATTATCGAGGTAAAAATATTGCTGATGTTTTGGCCATGACCGTTTCCGAGGCTAAAGATTTTTTTCATGATACCCCGATTATTAAGGAAAAATTAACTACTTTGGAGGAAGTAGGGTTAGGTTATATTGCGCTTGGCCAACCGGCGACGACTTTATCGGGCGGTGAGGCCCAACGTATTAAACTGGCGACTGAATTGTCTCGATATTCCACCGGGAAAACTTTATATATTTTGGATGAACCAACTACCGGGTTGCATTTTGATGATATTAATCGCTTGTTAATGATTTTAGATCGTTTGGTGGAAAAGGGGAACTCGGTTTTAATAATTGAACATAATTTGGATGTGATAAAAAATGCTGATTGGATTATTGATTTGGGTCCGGGTGGTGGTGATGAAGGTGGAGAAGTGGTGGCCGAGGGCACTCCGGCACAGGTGGCGAAAATTAAAAAATCAATTACCGGTAAATACTTAGGAGCAATAATTTGAATAAAAAAACACCGCCTGATTGGCGGAGTTTTTTTATTGAAGAAATTAAGCTTTGACTTCTTTTAATTTTTTGAAATAGCCACGAATATAAGAAAGATTGGAACGGCGAACTTTGTATTTTTTTACTACTTCAATATCTTTGACTACCGGAGCATGTAATGGATAAATTTTTTCCACGCCAATACCATTTGATACTTTACGAACGGTGATGGTTGCGTTAATGCCTTTACCATGTTTGCGCTGCAAAACCGTCCCCTCGAAAATTTGTGTTCGTACTTTTTCTTCTCCTTTAGCATTTGTTTCCGTGATCAATTCATGCACACGAACTACGACGCCGGGTTGGACTTCCGGGTAAGTTAAATCTTTTGGAGTGGTAGTTTCTACCGGTTTTTGGGTTGTTTGTTCTTCTGTCATATATGGGAGGGTGAAAATCGCTAAAAATCGATAAATGATTGTCTAGGAAATTCAATTAGATTTTATTAATAGTCTGACGATATAATACGGTAATTTAAGAAAAATGTCAAGATTAACAATTAAGTTAATGATTATGGTTGAATTTGTTCTTAAATTATCCGATAATTTCTTGTATTTTATGCAGAGTTTTGGGTAGTTGATTTTCTTGGTTGATTATTTGAAAATCATATTGATTAGCGCGTTTCATTTCATTTTCTGCCGTTTGTATTCGTTTTTCATAATCATTTTTCGTCATTTTTCTTTCCTGTAATCTTTTTTCAAGTTGAGAAAAATTTTCCGGACAAAGAAAAATCACTTTACTTTGCGGTATGGTGGATTTTATTTTATCGGCGCCTTGAATATCCACTACCATTAAAACATCATAACCTTGATCCCAAAATAATTTTAAGTCAGAAAAAGAATTGCCATAATAATCATTATAAACTTGAGCATATTCGAAAAAATCGTTGGTTTGGATTTTTTTTTCAAATTGTTCAGGGGTAATAAAATGATAATCACGATCATTTTTTTCGTTTGGTCGAGGGTGACGCGTGGTATAAGTGATTAATTTTTTTAATTTTGGATTTTGTTTCAAAAGTTCGTGAGCCACGGTGGTTTTCCCCACTCCTGATGGCCCGGTAATGATGAAAAGATTATTGGCCATATGATTTGATAAATTTCAGTGCTTGATCTTTGGTTTTTAATTGACCTTGCAATTGTTTTTCACGAACAGCGATTAAAATATCGGCGATAATCGGTCCGCCTTTTTTAAGTCGTAATTTTGCTATAATATCTTGACCGGTAATTAAAGGAGGTGGGAAATGCCCCTCGGCATTTATTAGTGATGATAAGTGCGCTAATCTTTTTTCAAAAATGGAATCATCCTTCCCGGTTACTTGTGTTTCAAGAAATCTCAGCATGATTATCTCGGTTCCGGCGCTTCCGCCAATAATCGATTCTTGTACCGTGAGCTTTTCAAATTCCGGTGTATCAATTAAACGATAACCCAATAACATATTGGTTATTTTTTGCTGTTCAGCCATGCTTAATTTCAAGCGGGTTAAAAGTGCGGTTAACTTTGATCCCTGTTTGTGTTTGGTTGATGGTAAAAAGTCCGGTGAAAAATCGGCAAGGTGATGTAAAATAACACCCAAAATAAAAATAGCGCTTGATTTTTTCCCTCCATTAAAAAGAACAAATTCCGGGGAAGTTAAATTTTCCAAAACCATTAGCATTTGTTGCCATTGTTTGATGTCTTTTCTGAGATTTATCAATTCCGGCAGCAAATATGACAGTAAGTTGGTTTGTTCAAAGAGTTGTAGCGCTCTTAGGGGATTTTCTTGCAAGGTTTTTAAGAGCTCTTTGGTAATGGTTTCCATGGGGACGATGCGTTCTTTTTTGGTAGCCGTTGGGGCAGTTTGTTCTTGAAGAGAAATTTTATTTTCGAATATTTTTCGTTCTGTTGTGGTGGTGGTTTGTTCTAATTTACGACGAAGCGATTCAATAATCGATATTTCTCGTTCGTCATTTAAATGAGGCGTGAGTTCGATCAAAGCTTCCATAGTTTGCGGTTCAATTTCAAAGTTAAAGCGACAAGCAAAGCGCAGAGCGCGAAGCATGCGAGAATAATCTTCTTGAAAGCGTTCATGAGGATTTCCGACGGAGCGAATAATTTTATTTTGTAAATCTTGTTGTCCATGAAACGGATCAACAATTTTTTTATTTCTTAAATCATAAGCAATGGCATTGATCGTTAGATCCCGTCTTTGCAAATCTTCTTCAAGCGGTAATTGGAAATCAGTAGTAGTTTTGACATCACGATATCCACCGGTTCCATGGGCTTGCTCGGTGCGAGGAAAAGCAATATCAATCGGTTCTTTTAAGGTGGAATGGAATGGTTGAAATTTAATGACCCCGAAGTTTCGGCCAACTAAATCAACGCGCCCCAATTTTTTCAGAGTTTCCATTAATATTTCCGGAGCAACGCCACGCGCCACAAAATCATAATCTTTACTGACAGTTTCACCAAGCAGTAAATCGCGGGTCATGCCGCCAACCAAATAAAGCTCCAGTTCTGGCAATTCCAGCAAAAGATTTTTAATAAAATCCAAATTTTTTTCACCTTCCAATTTGCGGGTGATTTTTTCAGTAATAATTTTTTTTTGGTGATCCATATCGGTTGGATGATCGGGCTGGAACATAATTTATTTTTTGGTAAATTTCATTTTTTGATAAAGATCTTTGGCTTGTTTTAAAATAGAATTTTTAAATGCGATAAGTTCTTGATTTGTTGATAATGTTATTTCTGAATTAAACAAAATTGTAGACAGAGGCTTTGGGTTTCTGGCGCGAGGTGGGAATTCAATTTTTAAAAAAGTATCAATGGTTTCTTCCAAATGTTTTTTCACTTGATCCCACGGTAGTCGATCAATAAATAATGTTTTTGTTTGTGATTGGCATAAGTGAGCCAAGGTTTGTTGGAGGATGCGTTTTTTCATGAAGTCGGATAAAACCCACCAAGAATCATATGCGTTCATTGTTTGATTTACGGTTTCAATATTTTCTGAGACTAACAGGCTTTGTAAGTCTTTAATTAAAGGTTGCGTCAGTAATTTTTCAATTATAAAATCGGCAAAACCGGTCAAATCAGATAAATCGACGGTAATTCTTTCAGCATCTTTTTGCGGATTTATTTTTAATCCATAAATCAATGATATACTAAAAGGACCGGTCTCTCTACCATGTCCAAAGCGTAAAGCTTCAATTTGGTTGTCTTCATCTAAATGGAAAAATATGGAAATTTCATCATCAGCGGTGTGATGTCTTTGCTCGGCTTTTTGTGCTGGAGATAAATCAGAGAGTAAAAGAGTGGGGCGGAAAAAAAATGACAAGCGGATAATGCCGGCTTGGTCTTTTTTTATTCCAAAAGGTAGGTTGGCTTCAGCAAATTTTCTGGTTAAGATCGCGGTTAGTTCTTTTGATTTTTCTTTGAGTTCATTAAGACGTGATTGGAACTCATGTCCATAATCTTGAATAACCATTCTATGATTTTTCCAGCGTCTTTGTTCTGTCGGTTGTAGAGGCTTTACCCCAAAAAGTTCTTCAGGTGAAAGTTCTCTCATAAATTATTTCAAGTTATCAATAATTTTTTTCAGTGTTGTGGGTATAGTAGCGGAATAATTTTTTATTTGATTATCTAAATCTGTGAAGGTGATTTTCTCCGCATGCAAAAATATTCGGTTAAGTTCAATTTTTATATTGGAAAATTGTTTGTTGAAATAAAGGTTGTCACCTACCAATGGATGGTTGAATGCGGATAAGTGAATTCTAATTTGGTTGGTTCTGCCGGTTTTCGGAAAAACACGCAACAATGTATAGTTGGTGAATCTTTTTTCAACATCAATTTGAGTGATGGCTATCTTGCCATCCAAACTTTTTTTCGGCAAAGCAACATATTTGCCGGATTTAGAGCGAGTGATGGGAAAATTTATTTCGTAATGATCACCCTCAAATTTACCATAAGCCAGAGCCAAATATTGTTTTTGGATGGTGCGTTTTTGAAATTGTTTTTTGAAATGGTCAAAAGCTTTTAAATTTTTCGGAACAATCATTAAGCCGGAAACATCTTTGTCCAGACGATGCACAATAGCCGGACGACGCGGGTCATCACTACCCACTTTTTTCAATTCCGGATAATGTTTTAATAGCCAATCGACCAAAGTGTTTTTTTCTTGGCGATTGGTGGCATGGACGAGTAATCCTGCCGGTTTATTGATGATCAAATAATCGGGATTTTCAAAAATTATTTTTGGTTTTGCGATTGTTTCGAATTTTTGTGATGAGGTGGTAGCCGGTTCTTTTTTTATGATCCGTGTAACTTTTTTAACCTTGACCTGGTCATTAATTTTCAGGAATTGGTGTTTGCTTGGAATTTTGTTGTTAATCAAAACTGCACCCCCATTAATTAATTTTTGGGCTTGACTACGCGAAATTTCCAACTTTTCCGCCAAGTAATTATCAAGGCGATAATTTTGATGTTTGGTAGTTATTTTCATAATGGTATTTTAACATGATTTATCTTGATTTACAATAAAAAAGACTTTGCGTGGCAAAGTCTGTAAGGCTTTTATTTAGAAAGGGGAGTGAAGGCATGTAGCTTCAATGGTTCGCATGAAAAAGTCAACGGGCACATAGCAATCGACAAATTCCGAAATCTTGCTCTTGGCTTCATATTCTGATGTGGCGGTGACTTCAAACAACAATTCAAATTCACGCAAAACCGAATCATGCTTCAGTCGGACTTTATAGGGCTTAGGCGAACCTTTTGTCAATTGGCGCTGTTGTTCAACCGCATTAATGAATTCACATTCAGTTGTATTTTGCTTGTTGCTGTGAGTAACAACGAAAAGTGATACAAACCATTGTGTTTGGCTCATGATGTCCTCAATAAAAGACAATTGATATTTATCATAATAAAAAATTTTTGTCAATAGTTTGCATATTATAGGTTGTGCTTAAATTAGGTAAAATATCAGGATATGATTTATTAAACCCTAAAGCAATGGTTAATGTCATTAATATTTTACTTTTTACGATAAATAAGCTATAATTTGATTTAGAATTAAAATTAGGAATATGAATCAAGATTATATTAAAGATTTAGCGCAAAAAATTGATCAATCGGTTACTTTGAAAGGCTGGGTGTATAACTTTCGCTCTTCCGGTAAAATCGCTTTTTTGCAATTACGAGATGGCTCAGGTTTTTGTCAATGTGTGGCCTCACAAGATGATGTTAGTTCTGAAACTTGGCAAGCAATAGAAAAAATGACGATTGAATCTTCAGTGATGGTTATCGGTAAAGTAACCGCTCATCCGAAAAAACAAGATGTTTTTGAATTACAAGTGACCAGTTTGGCGGTGGTTCAATTTGCTGAAGAATTTCCTATTGGGAAAAAAGAACATGGCCCGGACTTTTTATTGGGAATGCGTCATTTGTGGTTGCGTTCACCTAAACAGTGGGCGATTCAAAAAGTTCGTACTACGGTAATTGAAGCTACTTATGAATTTTTAATCCAAAACGGTTTTACGAAAATTGATTCACCAATATTAACGCCAACCGCTTGTGAAGGAACAACCGAATTATTTGAAATGGAGTATTTTGATCTTGGGAAAGCTTATTTAACGCAATCCGGACAGTTGTATATTGAGGCGGCGATTTTTTCGCATGGCAAAGTTTTTGATTTTGGGCCGGTTTTTCGAGCGGAAAAATCAAAGACACGACGACATCTGACTGAATTTTGGATGATGGATGCGGAAATGGCGTTTCATGATCACAAGATGAATTTGGAAGTACAAGAAAATTTGATCAGTTATATTGCGGCTAAAGTTTTGGAGAAAAATATCAAAGAACTGGAAATTTTGGAACGCGATCCTGAAGCGTTACGAAAAATTAAAGCTCCATTTAATCGTTTGACTTATCATGAAGCCATAAAAAAATTACAAGAATTAGGTTCGGACATAAAAGAGGGTGAAGATTTGGGTAATGATGATGAAACATTGATTATGTCGATTTATGATAAACCGTTATTTATTGAAAAGTGGCCGGCGGACATCAAGGCTTTTTATATGAAACGCGATGGTGAGGTGGCATTATGCGCAGATTTAATCGCTCCGGAAGGTCATGGCGAAATAATCGGTGGTTCACAACGTGAAGATGATTATGATGTTTTGTTAAAGCGAATTGAAGAACATAAATTGCCACGAGAAGCATTTGAATGGTATTTGGATTTGCGGAAGTTCGGATCAGTCCCACATTCAGGTTTCGGTTATGGATTGGAAAGAGTGGTTGGGTGGATGTGTGGCGTGGAACATGTGCGAGAGACAATTCCGTTTCCGAGGATGATTAATCGTATCTACCCGTAGACCACGAATCTACAAATAACCGCAAATTTACAAATTTAATATGGAGGAGGATAAGGTTATTTACAAAGAGTTAAGTTATCTTATTGTTGGTGTTTTATTTGAAGTTCATAATAGTATTGGTAATGGACATAAAGAAATTATTTATCAAAGAGCAGTTGCTGAAGCATTAAAACAAAAGAATATTAAATTTTCTCAGCAAGTTTATTGTCCTGTTATATATAATGAAAAGCGTGTTGGTTCCTATTATCTTGATTTTTTAATCGAGGATAAAATTATATTGGAATTAAAACGTGATTATAAATTTAGAACATTTGATTTTAATCAAGTAAAAACATATTTGAATGCTATGAATTTACATTTGGGAATTCTCGCGGCGTTTACTCCTGGGGGAGTGCGTTATGCTCGAGTTTTATCCTAATTTGTACATTTGTAGATATTCGTAATTTGTAGTCTATATGGAAAGAACTCTTAATGCTCAAACAATTAATAAAGTTGGAGAGGAAGTAAGAATTATGGGACGAGTGGTGGCTCGGCGTAATATGGGGAAAATAGTTTTTTTGGATTTGGAAGATCGTACTGCTTTGATTCAAGTGGTTTTAGTACCAGCTGAATTGAACGAGGCTTCTAAAAATTTAATGGATAGCTTGCGGCCACAATTTGTTTTGTCAATTATCGGTGTAGTTAATAAAAGAGGAGAAAAACAAATCAATCCTGATATGGCGACCGGCACAGTTGAAGTTTTAGCTAAGAGTTTTGAAATTTTAGCTGAAGCGGAAACATTACCATATGATCTCAATGATTCAGAATTAAAGACTGATACTTTACTGGACAATTTGCCATTGAATTTGCGTCGTGATGATGAGCGCGCAGTTTTTAAAGTCCAAGAAACTTTGATTCAAGCTTTTCGTGAATATTTGAAGGAAAAAGATTTTACAGAATTTCAATCCCCGAAATTGGTGGGCAGTGCCATGGAAGGTGGCGCCAACTTTTTTCAATTGGAATATTTTGGTTACAAAGCTTGTTTAGCGCAGAGTCCGCAATTTTACAAGCAAATTATGGCCGGTGTTTATGAACGTGTTTTTGCCACGGGTAATGTTTATCGGGCGGAAGAACATGATACTAATCGTCATATTAATGAATATACCAGTTTGGATTTTGAAATGGCTTATATCAAGGATCACCATGATGTGATGCAAATGGTGGAAGGTGTGATAAAGCATATGATGAAAAAGATTGCCATGTTAAATCAAGCGGAATTGAAAATTTTAAAAGCCACTTTACCGGAATTCCCCGATTCTTTTCCGTCACTTAAGTTGAAGGAAGCACAACAAATTATTAAAGACGTATATAATGAAGATTGTACCAGTGAACCTGATCTTGAACCACACCAAGAACGTTGGTTGGGGGAATATGCCAAGAAAACTTGGAATTCGGATTTTGTTTTTGTCACTCATTATCCGGTTTCCAAACGACCAATGTATACTTATGAAGATGAAGCAGATCCCGGCTATACCAAAAGTTTTGATTTGATTTTTCGTGGTCAAGAAATTGTCACCGGCGGACAACGCGTACATAATTATCAAAGATTAGTGAATAATATTAAATCGCGTGGATTAAATGTGGAAGAATTTGAATTTTATTTATCGGCTTTTAAATATGGGATGCCCCCGCATGGAGGAATCGGTATGGGACTGGAAAGAGTAACCGCTCAATTGCTTGGTTTGAATAATATTAAACAAGCCACCCTTTTCCCGCGTGATCAAGTGCGAATTGATTTGCCTTTATCAAAGTTGCAAGGTGATAAAAAATAATTCATATGTCCAAAGCTTTAGTTTTAATTGATTTGGAAAAAGAGTGGCAAATGCCGGACTCCGATTATTATTTGGGAGATTTGGTACAGTTAATTGAAAAAAACAATCGATTAATTGAATATTGTCGTAATCAGGGTTATAAAATTATTTTTACTGTTCATGAGGAGAAAGATTCAATCAAAGAATTCTCGGCTCAAGCTGGACGAACCGCATTATTAGATAATTTAAATTGGCTTACTGAAGATTCGGTAATTAAAAAAAATAAAATCAGTTCATTTTATCAAACCACCATGGATGAAGAATTAAAAGATGTTGATACGGTGGTGGTGGCCGGTATTTTAACGAATTTATGCGTTCGTAGCTTTGTGCAAGATGCTTATGATCGTGATTTAGCCATAACTATTATTGACGATTGTTGTCAAGCAACGGATGAAAAAATACATGAATTTACTTTGCAGGATTTGAAAACTACCCGAGAAGAAATTGTAATTCAAACGTTAGCTGATTTTATTGGTTAAAAATATGCGGTTATCAGGATTGCAAAAATTCATTTTAATACAATGTTATAATTCTCGTAATGGTCGGGCGAAGCGGGAAAAGTTTTTGGAGTTTTATGAAAACTCATTGAGGGTAAAAAAAGAATTACAAATAAAAATTATTACCGGCAGTTTGGAAAGTTTGATAGAAAAAGGTTTGGCGATTGGTTATGGTCGACGGACGCCGGAAAAATGGTTTATTGAAGAATTGAAATTAACCGATAAAGGGATAAAACAAACTCGTGATCTTTTGGGTAGGCAACTTTGTTTACCGATTCGCAAATAATAAAAATAAAATGTCTCAAACATATTACATTTATCATCACGCTGATTTTGACGGAACATTTTCCGCATTTTTGATGCGACGATTTTTGCGTCATCATGGAATATCGGCAGAATTTGGGGAGGCATTGAATTATGATCCGCAATCCGGTGCCGGTTGGGAAAATTATCCGTTCAAAGAGCCTTTTATTTTACTTGATTTTCGTTGGCATGATCGCGCCAGTGGTTTTATTGATCATCACGCTAATCATTGTCCGACCGGATCTGTGGCTGACTTGAAATGGTATCGTTATAATCCGCAAGCACCATCAGCCGCACAATTGATTTTTGAAATGATTAATGAAGCGGAAATTAGTTTAGGCAATATTGCCCCGATGGTTTACGCCGCAAATCTGGTTGACACGGCGGCTTATGCGATTAATGGATTAACCCCGGAAGATGTGGTGCTTCTAAAAAATAAAGCGATTCAAATTGCCAAAGTAATTGAAGATAATAATGATGTTATCCCGCGAATTTTGTCAGATTTGGCCGCCAAAAACATTTGGGATAAAATTGAGTGTCGAGTTTTTGGTCGGTGGATTGAGCGAATTGCCGGTAAGGATTATGTTAAGGAAAGAGTTAAAAAACTGCGTCAAGAAATTTTGCAACATATTGAATTGTTTCGTACTTTGAGTGAGGAGCAAAATGGTGTTGTTTGGTATGATATGACTTCCTTACCTTATAATCGGTTTTTGCCGGCGATGATTTATAAAGATAGTTATTTATGGGTAGGGGTGTGTTTCCATGAAAATAAATATTCCTTGAAGATGAACTTGAATCCTTGGGGTGATGTATTGCAAGCGAAAAAATTTCAACATCAAGTTGATTTGGGCAAAATCGCTCAGCAGTTGGGTGGGGGCGGGCACCCGCAAGTAGGTACGGTTTATGTGGCTTCATATGAAGAAGCCAAAGAAAAATTTAATCAAGCAAAAGAAATGATTACTCCATTTTTAGATAGTTGATAATTGTTTTTTATTGAATATAATGTTATTGTTTTTTGTTTATGTATAAAATAAAAATTGAAAAATTTCAGGGACCGTTGGATTTGCTTTTGCAGTTGATTGAACAACGAAAGATGGAGATTACAGATTTGTCTATTTCCGAAGTTACAGATCAGTATGTTGCTCATATGGAAAAGTTAATTGACCGCGATCCGGAAGAATTATCGGATTTTTTATTCTTAGCGGCCAGATTATTGGTTTTGAAATCAAGGGCAATTATTCCCACCATTGATGAAGAGGAAGATGGCGATGATTTGGAAAAACAATTAAAGATTTACAAGGAATTTTTAGAGGCCTCGAAGAAATTGGCGGAACTGTTTAAAAAAGAAAATTTTTCTTTTTCCAGAGAAAAACCACCTTATGAAATTAAAGTGGAATTTTCTCCGGCTCCCAATATCACGATGAGCAATTTGAAGTCTGCTTTTATGACTGTTTTGAAACGGCTTGATCCATTGGTGAAATTACCGCGACAAATGATGGTACGAACCGTTAGTTTGCAACAAAAAATTTTGGATTTAAAGGACTTTTTGAATAAAGCCAAAAAGGTGGGATTAAATGATTTGATTAAAACCGCTCAAAATCGTACTGATATTATTATGAGTTTTTTGGCGATGCTAGAGTTGGTGAAACAACAACAAGTGAAAATCAACCAAAATAAATTATTTGATGATATTTACATTGAAAAAATATGAAACAAAAAATCGAGGCGTTATTGTTTATTTCCACTAAACCGTTATCAGCAAAAACAATTTTATCTTTTTTGAAAAAAGACGATAATCAGGTTACATTAACTGATATTGAAAATTCCTTAAAAGAATTACAACTGGAATATAATAATAATCGCGGGATGATGATTGTGGAGGCGGGGGAACAGTATCAAATGGTTACGGCCCCTCAATATGCGGAAATGATGAAGCGATTTTTGCGCGATGAACGAACCGGAGAATTGACTCAACCATCATTGGAGACTTTGACGATTATTGCTTATCGCGGCCCGATTTCCAAGCCGGTGATTGAACAAATTCGTGGGGTTAATTGTAGTTTGATTTTGCGTAATTTATTGATTCGCGATTTGATTGTTGGTGAAGAAAAAGAAAATGATATTTTTTATTCCGTTACTCCCAATTTTTTGCAATATTTGGGTTTAAGTTCAGTGCTAGATTTACCGGAATATGAAAAATTACATACGGTAGAAAATTTAGAGCAGTTTTTAGCCAATCAAGCTCAGAATAATATTAATAAAGTAGAATAAATGTGGCATGTTATATTGGCGGTTTTTTTATTGATTAATCAAAGTGGGAATTTTTTTGTTGAATCAGCGACCTTTTTCCCTTTGACTGCAACAATTAATCAAGAAAAAGCGCCGGAAAAAATTAATCCTGATAATGTGGGCGTAAAGATAACGGCGGATAAGTTTTTTGTTGTTGATGTGGAAAGTGGCAAAGTATTATTGGAAAACAATTCCAATATTCGACAACCGATTGCCAGTATTACCAAATTGATGACCGCGATGGTGATTTTAGATTTAAGACCTGATTGGAAAAAAGTTGTTACTATGTTACCGGTTGATGAAACGGTTGGCGCCAGACCACATTTATATCGAGGTGAAGAAATAAAGTTCGTTGATTTGTGGAAAGCGGCTTTGATCAGTTCGGATAACAACGCAATTATGGCCATGGTTCGCAGTTTGGGTTTTACCAGAGCTGAATTTGTGGAATTAATGAATGCCAAGGCGCGAGAGTTAAATTTGTACAATACGATTTTTGCTGACCCAACCGGTTTGGATATAGGGAATTTATCAACCGCGCATGATGTGGCAAAGTTGGTTCATAATGCTTTGAAATATAATGAAATTCGTGAATCGGTTGTCAGTGGCAAGGATGAAATTGAAATTCTGAATAAAAAAAATCGTACGATTTATAATACGGATATTTTGATTGACAGTTTTTTGAATAATAAACAATATGGTTATGAATTGATTGGTGGAAAAACCGGGTTTTTACCGGAAGCCGGATATTGTTTAGCGGTTCAAGTAATGAATATGAATAATCAAGTGATGATCGTCGTGTTGAATAGCCAAACAATTGAAACGCGTTTTCAAGATACTAAAATTTTAGCTGATTGGGTTTTTACAAATTATCAGTGGCCATAAATAAATATGAATTTAATTAATTTTTTTGCTGATTTTCCCTCGTCGATTTCCGTCATCATTTTGTCCATGATTCCGGTGATGGAATTGCGAGGCTCTATTCCTTTGGCGGTTGGTATTTATCAAATGCCTATTTGGCAAGCTTTTGTTTTTTCAATTATCGGCAGTGTTTTGGTGACGGTGATAATTTTATATTTTTTGGAAAGTGCCACTAAATTATTAATGAAAACAAGAATTGGGAAAAGATTTTTTGAATGGTTGTTTGAAAGAACTCGGGAAAAATTTGCCGGTAAATATCAAAAATATGGTGAAGTTGCCTTGATGATTTTTGTGGCGATCCCATTGCCGGTAACCGGTGTTTGGACCGGCAGTTTGGCCGCTTATTTATTCGGGATACAGCGCAAAAGAGCGATTTTTTTTATTGCTTTGGGAGCGATAATTGCGGGAATTATTGTGAGTTTGCTTACTTATTTTGGATTTTTCGTGGTGCGTAATATTTAATATGATAATTGGAATTGATTGTCGAGTAATTTATGATGTTGGGAAAAATAAAGGCGCCGGTGTTGAGCGCTATGTTTTTTATTTGGTAAAAAATTTATTGAAATATGATAAGAAAAATCAATATGTATTGTTTTTTTCCGGGAAAACCAGTCAAATGACGATTGATTCTTTGAAAAGATCGGGAAATTTTAAAATGAAAATTGTCACGGAAAACTTTTCTTTTATCAGTCGACATTTGTTTTTTACCTTTACTTTGTGGCGCTATGGATTGGATCGGATGATTTTCCCGGCTAATGTTATGCCTTTATTTTATGTGGGAAAGAGTGTTTTAATTATTCATGATTTGGCGATTTATTATCATCCGGAGTGGTTTCCGAATAAACAATGGTTTGCTAAGTTGATATTGGTGCCCGGCAGTGTGGCCAAGGCCACGGACATTGTGACTGTTTCACAATCAACCAAAGAAGAATTGTTAGATTTGTTTAAATTCAAAAAAAGTAAAAATATTCATGTGATATATCCCGGAGTTTTTACGAAAAAAATATCAAGCGAAAAAGCAAAAGATGATATATTGGAAAAATATCAAATCAAAGGACGATTTTTGTTTTTTGTGGGAACCATTGAACCGCGAAAAAATTTGATTAATCTTTTTAAGGGTTATGAAAAATTTGTTCTTGATTATTCGGAAAGAATACCGTTATTAATTGCCGGTGTGAAGGGATGGAAATTTAAGAAAATATTTCGGCATTTGGGAAAAACCAATAAAAACTTGGGCTGGGAAGGAATTATTTATCTCGGGAAAATCAGCGATAAGGAAAGATCAGCGCTTTTAGAGCGCGCGGAAATATTTTTGTTCCCTTCACATTATGAAGGATTTGGCTTCCCGGTATTGGAGGCAATGTCTTTATCATGTCCGGTGATTGCCGGTCGATCGGGCGCTTTGGCCGAATATATTAGTGACCAAGCAATTTTGGTCAGTCCGAAAAAATCAGTGGAAATCGCTCAGGCAATAAAAAAAATTCTGAGTGATTCAGAATTCAAAAAAAATCTAATTAAAAACGGTTTGCATTTATCGGATCGTTTTACATGGGAGAAAACCAGTAAAAAATTATTGGAATTGATAGAAGCGCCAAACTAAAAATAAAATTGTCATTTGTATAATTAAGGCAACAGGAAAAGGGATATTGAATTTTATCGTTTGGTGAATGCGTAAATGAAAATAGTTCAAACGAAAGAAAAAACGACGATTTAAATTATGTAATGCGACAATTAAATCGGGCAAAATTCCTCCTACAATGCCCCAGAGAATGGCGGGTTTTAATGGTCCGAATGTTCGAGCGTTATTAAAATAAAAAATAAAAAATATCAAGGTAATTAAAAAATCAACAATCAATAAGTTGATTATTTTATTTAATTTTTTTTCCGATTTGTAATATTCTACTTGATGTTGATCACCGTGGGGAATGAGATCGAGTATAAAATGAGAAATAAATGCGAAAACAAAGGCCCATATTGAGCTGTTGACATTTTCTCCGATTAAAGCACCAATGGCACCATGAACTGAGATTAACATGGATTATAAATTTATTTCAAATAAAGTGATTTCCGGACGACAAAACAATCTGGCACGTGGCCCAACTTCGCCTATTCCGCGATTCACATATAAAAAACTGTTGGTATTTAATTTGAACAGGCCTTGGTCATATTTTCGTCCCATTTGAGTTGGAATCGAAGCGATTGATCCGATTAGTGGTAATCTGATTTGTCCGCCATGGGTATGACCGGATAAAATCAAGTTGAATTCATCGGCTTGTGTAGCTAAAATAATTTCCGGATTGTGAGATAACAATATTTTGGGAATTTGATTTGATGTTTTATTAAACAATGTATTTAATTGTTGATCCAAATTATTCGGTTGCATCCAAATTTCCGACAATCCGGCTAAATAAAATTGACCTTTGGGATGATTGATTAAACGACCGTTATTTTCCAATAAATCAATTTTTAATTCTTGAAAAATTTTTCTTAAGGGTGTGGTTTTGTCAATGAATTTGTTGTTATAAAAATCTTGTTTGGTGCCGATGGCATATTCATGATTGCCGGTGACCGCGTAAGTGGGAAAAATTTTTGTAGCCGATGCAAGACCTTTTAAATAATAAACATTATTTTCATCGCCTAAAATATAATCGCCGGTTAGCACAATAATATCTGGGTTTAAATCAATGATTTTTTGGGCCACTTTTTCAAAATAAGAGATTTTTTTATAGCCTCCGGCATGTAGATCGGATAATTGAACTATTTTTAATTGTTCGGTCGTGGATGTTTGGTTAAAATTGAGTTTTATGTTAGTGGTTTTAATTAAATGTGGTTCAATCAAACTGCCGTAAACCAATATAATTAAAGCTATGATTAAAAAAGCCCCGAGGATCAGCTTGAGGTTTGTTTTTTGGCGATTGTTCTTCGACCAATTTTTGATTAAACTTTTAAAGTTTAAGTAAATGGCCAAGGAAATAATAAACGCCAATGATATGATTTGGTAGTCCCAAAATAAATTGGACATGTGTTTAATTTGGTAGCAGGGGTGGGGATCGAACCCACGGCCTAGGGGTTATGATTCCCTCGCTCTAACCAACTGAGCTACCCTGCCATAATAAATTATAAAGTAAAAATTCTAATCCCATACTTTTACAAAGTAAATAGTGGGGGTTAACCTGACATAAAAAAATTCTAAATTCTAAATTTTAAATTCCAAGTTATACTTAGGTTTAGAATTTATAATTTAAAATTTAGAATTTATTTTTGGTTGCGGAGGCCGGATTCCTTTCGCGCGACTCGATTTTTCATTAAGGTGCTCAGGATAAACTTCTCATCCGGCACGATTAGTTTGGTTGCGGAGGCCGGATTTCCTTCGCGCGATTCGATTTTTCATTAAGGTGCTCAGGATAAACTTCTCATCCGACACGATTAGTTTGGTTGCGGAGGCCGGATTCCCTTCGCGCGACTCGATTTTTCATTAAGGTGCTCAGGATAAACTTCTCATCCGGCACGATTAGTTTGGTTGCGGAGGCCGGATTCGAACCGGCGACCTTCTGGTTATGAGCCAGACGAGCTGCCTCTGCTCTACCCCGCGTCAGAATTATACTATAAAAGTTTATTTTTTGCAAGAGTTGATGAAAATAAAACTCCTGATGAAAAAATCAGAAGTTTTAGTGGTATATTTAGGTTATTGGATTATCCAGCCACCATCGACGGTAATTATTTGACCGGTAATGTAATCAGCATCCGCTGAAGCCAAAAAGGCGACCGCGCCGGCAATATCGGCTGGTTGCCCCATTCTTTTCAGCGGGATGATATTGATTGTTTGTTTGGTTTCTTCTTCAGAAGATCCTTGGCTGGCGCCCGGAGTTTCAATGGCACCAGGAGCTACGGCATTAACCGTAATTTTTTGCGGTGCCAGCTCCAAGGCTAAGGCTCGAACAAAACCATTCATCCCGCTTTTTGAAGCGCAATAATGTGTTAAAGAGGGAAAACCAACCATGGAAGCAATTGAAGATATATTAATTATTTTTCCGCCTTTTGTCATAACTTTGGCGGCTGCTTGAGAAGTGAAAAAAATACTTTTCAGATTAACATTCATCACTTTATTCCAATCTGATTCTTGCATTTGCATAAAAGGCACAAAAGGAAAAATCCCGGCGTTGTTAACTAAAATATCCAGTTTGCCGAACTTATTAATCGTATGTTTAATTAGTTTGTTAACTTGAACTTGATTGGAAACATCACATTTGATGAATATTGCTTTGTTTTTAAATTTTTTTACTAACGCTTCACTACCTTTGATATCAGAGAAAATTACTTTAGCTCCTTCATTTAATAATTTTTCCGCGATACCGTAGCCAATTCCCATGGCTGCCCCAGTGACAATGGCCACTTTGTTTTTTAGGCGCATATTTTTTTTATTTTATTAATTATTTGTAATATTTATTATACCATATTTTGTTTGGTAATAAAACAAAAAATACCAGTTAACTGGTATTATTAATGGTGCCGAAGGAGAGAATCGAACTCTCATGAGCAAAGCCCACACGATTTTGAGTCGTGCGCGTCTACCAATTCCGCCACTTCGGCAAGGTATAAAAAACAAGTTTAACAACCATATAATAGCAAGGTTTTTTATTATTGTCAAAACCGGTTAAATACAGTATAATGAAACTGATAAAATCTCACTAGGAGATCATTTATTGAATTTAAAAATATGGCTCATATAATCAGTATTGTTAATCAAAAGGGCGGGGTAGGGAAAACCACGACAGCTGTGAATTTGGGTGCTTATTTGGCTGAACATGGTAAATATGTTTTATTGGTGGATTTGGATCCGCAAGCCAATGCTTCTTCCGGTTTGGGAATCGAATATCAAACTTTGGACAGAGGGATATATGAAGCTTTAGCCGGGAGTCATTTGGTCCGAGAAATTGTGATGCCCAGTGGTATTCATGGTTTTCGCGTCGCTCCATCAACTCCTGCTTTGGCTGGAGCTAATGTGGAATTGGTTGATTTACCGCGTCGAGAATTCAGATTGTCTGATGCTTTGCTGGAAGTGAAAAGTGATTATGATGTTATTCTAATTGATTGTCCGCCTTCACTTGGCATTTTGACTATTAATGGTTTGGTGGCGGCCGATAATATTTTAATTCCGGTGCAAGCGGAATATTATGCTTTGGAGGGTTTAGGACAATTATTAAATACGATTTCATTAGTTAAAGAGAATATTAAAGCAGAACTCGAAGTTTTAGGGGCGGTGATTACCATGTTTGATAAAAGAACCAGATTATCTTCTCAAGTGATGGAAGAACTATACCGCTATTTCCCGGACAAAATTTTTCGATCAGTAATTCCGCGTAGCGTTCGATTGTCAGAAGCGCCGAGTCACGGTAAGGCGATTTCACATTATGACCCGGAATCAAAAGGCGCTCGAGCATACTCAAAGTTAGCACGTGAATTGATTGATTTGTTAGATGAACGGTCGGGAAAAATTTAATTAAATAAAAATAAAATATTATGAGCGGATTAGGTCGTGGCTTGGGATCGTTGATTCCCAATAAAAAGGTGATTGATCAAGCAATTAGTGAAGAATATAAACCATTATTAGTTGATGACAATAAACAAGTTATAGAATTACCGGTGGAGAAAATTGATGTTAATCCTCATCAACCGCGTCAAGTTTTCAATCATGCTGATTTGGAAGATTTGATAAATTCAATTCGTGATTATGGGATTATTCAACCATTAATCGTGACCAAGCAAGATAATCGTTATGAATTGATTGCCGGAGAAAGACGATTACGTGCCGCTAAAATTTTGGCTTTGAAAACCGTTCCTTGCTTGATTCGCGAAGCTGATGAACAGCAAAAATTGGAATTGGCAATTATTGAAAATGTGCAACGGGCAAATTTAAATCCCATTGAAGAAGCGATTGCTTATCAAAGATTAATGGATCAATTTAATTTAAATCAAGAACAGGTGGCGGATCGGGTGGGGAAATCTCGTTCTGCTATTGCCAATACGATTCGTTTACTTAATTTACCAGAACAGGTGCAAAAAGCCTTGGTGGACAAGAAAATCACCGAGGGCCATGCACGGGTGATTGCCGGAATTGACGATGAAAATGAACAGTTGACATTTTTAGCCAAAATATTAGAATATAATTTCACGGTTCGTGATGCGGAGCGAGAAAGCCGAAAATTGCAACCAGTGGTCAAGAGATCGGCGCGTGCCCCATTTGATCCGACTTTGGAATCAATAAAGGAACGCTTGCGTTCCAGTTTGGCTACCAAGGTGGAAATAAAGAAAAAATCCGGTAAAGGGCAAATTATTATTAATTTTTATTCAGAGGAGGAATTTAATGATCTAGTAAATAAGATTTCCGATTAATATGAAAAAAGCAATTTTATTAAGTTTATTGTTAGTGGGGGTGATGATTTTTTCCGGCTGTGTGAAAAATAATGTTCCGGAAGATTATGGTCAACCAACGGTCCAATCTTCTTTGATTTTGGATCAAGAAAAAGTTAAGGAAAATGTTGATGGATGGGTGGTTTTTACCAATCCGCAATTTCGTTATGAATTGCGTTATCCGAAAAATTGGACTTACAGTTTGGATGATGAAGGAGCTAAGATCTCGGTTCTTTATCCCAAAAATAAACAGTTGAGTGAAGAATATTTTGGCGCCATGATTGTTCAGGGAATTGTTAATTGGAAGAACAGTTATTCAATTCCGGAATATTATGCTATGGAAGCTTTAAATAATTACTATGAGCTTGGTTTTGAGGCGAGATCCTTTATACTCAATGATTACAAGGCTGTGTGGTTTCCCAATGTGGATGGTTTGTATGGAGAATTGCCGGTACAAGTGGTAGCCATTGATCTTAATGATCGTTTGCTGGAGATTCATTTATTTACCACTGACGAAGAAACTTTGACGGTATTGAACAGTTTAAAATTTTATTAGAGCTTAAATATTTTTTAAAGTGAAAAACGATACGCATTGCGTATCGTTTTTTCTTTCAGCGCGGGAGAATGACCACCCGCACCATCTGTGCCTCGGCGTTTTCCAGCATTTGCAGTTGGAGCATGCCAGAGGCAAAAGCGGCGCGTGGTCGGCCACAGAACTTAGGATGGATTGTTGACCAGCCGATCGGTTCCGTAGCGTCCGGGTCATTCACACGGTCCTTTAGGATCGGCTTGTCACAGGTTTCCCACAACACCACGAACTGCGTGGCATCGTCTCGGGATCCCGTGACCTCGGCCAGGTCAACCCGCTGACCCGGCTCAACGCGCCCGTGGAAAATTTCAGTTCCCCCGAATTGCTCGAGGGAACCGGTCGGGATTTGGCCCACGGTGCCAAATCCCTGAATGGAGGTGGCTGTTGGAGTCAGTGGCTGGCTGGCCACGTCGACAAAATGTCGACAGCCATCCACCACCATCCCCGCAATAATCACGATTGCCGTGATCATCACGAGGAAAGCGATCAGCCCCCCTATCATTCCCACCTTTTCCCATGTGGTCATGGGGGCGGGGGGTGTTCCGGCGGGCGGGGTGCCGGCCGGAGGGCAGGCACCCCCACCAGTGGGTGGGGTCGTCGTTCCACGACTCGCCCGCTGAATCAGCCTGGCGATGCTGATTACCAATACCATCCCCAGCACAATACCTACGGACCAGTGGATCCACCAGCCGGCGAGGACCGCGCCCGCGATCCCCAGCAGGAACAGGACAACGATCATGACTGAGCCCATTTGGGCCTCCTTGTTTAAAAGAACTTGTTATTATAGCACACTTTGGAATAAAAATCAAGGAGTATGGCTCTTTTTGCTTTATTTTAAGCAAAAAAAATAACCTCAGATTTACTGAGGTTTAATTAGTATTACTTTTTCTTGGGGTGCCTGGAACCGGCCTCGGGCGCCACGCTATCCATTACTCTGTCAACCGCTCTTTGGCTTAATCCACGGCCCAGGTTATGAGCCACGATTGCCCAAGGGCTCACACCTTGTTTAGTCAAGTCTTTCATCTGATCAGTGAAAACTTGTTCTCGTTGGGCGGTCCCTTCCGCTTCCGCTTGCCGAATTTGTCTGGTCGCATCAGCTTGGGCCGCACCTTTCTTGCGAATGGCTTCGGCTTCACCGTCAGCGCGAATTTTCATTGCTTCTGATTCAGCGCTTGCTTTCTTGGTTTCTACTTGCAGTCTTTGTTCGGCTTCAATGACATCAGCATTGGGTTGAATATCAATTACGGTAACCAGCGAAGCTTGACAGCCGGTTTGATCAATGAATGATTTATTCAACAGCAAACGGCGAGCACCATCAGAAAAATGACATTCAGCCAACAAGTTAGCCAGTCGTTGATTTGCACCTTGGATAATATAGGTATTTCCAAAGGATACTACCATGTTGGGGTCATCAATATCTTCGTTGAAAAGCAATTCCAAGCGCGCTTTGAGTTCCTTCATTTTTTGATCTTTGTTATTTCGGAGATCTTCATATGTGTATTTGCTGATCATTTCTCTGGCAATATCTAGAGCGCGTTGTCGCGTTAGGCCTTCAAGCTGTTCTCTGGTTTCTAAATATCGTGACATTCTCATCACTCGGGTTTCCTGATCTTCGTCTAAAACAATTTGATGGTTAACTTCCATTTTTACGGTTACTTGAATTTCATCTTTACTGGAAAACTCGCCTACGATATCTTTTACAATTACGGGTGCCAAGCTGACTTCTTCGCCTTCTTGAATACCAGGAACAATCAGGCTGGGTCCGGCATCGCGGACTTCCTTCAGTTTCCCAAATACTTTTACCAGCAAAATGTTTGGCTGTTTGACATCACGCACAAAGGCGGAGAAAAACAAATACACCAGTGATCCAAGAAAACCGATAATCAGCAAAGCGCCAAGGCCGGCTTCCCATCCACCAATCAACCATGAAATTAAGGAAATGACGATGGTAGCGGTAACTCCGATTATCCATGTCAAAGGTTTAGTTAAATAGTCAATCAATTTTTGTAAATTGGTATTGGCCATTTTTCCCTCCCTTAGGGATTAAGAGCTAAGTCAAGGAACATTCGCACCTTTTAAATTAACATAAATTATAAAAAAAGTCAATGGCAAAAACCACTGACTGATTATTTGGGATTAAAATGAATATTAGTCAATACTTTGAGCCGCATCAATGATAAAGCGAATTATAATATAACTGCTGAAAATAATTGCTAGTCCAATGATCGCTGATATCATGGCGGCTCGGCCTTTTTTCACATAATCTGGTCGACCAGCTGAGATCATCCACATTGCTCCTCCAATAATAAATACCACCAGTGCCACTGAGCCAGAAATGCCAATAATATATTTCACAATTCGACCAAGAATAATATTAATGTTGGTTTCTCCTAAAGGATTGGGCAAAGATTGAGTAGTGGGGGCCCCAGTATTGGTATTGGGGTCACCGGTGTTGGTATTGGGGTCACCGGTGTTGGTATTGGGGTCTCCGGTATTGGTTAATGGGCTGTTAGGATCAGCAATACAAAAGTCTTGAGAACAAATATTACTGATACATTCATAATTTTCTGTGCATGGACTACCGTCGGATTCTTTGGGATTACAAATTGACGGGCTTAGTGATAAGTTACAAAATTGATTATCAGGGCAAGCAGTTTGAGAAGTACAGCTGACAGTACCGGTTCCGGCAACTAACTCGCATTTTTGTGTTTGAGAATTACATTCACCTTGCAAACATTGGCCATCACCATCACAAGTACCACCTAAAGGAATTTTAAGGGTACATGATTGAGAAAAATCAGTAGGATTTAATTTGCAAAAATAACCATTTGGACATTGTGAGTCATATTCACATGAGGCACTACCACAATAACCCAAACTAGTACAAAATTCCCCTGTTGAACAATCAGCATTGGTCGAACAAGGAGTTTGTTGAGCAAAAATAGTTGTAGGAATGATAAGAAGTGAAAATAGAATAAAGAAGAGAAAAAAGTGTTTGATTTTCATATTTATTTTTTAGTGAACTTGGTTAAAATATCTTTCCAAGTTTTATTTTTAAAAGCTGATATTCGTTGTTTGGCAGCGCGCGTTTTTACAAAGTTGAGCCATTCGGGGTTTGGTCCTTTACGATTTTTGTCCGGAATAATTTGAATTACATCACCGTTTTTCAGTATAGTATCCAGGCTGACATGTTGGTTGTTCACGAGCGCGCGATGACATTGATCGCCTAAGTTGGTATGAATATGATATGCAAAATCTACCGGTGTTGCGCCTTCCGGTAAATCCAGCACTTCACCTTGTGGCGTGAAAACAAAAATTCGATTTTGGAAAACATCAATTTTCGCACCTTCCAGGAATATATCATTATCTTTTATGTCTTTTAACCATTTTACCAGATCTTGAACCCAGGCAACATCTTTTTTCGCTTTGTTTTGGTCTTTTAAGTTTTCTTTGTAACCCCAATGAGAGGCAATACCGAATTCCGCTTGTTCATTCATTTCTTTGGTGCGAATTTGGAATTCCACGATTTCATGATTTTCACCAAAAACCGAAGTATGTAGTGATTGATAACCATTGGGTTTTGGTTGGGCGATATAATCTTTGATGCGCCCTTTGACCGGTTTCCATAAACTATGGATTATTCCCATGACCGCATAACAATCGGCTAAATTATTAACAATAACACGAATGGCGACCAAATCATAAATTTGGTTGATATTGCGATTAAATCGTAATAATTTTCGATACAAACTGAAATAATGTTTATTGCGTCCGTAAATATCTACAATTTCTATTTCTTCATTTTGTAATTTACGAGATAAAGTCTTAATCATGGAGTTCAAAGTTTTCTCTTTACCCGGCGTTTGTTGTTTGATTAATTGCTCTACCCAGGTATATTCTTCCGGATAGGCATATTTAAACGCCGTATCCTCCAATTGAGCTTGGAGTTCTCCGATACCTAAGCGATTGGCAATCGGGGCGTAGATTTCCAAGGTTTCCAGGGCAATACGTTGTTGTTTATTGGCCGGAAGGGCATAAAGAGTGGATAGATTATGTAATCGATCAGCAAACTTAATGATAATTACACGAATATCCTCGGCCATGGCAACAAACATTTTTCGTAAGTTTTCAATATAACGATCCATGCCTCGATATTTGATATTGCTTAACTTCGTGATACCACGAACAATTTGGGCGACTTCAGTGCCAAATTGATTTTCAATTTCTTCTAAGGTAATAGCGGTATCTTCCGGTACATCGTGAAGTAATCCGGCGATAATCATGTTGGTCGGTAAGCGCATTTCCGCCAAAGTTTGAGCGGTGGCTACTGAGTGAGTAATATAATTTTCACCGGTGGCGCGTTTTTGTCCTTGATGTGCTTTTTCCGCAAAATCATAAGCTAGCCTGATCATATCCAGATCAGCTTTGGGATTATTATTTTTGACTGTATTGAGTAATTGATTCAAGGACATGTATTTTTCTTAATGTTTATATTATAACATTATTTGTAATTTTAGCAATTTTAAGGAAATTTACAAATAAAAATGGTTATTTTAAAACCAATATATTTTTAAAAAATTAATGATAAATATGAAGATTAATATTCTAAAGGTTGACAAAACAAAATATTTTTGCTATAATGGCGATGTTGATGATAGGGACGAAAGTCTCAATTACCAGAAAGGCCTTGGGTTTCCGAGGTTTTTCTGTTTTAAACAAGAATTTTGATATAATAGTTCATAGTTTGTTGAAAATTATTTGACATTTTATTTATTATTATTTACATTTAAATTAAGATAGGTAAGACTTTTAACCTTACCGCACCAATAATCCGACAGTAATGTCGGATTTTGGTTTGGTGATTGCTTTTTTATATAATAATGTTATGTTGTATTGGTAGGGTCCAGTGATACCCTATCATCAACAATGTAATTGGGGTTTCAATCCTGGCCCTACAAAAACAGTCCGTTGCGGATTGTTTTTTTGTAAGTAAAAAAATAGCCCGAAGGCTATTTTTTCGAAGATCTTTTATTGGCAATCAGGATTGGAGCATTTGGTTTTATCTTTGCCGGCGACCATTAAAAGCGAATTACACTTCGGACATTTGTCCCCGGTGGGACGATTCCAGAGAACAAATTTACATTTGGGATAATTATTGCAAGCATAAAATTGTTTGCGGGCTTTGGAAAAACGAGAAACAATTTCGCCGGTGCCACATTGCGGACAAGTTACGCCGGTACCATATTCTTTTTTCTTGATATATTTACATTCCGGATAATTAGAACAACCAATGAATTTACCATAGCGTCCGGATTTTTCTACCAGACCGGCGCCACAATCAGGACACTTTTCATCCAAGGTAGTGGGCGGAATGATTTCGCCATTTTCATTTTTGGTTTCTTCGGCGAGGTTACGGGTATTTTTACAATCCGGATAATTTGAACAAGCTAGGAAGCGACCATAGCGTCCGGTTTTAATGACCATCGGTGATTGACATTTATCACAAATTTCATCGGTTGCTTCTTCGGTCAATTCTTTTTTTGTTAGTGATTTGGTTTTTTCTTCTAGGTTTTTAATAAATGGCGTATAAAATTCTTTGATTATGGGTTGCCATTTTTTCTCACCGTCTTCAATGCGGTCCAAGTCGCGTTCCATTTCCGCCGTAAAATCATAATCAACAATATCCGGGAAATGTTCCACTAAAATGTCATTAACCAGCATGCCCATTTCCGTGGGTTTGAGCGCCTTGCCTTCTTTGGTAACATAATCGCGTTCTTGAATCGTGGCAATGGTCGGCGCATAAGTGGAGGGTCGCCCAATGCCTTTTTCTTCCATGGCTTTGACCAATGTGGCTTCCGTATATCGTGCCGGTGGTTCGGTAAAATGTTGGTTTGGTGTAATGGAATTATTTTTCACGGCATCGTTTTCTTTTAATTCCGGTAAATAATTTTCTTTTGTTGCGCTATAAACTTTTTGGAAACCATCAAATTTAACTGTTTGGCCGGTGGCGCGGAAAATATATTTATTTGAATTATCAACAATATCAACCGCGGTGGCCGCAATAATGGCCGGAGTCATCTGACAAGCCAAAGTGCGTGACCAAATTAATTTGTAAAGTTTATATTGTTTTTCATCTAAATAGGGTTTAACCGATTCCGGTGTTTTTTCAATATGCGTGGGTCGAATGGCTTCATGAGCTTCTTGCGCACCCTTGGATTTGGTTTTATAAAAAATCGGTTTTGCCGGAGCATATTGGTCACCGTAAGTTTGTTTAATGAAATCATGAGTGGCACTCAAAAATTGAGCGGACAAATTCATGGAATCAGTTCGCATGTAGGTAATTAAACCAACAGCTTCACCGCCCAGTTTAATACCTTCATACAATTGCTGGGCCACCATCATGGTTTGTTTGGCGCCCATGTTTAATTTATTGTTAGCCGCTTGTTGTAAAGTGGAAGTGGTAAAAGGTGTAGGAGGGTTTTTCTTTTGATCTTTAATTTCAATTTGAGAAATTTTATAAGTGGCAGATTTTAAATCAGTTAAAATTTTATCAGCTTGTTCTTGATTTTTAATGGATAGTTTTTTCAAAGTTTTTCCATCAACCGCATGAAGTTTAGCTTCAAAAGTCGCTTCATCCTTGGCGAAAAGCGCATCAATGGTCCAATACTCATCTTTTTTAAAAGTCTCGCGTTCGCGTTCACGTTCAACAATTAAGCGCACGGCTACACTTTGAACACGTCCGGCTGACAATCCTTTGGCCACTTTTTTCCAGAGAAAAGGCGAAAGTTTATAACCAACCAAGCGATCCAAAATGCGACGCGCTTGTTGAGCGTCAATTAAATTCATATCCAAATCACGAGGATTACTCAGCGCTTTCTCGATTGCACTTTTGGTGATTTCGTGAAAAGTAATGCGTTGATATTTTTTTGGTTTCAAAACCTCTCGTAAATGCCAAGAAATCGCTTCTCCTTCGCGGTCTTCGTCAGTGGCAAGAATGATATTATCAGCTTTGCTGGCGAGTGATTTTAATTTCATTACTTGTTTTTTGGCTTTAACTGGGATGACATATTTTGGCTCAAAGTTATTATCCACATCAACGCCCAGTTCCTTTTGTGGTAAATCCGAAATATGGCCGAATGATGATTCGACTTTATAATCACGACCGAGAAACTTAGTAATGGTCTTGGCTTTGGTGGGTGACTCAACAATGACGAGATTATACATAATAGATAAATAAATTTAATTAATTTAATTTTTGTTTTTGAGTGTAAAATATAAAACTAACAAAATTATACAATAGTGTCAACTTATTGACAAATATTTAGTAAAATGATAATTTGTAATTCCTGACTTGGTGGATGCCAAGAATGGGAGCGTTTTTGGAACGTGAGGTCAAGAGGAGAATTTTGGTATTCAACAAAAACCCTTTTTAAGTGGAGGCGATTATGGAATTTGTTGAACTGTGCGTGGTTGAAGATGCTGGTGTTAAATCTTTTCATTTGAAAGACGATTGGGGCCGTGAGATCAATTTAACTAGATTTTATCCGTATGAAGACTGTGATTTTGGTTGTATCTTGTTTCGTCGTGGTGCTGAAAATTTTGGCTACGTCGGTGTTGGTGAAAACGAATGGACTGCCCGAGTTTTTATCCTATATGGTCCTGAGAGGTTATGTCAATATGATTTAATCAGCGTTGATATGTTTGAGGTTGGTGATCGTGTTATCTTCTGGTTTCACAATTATTCGGAGGGAAATCCCTTGTCATTTTTTGAGACTTACGCGGATATTGAAGTCCAGATTTTGAAACAGCGTGCGGTGGATCCTGATAATTTACAAATGAAAACTTTTCTTAAATATCTTGTCGATAATATTGATGCTCGATTTGGTCAGCGTGAATCTAAAATCGAAGATGAGAAAGATGGGAATTAAGTCTTTGATATTTGGGAATCAATTTTTCATTTGATTATGTTGATACTGTCGATGGTTTCTGTGATGCGGTGATGCAGTTGCTGAAGAATAACGGATTGTCGGTTAAGAAATCATAAAAAAATAACACAGCCAACGGCTGTGCTTTTTTAATAGGGGAAAATTATTTTTTGGGGAAGTTGGTTTGCTTTTCCAATTGAGAGATTTCCGGAATCCAGTGCGAACGCAAATCCGAACACAAGAAAAATGAGCCGGTAATTAAAATCAGGTCATTTTTCTTTGGTTTGTTGAGAGCAACGCGAAGCGCATCATGAGGGTCGATAAAAACATTTTTTGTTTTAAAATAATTAGCCAATTTTTGTGGCGCGAGCGCAGCCCGAAAAGGATTGAGAAAGCGGGTACAATAAACTTCTTGGGCCAGTGGTTTTAATGGTTTGAAAATTTCCTTGGGGTCACGATTTTCCGTTAAAGCGCAAATTAATTTCAAATTATATTTTGACAAGTCAAATGTTTCCTTTAATTTTTGTGTTAAAAATTTTATTTTATCAATATTATGCGCGCCATCAAGAATCACGATAGGTTTATTTTGCATGATTTCAAAGCGAGCGGGAATTGATAATGGTTGCTGCAAACTTTTGATAATGGTTTTGTCGTTAATCCCCAAATGCTGAGCAAGATGCGTGGCAATCGCTTGATTAGGATCATCGGTAGTGAAAATCATTTCCAGCGATGCTTGGCGGCGATCAGCGACGCGTTGAATTATTTTTAAGGCATCGGGGTTACAAGTGGTGGTGATAACTGTCCCATGGGGTGGAATGATGCCCGCTTTTTCAAAAGCGATTTCCTCAATTGTGTCGCCTAAAATATGTTGATGATCAAGGCCAATATCAGTGATAATGGTAAACTCTTTTTTGCTAATGGCATTGGTGGCATCAAAGCGACCACCACAACCGGTTTCCAGAACTACCCAATCAACTTTTTGTTCTTTGAAGTAGAGTAAAGCGGCCATGGCCCAAGTTTCCGAATAAGCCGGCGCTCCATATTTTTGAGCCAATTTTTCGATCGTTGGTTTTAATTTTTCGGTTAAAGAAATAAATTGATTTACTGAAATGAATTTGGAATTAATTTGAATTTTTTCCGTTGGTACGGAAACAAAAGGGGAATAGTGCGTTCCGACTTTGAAACCAGCATTTTGTAAGATAGTGGAAATGTATTTGGCGGTTGAACCTTTGCCACTGGTGCCGGCAATATGAATTATATTGTAGGCTTGATCGGGATGGCCCAGCAGTTGTAAAAATTTTTTGGCGCGTTTGAAAGATTGGTGCGGATGGCGATTGATATTTGGTGAAATATTGCTTAATGATTCGTAGAAATGAGTGGCATCTAAATATTTTTGATATAAATTTAAATTCATATTGATTTTTGGTGAGAATTTTTAATAAAGTTCATGTTGCCAACATTGGTGACTTTGTTATTTAATTCCATAATCGTTAAAGTGGCATTAATCGTGGGAGCCGGTAAACCGGATAACGTGACGATTTTATCAATGTGAGTCGGAGTATTGGTTAAAATATTTAGAATTTTTGCCTCAATTTCATTGCTCGGTTTGATTTCTTGTTTTGGGGTAAATAAAGTTGGTGGTGTTAGATTGAAAATTTCCACAATATCTTGAATTGAGGTGACCATTTTTGCCCCTTGTTTGATTAAATTATTGGTCCCAAGTGAATTATAACTGGAAATATTACCGGGAATAGCCAAGACTTCACGATTTTGTTCCAAAGCATAATGAGCGGTAATTAAAGCTCCCGATGTTTCTCCGGCTTCGATGACCAAAACGCCCTTTGATAAACCGGAAATCAAGCGATTACGAATCGGGAAGTGATGTTTGAGGGGAAGAGTACCAATGGGAAATTCGGAAACAAGCAATCCGTTTTTTTCAATGATATTTTTTGCTAATTGACGATTATTACTGGGATAAATATTTTTTTCATCTAATCCCGAACCTAAAACCGCCACAGTGGTTAATTTGTTTTTTAAAGCAATAAGATGAGCTTGGGTATCTACTCCCAAAGCTAAGCCACTGATAATGTTAATGTTGTAATTGGTTAAGTCGTTTAGGAGTTCTTCAATTATTTGTTGTCCGTAAGAAGTCATGTGCCGCGTTCCAACAACGGCCAATGATTGTTCGTGATAGTTATTGAGGTTGCCTTTGATAAATAATACGGCGGGAGCGCCATAAATTTGTTTTAATAAAAAAGGATAATGGTCATCTTTAATGGTAATGGCTTGAACATTGTTTTGTTGTAATAATTCCAGTTCATGATTTGGATCGATATTTTTTCTTTTTAACAAAAAATCCTCAGCGAAATTTTCTTCCCAACCCGCTTCGATTAAATCACTGATGGTGGCTTGTTCCCAGGCGGTTTTCATGTCCGGGAAAAAATTGTACAGTTTTTTGAACCGAACAGCACCAATCTTGGGATTGCGGACAATGGCCAGCCAATATTTTAAATCAGTAGTCATAAATAATATGTTTATTTTAGGTTTGATCAACGATTTTGTCAATGAAAAAGATAGTCGCTTGACATAATTTTTTTATTAAAATAACATTTTAGGGCAAAAGAATGGGGGGCCGTTTATGACTGAGTTGATTGTTCAATCGTTTGAAGCACTGTGTTTCTTGGAGCCAGGGACTTTGGTGGAGTGGAAAAAAGGGACGAAAAGCTTGGGTTTTGCAATTGTGATTTCGCCACTTCATTCCGTAGATCAAGATCGGCCGGAAAGTGAAAAACCAAACAAGTGTTTTCATCTGCAACAAAATTTTTGTTCAGCTAATACTTTTGTTGAGGGTAGTTTTGTTCAGTTTGGGGTTGTACCAATTGTTCGGACAGTGAAGATCTCTCGTGATAATTTTCTTCAATTGGGAACATTTAAAATCGTTGGAAATAAGGCAAATATGTTGTCGTCATTTATTTCTTATGGAATTTGTAGATTGGAACATATGAATATAATTGACAATAAATGAGGTGAAATTTTTTAGAGCATTAACAATGCTCTATTTTTGTATAAAAAATTTGTTCGTTTAGTGCACTTGACATAAATTGGATATTTGTTAAGTTATTAAGGCAATATTGGACAAGTTAATGCTTATCAGCTGGGAGAGGCTAGTATCCCCCTCCTATGCTAGTCCAGTACCCACAGTCAAACCTTTTGGTTTGCGCTGGTAAGCAGTAATTTGTTTAATACGAAAAAAAACAGGCGATTTAGCCTGTTTTATATTTAAAGATCAAGGTATAAAGTGGTAATACTCATGACGATTAAATAAATAAAAGCCATAAGCGCATTGAACCAAATGCAATCACGCGAATAAATAATATGATTATGCTTGCCACCCTTGGTAAAAATCAATGCCAGTAGCGAAGTTCCCAAATGCATGCTGAGTAAGTATGCCCACAAAAAATATTTTAGTTTAATCCATGGGAGATGGAAAATCAAACCAGTAAAAATGCTTGATAAAATTAACAGAGAAATGCTGGCGATAAACCAATTGCGATGAGTTGATGATTGAAAATGTATTGTTTCAAAAGTCTTTGCTCTTACTTTAGTCATTTTGGCCTCGTTGTAAAAGAATACTAATTTATAATATTTTTTTATAATTTTGTCAATTGATTTTTGGGGAAATATAAGATAAGGTAACTTTATGATCTTTACAAAATATTTTTTTCCCCAAACAGGAGGATTAATATGAATGTTTTGCTCGGTGTAAGCGGTTCAATGATTGGATTTTATTTAAATGAATTGATTGATATTTTGGATACGGCCGGTCATAATGTTAAGGTGGTGATGACGGCTGGAGGCGATGCCTTTTCTTTGCGAGAACATTTGTCGATTGATGTTTACAAGGATGAAAATATTTATAAATTGCCTTTTGAGTCGGGAAATGTTTTATTGCCATTAACTTTGGTTGATTGGGCTGATGTTTTGGTTCTTGTTCCCATGTCCGCCAATACCTTGGCGAAAGTTTCAACCGGTATTGCCGATAATTTGTTGACTATGGTAGTGCGTGATTGGGATCGGGAAAAACCATTGGTCTTGGTCCCTTGTATGAGTAAAAATGCTTGGAAAAATCCTTTGACCAGAGAACATCTTGAGGTCATTCGTCGTATTTTCAAAGTTAGAGTAATTGAGCCTCAAATTCATCCTCTGGGCCCCGGTTATATTGTTTTTGGTGATTTACAAGCGATTGTTTTGGCAATTAAACCGTTTACTTTAGAGGAAGATTGTGCGTTGCATGGTTGTCAGTGGCAAAAAGGCGATGATGGTTATTTTTGCGCTCGTTGTTTGCGGAAAATGAATTCTTGAAAAATAAATCCAATCTATAATAGTAGATTGGTTTTTTTATTTTTCTTCAAGTTAGTTTTATAAAAGAGTTTTTATTTGTTCAATGATTTGATTTTTCAGTGAGCGCAGTTTTAATTTTTCCATAATCGAGAAGTTATGCAAAACGAAATTTTCGGTTTTGCCTTGTTTTTCTTTATCTTGCTTGCCAATACCGATACGCACCCGATGAAACATTTGAGTACCCAGCAGTTCAATGATTGATTTTATACCATTATGACCGGCGCTACTGATATCTTTTTGAAATTTATATTTCCCAATTGGCAAATCCAGATCATCATGAATAATAATAATATCGAGTGGAGCTAATTTGTAATAAGCGGCTAGCGCTTGAACGGCGCGACCCGATTCATTCATAAAGGTCAATGGTTTAGCTAAAATGATTTTATCATCATTAAATGTTCCGGTACTGATTTCCGCTTGGAATTTACTGTTTTTTTGCCAAGTTGAAAAATCAAAATCAGATTCTTTTTGAATAAGATCAATAATTTGAAAGCCGATATTATGGCGGGTGGTGGAATATTTTTTCCCCGGATTGCCCAAACCAACAATAAGTTTCATATGAATAGATTATTTGTTCAAATATACTTTACCTTTGATTTTTGCCACATCGGTAATTACCAATTTAATGCCGACGCCAGCTAATTGGTAGCGTTCACGTAAATTATTTTTAATAAATCGTAAATAAGAAAAATGAATGTTTTCCGGTTGGTTGGTAATAATTTCAAATGTTTGAGGCGCAGTATTGATTTGTCTGATTTGATGAATGAACGGTGGTTTAGTGCCTTTGGTTTTTCGGGGTGATTGTCTTTTGATAATGTATTTAAGAAAATCATTTAATTCCGTTTGAGCGATTTCCAAGTGTTGTTTGGTATAAACTTCTAGAATCAAATCAACCAGACGATTAATTTTAAATCCTGTTTTGGCCGATAAGAAAACAACCGGAGCCCAAGTAAGATAGGGGAAATGAGCATAAACATGATCAATAAATTTTTTGTCACTATGTTCATCTTTGTCTTTTACCAAATCCCACTTATTGACGACAAAAATCAAGCTTTGACTTCGTTCCAGAATTTCTCTCGAAATATTTTTGTCTTGCATGGTAATATCTTCGTTGGCATCAAGCATTAGAAGTGTAAGGTCAGCGCGTCTGATGGCATTTAAGCTTTGTTCGACGCTTTCTTCCTCAATGGCGTTGTCAATTTTTCTTTGTTTGCGAATTCCCGCCGTATCAATGAAATTCAATAAAACTTTTTCGCCTTGATAATCGGTTTCAATCCCAAAATCTTGACTATCGCGGGTGGTGTGCGCCACGCTACTGACAATTGATCGTTCTTCGCCGGCGATTTTATTTAGAAGTGATGATTTGCCAACATTGGGTTTGCCGATTATGGCGATATCGATTTTTTTCAATTTTGATTCCTTGGTTTTTGGTGCTTTTGTCTTTAGAATCTTTAATATTTTGTCGAGCAAATCACCGGTGCCGGCGCCGGTAACCGCGGAAATCATTTCCCAATCCTTAATCCCCAAAGTTAAAAAGTCATTAACTTCTGCAATTTGTTTCGGGCCATCTACCTTGTTGATAACCAAGAAAAACGGCACATTAAGTCCGCGAAGCATTTTGGCATATTCTTTGTCTTGGGGGAGAATCCCTTGTTTGCCGTCCACCACCAAAAGGTTTAAAGCGGAATTTTGGGCGGTTGATTTGGCTGCCCGAACCGCTTCTTTGTCAATTTTTTCTACTGTGGAAACATCTAGGCCGGCGGTATCGGTAAGCTTGAAAGATCGTCCATTCCAGCGACATTCACCGTCTTTGCGATCGCGAGTGGTGCCGGGAATTTTTGAGACAATAGCGCCTTTTTCTTCAGTTAAACGATTAAAAATCGTAGATTTTCCGACATTGGTGCGTCCGATCAAAGCTACTTGAGGGAGTTTTTTGTTTGAAGTCATATTGATTGATTGATAAAGGGAATGGCGCTTTGTCCCAGAATTATATAATAATCAGTGGTTAATTCCGCGTCGGTCTTTACCCATTCGGGAACATCAGTCACAATATCGGCTGGGAAAAGTTTTGATAGTTTCTCCAGTTCCGTTTGATTTTTTTGCGCCGTTAAATCGTAAATTATGGTTTGCGAAAGATTTTGTTCCGGTGCATTGCCGATTTTCAAAATTTTATAACCATATTTTTTTAATATTTCCGAACTGCGAAAGGCTAATCCATTTTCCGGCGTACCATTCATAATTTCCAGATTTAACGGTTGGGTAACCGTTTCTATTGCCGGGCTAAAGAAAATATTTTTAAGTGAAAATTGAATTTGTGAAAAATCTCCGCCTTTTGGTTGAAGAACATAGGCACCATTTACAGATCCTGAATATAGGTAACCGTTGGGGCTATCATCTAATACTAGGCTTTTAGCATTTTCCAAATCAATATCTTTAATTAAAGTGTAAAATGCCAGAGCTTCGGAAATTTCCATATTGGTTTTTACATGATCATCCATAGCAGCAAGTAGTTTGTTTAATTTTTTGGGATTAAATAAGGTAGAGTAAGATAGGGCGCGATCTTTGATCGCCATGATAACTTTTTGTTGACGCTCACTGCGGGCGAAATCTGAGCCTTCACCATTGTTGCCATGACGGGATCGAACATATTTCAATGCGGTATCACCATCCATTGTTTGCCAGCCTTTTTCAAAAGAAATAACTTGATATTTATAATCATCGGTGGGATATTGATAATCCACGAAATCTTTTTCAACAAAAATTTTAATACCACCAAGATCATCAATCAATTTCTCAAAACCAGTGAAATCAACGCGGACATAATAGTGGATCGGAAGATCTAAAATATTGGCAACCACTTGAGAGGCTAATTCACCGCCGTTACCTTTTTTCTTTAATTCGCCGAAGTGGTTGGCATTGTTAATTTTCCACATTCCTTGTTCGGGGATATTGACCAATAAATCGCGGGGAATAGAGATGAAAGCGATTTTTTTTGTTGAGGGTTGAATGCTGGCTAAAATTATGGTATCGGTTAAATTGGGACCATCATGACCGGCTCCGCCAATGCCCAGAAGTAAGACATTGATGCGATCTTCTTTTATGCCGGCTAAATCTTCATCATTACCCCAAGCTAAATTGGTCAATTGCTTGAAAATACTGATTTTACCGCCAAATGAATCAACAAAACTGTTTTGAGTGAAAAGCACTTGGTAGGTAAAAATAAAAAAAGTAATGGTTAAAACTGAAAATAAATAGATAATGAATTTACTGACTTGGAATATTTTTTTGCCTTTGGGACGGAGATTGTCAGTGTGATCCAAGAGATTGATTTTATTGTCGTGAATATTATTGATAAACATAATGGATAAAAATAAAAATACCGCTATTAAACAAGCTTTAACTTGATTGATTATACAATGAATTTGCGGTTAGAGCAAGAGGGGGTAAAAAATAAAATATTTGCGTTTGTTTTAGGAAAAAGATATACTGTGCTTATGTTTTATATTTACGTTATTTGATTTTTTGGTGATTTTGTAGTATAATTTTTTTGATATTTCTGGGGGTTAATTTTTTTATCTATGTTTAATCGTAATTCAGAAAAATACGATTTGATCAATGACCATGAGGATTTGAGTTTTGGTAAACGAGCGATTTATTTTGTCTGGGATTTGGTCAAGGTGGTCTTTGTTTCTTTGGCGATTATTATCCCGATTCGTTATTTTTTAATTCAACCTTTTTATGTTAAAGGGGCTTCAATGGAGCCAAGTTTTTATGATCATGAATATTTGATTATCAATGAAATCACTTATCGTTTCGGTCAGCCGGAAAGAGGGGATATTGTGGTTTTCAAATATCCCAAGGATCCATCGCAGTTTTTTATCAAGAGAATTATCGGGTTGCCCGGTGAAAAGGTGGAAGTAAAAAACGGATTTGTGTTTATTTATACGGACAATGGGAAAAAGAAATTTTTATTAGATGAGTATTCTTATTTGGAGGCGGAAGTGAAAACTCAAGGAGAAAAAATTTGGGTTTTGGGTGAAAATGAGTATTATGTAATGGGTGATAATCGTGAACACAGTTTTGACTCGCGTTCTTTTGGTCCGGTAGATAAGGATTTAATAATTGGAAAAGTATGGTTTCGTGGTTGGCCACTTAATCGTTTAACTTTATTTAAGGGAATAGATTACGGTTCTATAAATAATCAATAATGCAAAATTCAAATAAAAAATTATGCCAAGAAGAAAAAAAATTGAAGAGCCAATGGAACAAATAAAAAGAATTAAATCTCCGGCTTTGGTTAAAGGGATGAAAGATCTTACCGCCGGGGAAAGTCGTTATTGGCAATTTGTTTATGATCGTTTCATGTCCTTGGCCGAAGACTTTGGTTTTGCCAAAATTGATACGCCGATTTTGGAAAAATATGAATTATTTTCTCATACTTTGGGGCGTAATCATTCATTGATCAAAAAGGAAGCCATTGTTTTTCAGGAAAAAAACGAAAAAGTCATTATGCGTCCTGATTATACGCCGGCTGTGGCTCGTGCTTATGTGGAACATGGCGTATTTAATCAAACACCACCGATAAAATTTTGTTATCATGGATCGGTTTTTTCTCAGGGTGATTTTTATCAATCAAAATTCAATGAATTACGTCAATTGGGATTGGAAGTATATAATGTTCCATCTCCGGCGGTGGACGCGGAACTGGTGGTTTTGATGGTCCAAATGTTTGAAGATTTAGGATTAGCGCCTCACGTGCGAATTAATAGTAGCGGTTGTTTGTCTTGTCGTACCGAGTATCTAAAGGCATTGTCGATTTATATTAAAAGTAAACGAACGGCGGTTTGCGCTTCTTGTCGTGCCTCAGCTACCAAAGATCCAATGAAATTTTTGCAATGTGCTAATCAGAAATGTCAAAAGAATTTTGAAGATGCGCCACAAGTGGTTGATTATTTATGTGAAAAATGCCACACCCATTTATTCAAATTTTTGGAAGCTTTGGATGAAGTTAAGGTTGATTATCAGCTTGATGGTTCTTTGAGTCATGATGCTCATTATTATAATGGTACGATTTATTCCATTTATCATCGATCGGAAGATAAAACTTTGGACTTGGTTCATTTGGCTGATGGTGGTCGATTTAATTATTTGGTAGAAATGTTGTCCGGACCGGAAACACCGGCGGTTGGTATTAAGTGTATTATGGAAAAGGTAGTGGCCGCGTTAAAAGAAAACAAAATCGAAGTCCCGCGTTATCGCGCTCCTCATGTTTATTTTGCTCAATTGTCTGAGCAGGCTAAGCGTGAAGCCATGAAATTTGTGGCGGAATTGCGTCGTGAAGATTTTCGGGTAATGGCTAATTTTTCGAAAGATTCATTACGGTCTCAACTGGAAGTGGCTCAAAAGGCCGGGGCCAAGATAATTTTGATTTTAGGTCAACGTGAAGTGGTTGACGGTACTATTCTAATGCGTGATGTGGAAAGTGGAATTCAGGAAGTGGTAAATCGTAAGAAGGTGATAAGTGAAATCAAGAAAAGGTTGCAAGATTCTAAAAAATGAGTATAATGTAATTTGATCCTTTAAGGAAAGATAAAATAATAGCTAATCTAGAAAGAGAGGTGTTCTTCTATGGTGGAATGTAAACGAAAAAAAGGCGAAACATTTGAGTCATTTCTTCGTCGCTTTAATAAGCGAATCATTCAAAGCGGAAAGGTCTTGCAGTTCAAAAAAGTGCAATTCCATGCCAAAGATCCTAATAAGAATTTGGTGAAAAAATCCACTTTGAAAAGACAGCAATTAAAGAAACAATACGAATTTTTGACCAAGGTGGGTCGCTTAAAAGAAGAACCAAAAAAAAGACGGCGCTAGGCAACTAGCCCGTTTTTTTATTGTGGGTAAAAAATGCGTAAAAATATTTGGCGATCATAAAAAACAGTGGTATAATATGAGCATAAAAATATATGACTCTTCAAGAAAAAATTGAAAAAGATTTTTTGGTTTCTTATCGCACTCGGGAAAAAGATACGGTGGCGGTTTTAAGGATGTTGAAATCAGCGATCAAGAATCGAGAAATTGATAAAAAAGAACCATTAACCGACGAAGAAGTATTGCAAACGATTCGCGGTGAAATTAAAAAGCGTAAAGAATCAATTGAAAATTATCAGACTGGTAATCGTCCGGATTTGGTGGCAATTGAACAAAAAGAAATTGAGATTTTGTCTGTTTATTTACCGGCAGAATTAAGCGAAGTGGAACTGGAGCAAAAAATATTGACGGTTCTGGCTGATTTGGGCGGAAAAGAAAAAGTGAATTACGGACAATTAATGGGTGCCAGTATGAAAGCACTAAACGGACAAGTAGACGGCAAAAGAGTGGGGGAGGCAGTAAAAAAAATCTTAAGTTGATTTTATTTTATTATCATAAAAACAAAAAAATGTTGAAAAATAAATATCGATCTCATAATATTTCCTACTTAATTTACGGATTATTTTTCTCCTTGGTAATTGGTATTATAATTGGAGGATTTTTTGTTTCAGTGCCGACCGGCTTTGCTCAAGGTTCAGAGATTATTGAAACAACTGATCAAGCCTTGGAAGTAACGCCATTGGGGAAGGAAGATCCTCGGGTGATTGTGGCGCGAATTATTCAAATTTTCTTAGGTTTTTTGGGTGCGGTGGCTTTGGTCTTGATAATTTATGCCGGATATTTGTACATGACTTCCGGTGGAGATAATACTAAGGTTGAAAAAGCGAAAAAAATAATAATCAATGCAGTTATTGGTTTGGCGATCATTATGTTGTCATTTGCCATTGTGACTTTTATTCTCAATCAATTGAGTAAAGCTTTGGGGATCGGTCAGGGTGGAACACAATATGAATATTATCCGCCGGGGTTGGGCAGTGGCAGTTTAGGGCGTGTAATTCAAGATCATTTTCCCGGGAATAATGCGGTTGTCCCACGTAATACAGTGATTTTGGTGACTTTCATTGAACCGATTTGGCCGGTGAGTGTGATTAAAAGCGATACGATTTCTTGTTTTGATCAAGATAATAAAAATATTTGTACTGGTGGTGATTGTAAGATTGGGGAAATTAGACCAAATGAAAATATGATTTGTCGGGGACAATTGGATATTCAAGCCATGAAAGTTTATCGTGCATGTGATTCTGTTTATGCTCCAGGTGTAGTATTGCCGGAAGATTATTCCGAGGCGAATCGTAATACGCCCAATATTTGTAATGATTGGACCGGTGATCCACCGACCGATGATTTATTGGTGGGTGGTGATGATAATTTGGAAATAACCATTACTCCGGACTTTAAAACAATAGTTTTTAATCCTTATGGATTAAGTGAAGACGAACATTTGGGGTCAGCGTTGTTTGATACCGGATATTTGGTGCAATTGACCAATAATATTATTAATTTGAATCGTAATGCCGGAGTTTTTTCCAATGAAACTTCCAGATCATATACTTGGCAATTTACAACTGATACGACTTTGGATTTAACCCCGCCTTTTGTGACCGGTGTTTATCCAGTGGAATTGGATGCCAACGGTCAACCGATTAACCCTAGTGATAATGTGGCTAATAATGGTTATCCGCGAAATACGCGTGTGCGCGTGGATTTTTCCGAACCGGTGATTCCACCGATTTATACCAAATTTTCCGCCGGAGCAATTGCCGGTTATGAAAATGCGGAAATATTGGTCTATTATGGCGATACGATGATCGAGGGCCAATTGCTAACCGGGATAAATAATTATCGTTCAGTGGTTTTTAAATCTTTGAGTCCCTGTGGTGCTGATGTACCTCAATTTAATTCTTGCGGTGATTTGCTCACTTGTTTGCCGGCTTTGGAAACTATTGTGGGTCAGGTAAATTCTGTGCCGGTAGAAAATTTAATCAATGGAAATGGTCCGACGGCATCAATTTTCCCGGCCGGGGGAATTGTGGATGCGGCGTTAAATGCGCTTGATACCAATGGCCGGTTAGGCATAGCAGATGGTATTACCAGTGGAAGAGCGGGTGATAATTTTGTTTGGCGGTTTAAAACTTCCAATGAAGTTGATTTGAGTGCTCCATTGGTAGTGAGTAAAACCCCAAGTATTGAAGGTGAGGTTTTAGTGAATGCTTTAGTGACCGCTACCTTTACCAAATCTTTGGATCCATCAACCACAATAAATAAAAATATGGGAATTATTTCCGATTCGTGGGATGGGTGGTATACCGGGAGTTTATTATGTCCCGAGCAAATTGGAGCTGATGGTTCAAAGTTTTGTTTTACTAATGATAAAGTGGCGCAAATCAACCATAGTAATTTTTCACCAGCCAAAGAAGGGGAAGTGCCTTTGTTTTATCCGCTGATTACTTCCGGAGTTCAAGATATGATGGGGAATTGTTTTAATCCCGGTGGAGAAGCAGGTTCGGAATTTAATCCTTTAGACCCTAACCCTAAAGGATATTGTAATGGACAAGAAATGGATCAAGGGCAATCTTGTTGCGCAATTTATAACGGCGATGGTGCGGGACAAATGGAGATTGTTAATCAAGAGACTTGCCCTTATTAAACTGATAAATTATAAATTCAACATAAAAATAAAAAAATGATAACCACAAGAACAAATAAGATCGCTCTCATTCTGTTTGTTTTGATTATAGGCATATTTTTGTATGGGGGTGGTTTGGTTTTAGCTCAAGAAAATAATGTTATTAATGAAGGATTGCAAGCTTTTGGTAATGAAACTATTTTAGGGCAAGAAGATCCCAGAGTGATAATTGCGCGGGTGATTCGAATTTTACTTGGCTTTTTAGGGACCGTGGCTTTGGCGATTGTCATGTATGGCGGTTTTTTGTATATGACTTCCGGTGGTTCCGAGGAGCGCGTTGGCAAGGCCAAAAAATGGTTGATTAACGGAATTATCGGAATGGTGATTATTATGTCAGCTTTTGCTTTGACTTCTTTTATTATTGGCGCTTTGAGCGATGCGACCGGAATTACCAATGGAAGCGGAACTAATACCGGAACAGGTACCGGACCGATTGGTGGTGAGAGTGGTTATACGGTTGGAATTTCACCGGTGGGTGAGAATAAACCGGTAAATGTGGTGATCAAAATTCAATTTCCATATGGGCATTTGCCGGCATCAGTGGAAAATGCTCAGCAAAGTATCAAGGTTTATCAATTATCAGGGGAAGAAAAAACCGAGGTGGAAGTGCCCGGTACTTTTGGTATTTCCGGACGAACGGTTACTTTTACCCCCAGTGGCGCATGTCCGGCCGGTTGTGAAGCGGAAAATTGTTTTGCAATAAATACTGAATATCGAGTTAAAATCAATGATTTGCAAGATTCTAATAATGAGCGAATTATTTGTCCCAACCCCATGCTTGGTTATTGTAAAATGGTGGAGTTTTCTACTAGTGGGGTTTGTGATTTGTCCGGTCCGGATATTGCTATTTCTCAGATTGCTCCGCAACCATTAAAACAAAATAATTTGTTTAGTACTTTTGTGGGAGCAAGAGATAATGGTGGAATTTTTGCTTTGGAGTTATGTCCCGGTTGGCAGGCGGATGGTCCAAATGTTTGTCGTGAATATTTACCGGAAAACAACCCAACCGCTTTGGATTATGCTTTTTATAATTTAGATAGCAGTGAAGCGGGATTTAATTTAAGTTTAGGATGGCATGATGTTAAATTGTTTGGTGAGGATGTGGTGGGCTATAAAAGTGAAGTGACCAAAAGAATGTTAGTAGCCTCCGAAGCTTGTTTTGATGATAATGATGAATTTAATTGCAGTTTAGCCGGTTGCGAAGTTCCTTGCGATGAATGTCAAGATGAGGAAAATTGTGAATATTATTGTGTGGAAAATGAAACCGGAGAAACGGTTTGTTCTCCATGGCCATATCCGATTATTGATTTGATTTTGCCTCATTATGGTCCCAGAAATAGTTTTATTACTATTCAGGGAAGAAACTTTGGAGCGTTTGGTCCTAAGAGTAATGTGAAAATGGATAATGTGGTGGCCGGATTGGCCTGTGGTGGTGGCGCCAATAGTTGGAATAATAATCAGGTGATTGTAAAAGTGCCGGAAGGTGCTAGTGATGGATGGATTCGGTTAACTGATGCGGACGGTTATTATAATGATACCAGTGATCCCAATTCTCCGGGGTGGAAGGATAATTTTTTGATTCAACAAGAACTGAGTAATTGGATTGGTTTATGTGCGCTTGATCCAACCGAAGGAGCACCAGGAACATTGGTTGATGCTTCCGGTGAAAATTTTGGGGAATCAGGAAGTGTTTATTTTAATCAATATACTGGCACTTCGCCGGACAGTTGGAGTAGTACTAATATTTCTAATATTCGAGTACCGAATTTGGCTGCCGGTTATGTAAATGTTCAAATCAGTCATAATGGGGTGACGGATAATGTTTTTAGTAATCCGGTGCGATTTAAAATTTTACCAGTAGAAGATAATTTGGAAATTTTTAGTGTGACGCCGGGAGATGGCCCGCAAAAGCAACTGATTACCATTAAAGGCCGTAATTTCGGGACTTCAGGAACGGTCAGTTTTATTAGTGGCGCTGATAGTTATTTGGCACAATTTCCTTGTGATGGCAGTTGGAGAGACACGGAAATTATTGCTCAGGTGCCTGAGGATGCTCCTGATGGTATTTATACTTTACAGGTAACGGGTATTAAAGGTACCGACTCAGTTGATTTTAATATTAATAATGATCCTTTGGTTCCGGGGATTTGCAGTATGACCCCCAATAATGGTCAGCCGGGAACAAAAGTTAATTTTATTGGGGCAGCTTTTGGTGATGATTATGGTATGGTGAGATTTACCGGTCAAAGTGGCGTGGCTCAAAATATTGAGTCCGGTGCTTTGAAGGTGCAAAAGGTTGATTGGCAAGATACCAAAATTGTTGGTGTTCAAGTTCCTCCGACAGCGGTTAGTGGTGATGTTAAAGTGATTGTTGATGGTGAGGAAAGTAATCCGGCTTATTTTAAGGTGGGGAAATGTTCATCTGATTCTCAGTGTGGTACTGGTGAAATTTGTTGTGAAAAATCTTATTGTTCTACGGTAGATCAATGTAAACCACGAATAACGAGTAGTGCTTATGGTTGGTATTTTAGCACCGGTTTAATGCCTCAAATTCCAAAGGTTTTGGAACGTGAATGTGTTTTGGGGGAATATGATGAATCCACTTCGCCAAGTAATAATGAACAAATGGCTTGTCCGAACGGTTTAATTAGTTTTACTTTTAACATGAAGATGCAAACCGCTGAATTTTTAGACTTAGAAAATCAAGTGGAGATTAAACATTGTACTGATAGTGGGCGACAATGTAATTTAGTGGAATGTACGAGCGAAGGTGGTTGTTTGGCGGAAAATTATACATTTGAATCAATTGGTAATGATTTGGAGGGCAATCCGATTATTAATGAGATTCAAGATAGTGTTTATAATAACAGGGAAGTAACGCAAGTTGTTTTGTCTGATTATGATTTAACTCCCGATACTTGGTATCAGGTGGTGGTGCCGGCCGGTTTTCGTGCCAAAGATGATCGCGGTCGTGATGTATATATGCCTGATGAATATGTTTGGACTTTTCATACCGGGACGGAGGATTGTGATATAGAAGATGTTTTGGTCAATCCGGCGGAAGGAGTGATTGCCGAGGTTTATGAAACCCAAACTTACAAAGTTAGTGGACAAGCAGCCAATTGTGCGATTTTGGATGTTTCCGGCTATAGTTGGAATTGGACTTTGAATAAATATACGGATCATTTGGAAAAAGTAAATGATGAAAATGTTAAAGCGGAATTTGGTTTGAAATCCGCGTCGCAAACCGGGGCGTTTGAAACTCCGATTGATGATCCGGCACTGGTTAACGCCTCTACGGTTATTTCCGGTGCAAACAAAAGTGATGAGGCCAAATTAGCGGTTAAGTTTAATAATCCACGGGTGGTTTCATATTGGCCGAATTGTGATGAAGCTTGTCGTAATGCGGAAATCGGGGCGCAATTTAATACTTACATGAAGAAAACAGAGATTGAAAATTTGGCGGTAAGTAATAGCTTGGCGCAAGTATTTAAATGTGATGATCAGGATTGTTTGTCAGTAGTGGGGAAACAAAATGTTCTTTCAAACGATTCTCAAGTGGAATGTGTTTCTACTACCGGATTAATCAGTCTGGGGCAAGGAGCAAATGCAATTGATGTTTGTAATCAATTACGGATTTTCCCCGATCCGGTTTTGGATCCGTCTTCTTTTTATCGCGTCGTATTAAATGAAAATATTAAAAGTGTTAGCAATAAAACTTTAACTGGTTTGAATTTTGTCAGTACGGCTCAAACAATTGGGTTTTGCGGAAATGGATTAATTGAAGGGGAGGAACAATGTGAAGCTATTTGTCGGGATAAAAACTCCGGTTCATTGTGTATTTATGATGAGAATAGTCCAAATTGTGTTTGTAATTTAGCCAATAATCCTTATTGTGATAATGAATGTCAATTTAAGGCCTTCCCTGTTTGTTCTGCTACGCAAACCATTAATTGTTGTGGTAATGGCGTTGAAGAAACTTATACCGGTAATTACAATGTATCGTTGACGGAACAATGTGAAGCTGATTGTCGTCGTATAGTTGAAGAAAAGTTTGTGGGTGAAAATGCCAATGCTACTTGTACCACGGCTTTTAATGATTTGACTTTAGAACAACGTGCTTCGACCGGTTGTAGTTGTTCAATTCCTCAAACTTGTGAGGCCGGAGAAAAAGTTTGTGCCAGCTATTGTTCCAATGATGTTAATCGAAAGTGTACGCAAGATTCAGTTGATTGTACTTGTATTGAACCGAAAATTTGCCAGGAAGCATTTAATGCTAACGGTCAAATTAAATATTGTACCGGCAATGAACCGGGCGCTTGTACTTGTGTACCGGAAAAAGCTTGTTTGTTATTGGATGGTGGGGTAGGTAATTCTTGTTCCGCCAGTACGGAGAATTGTGATTGTCGGGAATCTGGATATTATCAGTTCGCGCCAACGGAAAAATGTTTTGTGGATGCGGTTAATGATCCAAACACTCCGGAAGATGAAACGCAAACTAAGGGTACTTGTGTGAAAAAGTCTTTTTGTACGGAAAATCCTACTGAACAATGTACCGCTGATCGTTCGGCTTGCACTTGTGTGCCTTTGACATCAATAGCGACCGCCTCTTGTCCGGCTGGTGATTTGGTATGTGAGCAAGTATGTACTTTCCAAAATGTGGAAACTTGTTTATCCGGTGAACCGGGATGTATTTGTTCTATGCCTAACGGTTGTACCAATTGTGTGGTAAATTCAACTTCAGCTGACGAAGAAGAAACAATTTTTGACGCATTTAGTTGGATTTTCAAGGTTCGTGATGGTGAAGCTTATTGTCGACCGGAAAAAGTGGAAGTGATGCCGGCAAATTATATTGCCACCATTTCCGGGCAAAAGGTGATTTACAGTGGTGTACCTTATACCAAACCGGATGTTTGCAGTGTAAATGGTCAACGATTAAATATTTATGATTATGAATGGGATTGGGATTCTAATCCGGAAGATCGTTCCGTGAAAATAGAATTTGGGACATCTTTAAATTTATTTAATTCGGCGCATCAAAAGTTAGTGGCTTTATTCAAGCAAACTTTTGCGGTCAGTAGCCAGCCGGGTTGCGGTGATAATTGTTTGAATTTAGGATCCTTAGTTTATGGCTCGGTTTGCGGTAATGGGATCGTGGAAAAAGGGGAGGAGTGCGATTCTAACTTATATTGTGATGGCAATTGTTTGCATGCCGGAACGCCGGCTTGTTTTGGCACTTCGGTTTCCGATGCGGGGGCGATTTGTTGTGGTAATGGGGTGGTAAATTCCGGAGAAGATTGTGATGGTGGTGCCGGTTGCAGTGATCGATGCTTGAAATTAGGATCAAATGCCAGTGGTTATACTTGTGGTAATGGGATCAAAGAGCCGGGTGAAGATGAAGATTATGGTAACTCGACATTAAATACAAAATATGGTTTGAATGCCAATTGTTTATTGGTTGGTAGTGATTATCCCAAGCAAATTGTTAATGGTAACTTGCAGGAAATTGAATCAGCGGTTTGTGGCAATGGTAAATTGGAAGCCGGAGAAGAATGTGAACCGCGGTTATTAAATTGTCAAAAACCGAATGGTACAAGTTGTAACCCATATTCTGATGAGAATTGTGTTTGTGAAAAATATGAAGATCAATATTGCAGTAATAAATGTTTATTAAAACCGTTTGTGGCGTGTGGAACGATTAAAGTTTGTCAGGAAGATCAGACAAAACAGTGTACCAATACAATTAATAAGTGTACTTGTGAGACTGAGTTTGGAAGTTCTCAGGGAGTTTGTGAGGAAGATGGAGTAACAAAATGTACTGGTGATATTCCGCCTTGTACTTGTATTACAAAAGAAATTAATCAAAATTGTTGTGGTAATGGTATTTTGGAACAAGTTGCGAGTTATGATGTTAATGGTAAACAAATTGCTATTAAAGAAGAGTGTGAAGTTCAATGTGAAAATCCGGTTGGTTATTTTGCCTTTAACGAAGGTTCGGGAACAACAACAAAAAATTCAGTTACCGGGCAGTTGTTTTCAATTGCTAATCGAGTATGGGCAGAAGGACAAAGCGGTACAGCTTTGCAATATAATAATAATGGATGGATAAACTTGAAAAACACTTTTGATTGGCAGACTACCGATGGTGCGATTTCTTTGTGGTTTAAGACATCAGATCAAATAACCCGAACCTTGATTTCAAAAATTATTGATTCTTCTTCTTATTATCAACCGGGAATGTATACTATAAACTTGGTTAATGGTCAGGTACAACTTCGTTTCATTGATGCTAATAAGGCAGTAGTTACAAATTTTGGGATTAAAAATTATAATGATAATAAGTGGCATCATTTAGCGTTAATTTTTGATCGTGATAGTCATTTATCTCTTTATGTAGATGGTAACTTGGAATTACGCAATACAACTCAAGCCTTGAATATGAAGGATTTGGATTTAAGAAATAATGGCGTTGTTTTATTGGGAGCGAGAGGTTTATTGAACGAACAAGGAGGGAGTATGTTTGTTGGTTCAATTGATGAATTGAAGTTTTTCCGTAGTGCTTTAACTATTGAAGATATCAATCGTTTGATTAGTGGGGCACCTTGTGCTAATAAATTGCCGGTTGGTTGTACTCCTGGTTGTTTAAATGCCGGCGTGAATCCCAATTTTTCGGGAGAAAGTTATTGCGGAAATGGAGTAGTAGAACCGGGTGAAGATGCCTTGTGTGAAGCTAATCGAGGTAGTCAAATGGGTGCTCCATATATGAACTTGCAAGTTTTGGGTTATCTTCAGGGCAGTGTTTTGAGTGAAACGCTAAATGTTGTGGGTAAAATTAAAAGTAATGTTTCCTTTGCGGAGAGAGATGCCGGAGTAACCGGAGGGACGATGATTAGTGGTAATGGTAAATTTACTTATGTTTATACCGGAAATGGACCGGTGCCGGCTGGTTGTGATTTGAACAATCCGCCCAAAGGAATTTTGACCAGTCCGACGCAATTTAATGCTTGTCCCAATGGTGCGATTGTGATTGATTATGACCAAACTTTGGAGTTTTTTGCTGAGCCGGCTATTCTGAATAATTTGACTTCTTATGTTAAACTGGAATATTTGGAATCGTCCGATAAATGCAATTCCGTCGCAATCAATTCAAATTCACTATTTTCTAAATTAGCGCAAAAAGTAAAAGATATTTTCCATAGTTTGACGGGCAATGATGTGGTGGCGCAACAATCCAGTCCTACACCAGTTGATTTGGTTTGGTGTTCGGAAACAAACTATTCTGTTAGTATTAGTTCAGGTCAAGGCGAAGGTGATTATAATGGTTCGCGGATTACCATTTTAACCAATGGAGAATTGTTAAAAACCAAGAATTATCGTGTGCGGTTATTACAAATGAAAAACAATTGTGACATGAATATGGGTGATCAACAATTCACCTTTAATGTAAAGGCTGATGTTTGTCAGTTGGATGGTATTAAAGTTTTGCAGGAAGACGAAGAAAACAGTGAAAAAGTTTGGGTGCCGGATAAAATTGCCACTGAAAGAAATGAAGATTGGGAGACGATTCATTATCCATTGTCCGGATTAACAATTCTCCAGCCGGTTAAAGGTTATAATTGGGAATGGAAAGCCGGGATTAATGCTTCTACGACGACGGAGTGGTCAACGGCTGATGCTTCGTTAATATCCTTTGATTTGGGGGCAGCAACAACTGATCCGGATCAAGTGGAAATTAATAATAAAATCGGTCGAACGACCATTACTGCTTATGCGACAATTACCGAAGATTATTTTTACGGTAAAGTAGGAACCGTGATTCAGGGCTCGGGAACGGTTGATGTTTTCTTGTGTGAAAATCCTTGGTCAATCAGTCCCAGTGCTCTTGGTTGGACGGAAAATCAATATCATATCAGATTAATGTATTGTCGTGATGCCGGTAATATTAATGCCACAGATGATGATTTGCCGGATTTGCGCGTGGTGGAGGGGCCCTCAGCTTCCGGTTCTTTATTAAAGGAATATTTCTTCTTGCGCTCTGATTTGGATGCACAAACCGATGGTTCAGGCGATGCGATTGCTTTGCGAGTATATGCCAACCCTAATCATTTATCCGCCGGGGAATGGTTTATGCAAAATGTTCCTAATATTGAAAATTCAACTTTGTCGCCGATGAAGGTGGCTTGTGATACTCATCCATATTATGGTACGGAAGTTTGTTATTATGGGGTGCGAGATGGTAATACGATTTATATTGTAGCCGGTAATTTAAATAATAATGTTTTGTACGACAATATTTATATTTTGGCTTATAATTTGGAAGCTAATAGTACGACGACCGGAATTTATTCACAAATGCTCAATTATTTGACTTTTAATATCAACGTTGGTAATTCTAATGAAAGATGGAAAATTCAACGAGATATGAAGCGGGTAGTGGATATTTCCATGTTAAAACGCTTCTTAGCTTCTTATTTTCAAGATAAAGGTTCTTTGCCTGAAATTTCAAGCGGTTCGTATTTGCGAGGGATGTCACTTAGCAGTTGGTTAAGTTGGAACTCTGTCTTGCAAGTTGATTTACGAGAGTATTTGCAGTCTGACGCCAGTTATCGCGGACAAATTCCCGAAGACCCGATCAATTATTTTGAGCAATATGATCCCAGTACTAATTATAGCGGAACCAGATGTGCTGAAGATAGTCGTAGTTGTTTAACTGGTAATCATCAATGTTTTGCAGCGAAAAATTCATCGGTTTGTTCGGTTTGTGCTCCGGGGTCGGATCCTTTGACTTGTTATGATTCCACCACTTTGCAAGTTACCATTCCACCGGCCGATATTTTTAGCAGTAATAGTTATTTATATGGTTATCAGTATATGACTTATAATAGTGCTTTATTATATTATAATTTAGAAGGTAATTATTCGGTTAATAATCAGCCGGAAAGTTCCTTATACATTGATTAATAACAAAAAAACTTATGTTTGATGATGTGTCAACTGCCAAAAACAATCAAGATCAAGTAAATGATGAACCAATTGTCACTATGCCGGGAATGGGGCAACCGGTGCCACCTAATTCAGAGAATAAAGGTAATGCTAATGTTTCTATGCCAAATAACGCAACTGTTTCCCCCAATATTCCTGATAATAATCCGGCTTTCCCTCCGGTAGGTGGGGTAGAGCATAAAAGTAATGTTTTGTTATATGTTTTGATTGCAGTCTTGGTGGTTATTGTTTTGGGTGTAGGTGGGTATATTGCTTATAATTATTTTATGACACCACCGGTTGATGAGGAGCTCTTGCCAATTAACAATATGATCAATGAAAATCCGGCACCAATCAATCAAGTCCCGGAAGAACCGCAATTACCAATCAATGAACCGGAAGAAATTCCCGGCGCGGTTATTAATTTACCACCTACGGACACGGATGCTGATGGTTTGACCGATCAGGAGGAAATAATTTTAGGGACTTCTATTAATTTGGCAGATACTGATCGTGATGGGTTAAATGATTTTGATGAAGTACGGGTTTATTTAACTGATCCGAACAATCCCGATACCGATGGTGACAGCTTTCTTGATGGTGAAGAAGTAACTCATGGGTATGATCCCAAGGGACCGGGCAAATTATTAAATTTACAAATTGAATAATGATTCATGACGGAAAATAATAATCAACAAAATTCAAATAATTCCAACGATAATTTGTCGGGTTTTAGTGATCGGGTGGTTTCGATGCCGGAATCTTTTTATGGTACCAAGGAAAATCTCACTCGTCCGCAAGATTTGAAAGTTCAGTATCAGCCATCTGTTTCTCCGGAAGTGCCTAAAAAACTAATGAGTCAAAAGCCAACGAAAATTGTTTCCAAAACCACGTATTTGATTATTGGGATTGGGGTTTTGTTATTATTGGGACTGGTTGGTTATCTGATATATTTGATGTATTTTTCCAACCCGCAAACACTCGAACAATTACCGGGAACTATTGAAGTGGAAAATTCTTCCGTCCCCCCGATAATAAATGAACCTGAAATTGAATTACCATCGGAAACTGAACCGCCGGTCGTGGAAGAGCCACCGATTATTGAAGAACCAATACCTCGAATTTTGAGTTTAATGCATGATATCGACACGGATGGTGATTTACTAACTGATAATGAAGAATATGTGTTAAAAACCAATGCGGCGGAAAAAGATACTGATGGTGATGGATATATTGATGGGCAAGAGTTTATCAATTTTTTCAATCCCATTGCCAGCGAGCCGGCAGAACTGGAGTTTTCCGGTTTGGTGGTGACTTATGTTAATCCGATTTTTGCGTATAATGTTTTTTATCCGATTGGTTGGTTTGCTCGTTCGGTTGATCAAGCGGCCAGTGAAGTGATTATTACCTCAATTGCCGGTGAATTTGTCAGTATTAAGGTTTTGGAAAATTCATTGCGTCAGCCGGTCGATGTTTGGTATTTGAGTACTTTTTCGCAAATAACCAGTAATGAAATTAAAATTTATTCCAATCGACAGGGTGATAAAGTGGTGCAATCTCCTGATGAATTTACCTCTTACTTGGCAAAAAATGATCTGATTTATGAAATTAAATATGATATTGGAGCGCGAGAAAAGGCCAGTTATCCAAATATTTACCAAATGATGGTTAATGGTTTTATTTTTACCAATAACGGTCTTTGATTTTATGATTAAGTATGATTTAAATAAACAAGTTGCCTTTCGCTTTCCTCATTTAACAGTGAAAAAATTGTTTGTTCGTTGCCAAAAAATAATGAAACTCTCAGGGGAATATCAAGTATCAATTGTTTTGGTGGGTGAGTCAGCCATTAAAAAATTAAATCGTATTTATCGGGGGAAAAATAAGGTAACCGATGTTTTGTCTTTTGGGGTTAATGAAAAACAAGGCAAACAAATTTTTTTGGGAGAGATTATTGTTTGTGTTCCTCAAATGAAACGACAAGCGTTGCAATACAGTCCCAGTGTTAATCGTGAATTATTGTGGCTTTTGACGCATGGTTTTTTACATTTATTAGGTTTTGATCATGAAAAAAAATCTCAGGCTATGGAAATGGAGATTTTGGAACAGAAAATATTGAACGATTAATATTATGTCAATAAAAAAAATTTTTAACAGTTTTCGTTCCGCTTGGCGGGGGATCATGACCGTATTTAATACAGAAAGAAATTTTCGGTTTCAGATTATTGCGGCCTTGTTTGTTATTGTTGCTGGTTTTGTTTTTAATTTGCGATCATGGGAGTGGTTAATTATAATTTTCATGATTTTGTTGGTGCTATTGCTGGAAATGTTGAACACCGCTTTTGAACGCCTTGTGGATATGTTAAAACCTCGCATCCATTTATTTGTATATGATATAAAAAATATTACCGCCGGCATGGTCTTGATTACCGCAATTTCAGCCATTATTATCGGGATAATTATTTTTGGTTCGCGTTTTTGGTAATACAATATTTAAATCTTGAAAGTTGAGTTATTTTTTTGTTCACTAGCATTTCAAAACTCACCTTTTTATTTTATAATGAATATGAAACTAGTTTCAAAATTTATGTCAGAGACTCTAATAACCGGATTGGATATCGGATCGGCCAACATTCGAATTGTGGTCGGTCAGTTGGCCAAGAGCCAGGAAAACGAACAACTCAATATTATTGGGGTAATTGAAGTCCCGTCTCAAGGAATCAGCAAAGGTTCGGTGGTTAGTATTGAGGATACAGTGTCGAGTATTTCTACGGCTTTGGAAAAAGCGGAACGCATGATTGGAATGAATATTGAAAATGTCTGGATGTCCATTGGCGGAACACATATTGGATCCCAGGAAAGCAAAGGCGTGATTGCCATTACCAGAACTATGGGAGAGATCCAAGATGATGATATCGCCCGGGTGGTGGAGGCAGCGCGATCGGTGGCCGCCCCGGTTAATTATGAAGTTTTGCATGTTATCCCTAAATCTTTTTCCGTAGATGATCAAACCGGAGTAAAAGATCCGGTGGGAATGACTGGTATTCGTTTGGAAGTGACCACTCAGGTAATCCGTGGTTTAAGTTCGCAAATTAAAAATTTAACTAAGTGTGTTTATCGTACCGGACTGGATATTAATGATTTGGTGTTATCAATGCTCGCCGGCGCGGAAACGGTCTTGTCGGTGCGACAAAAGGAATTGGGAGTGGCTTTGGTGGATATTGGTGCGGCGACGACAAATATTTTGGTTTTTGAAGAGGGAAATGTGATTCATGCCGCGGTTTTACCGCTTGGTTCAAATCATATTACCGCTGATTTGGCTTTGGGATTGCAAACTTCCGTGGAAGTGGCGGAAAGAGTCAAGTTAGAGTATGGTCATGCCAGTTTGGAAAAGGTGAATAAAGAGGAAACTGTTAATTTGCGTGAATTTGGTGGTGATGATCAATCTTTTAGTAAAAAATATATTACGGAAATTATTACCGCGCGTGTGGAAGAAATTTTTGAAAAAGTGGATAATGAATTACAAAAAATTAATCGTTCTGGATTGTTACCTGCCGGACTCGTCTTGGTTGGTGGTGGAGCAAAATTACCGGGTATGATTGAGGTGGCGAAAAAAAGAACTCTATTACCGGTGACCATCGGTGCGGTTCAAAGATTTAATACGGCGGTTGATAAAGTAAATGATATTACTTATGTTAATGCTTTGGGGTTGGTTTTATGGGGTTATCAAGCCATGAGTCAAAATAGTAATAAAGTTAATTTGTCCGGTCGTTTGAATGGCGTGAAGGATATGGCGTCCGGAGCAATTAAATGGTTAAAGTCTTTAATATCATAATTAGTGTTAATTATTAAACTCTAAAAATAGCGAGGGGGAGAGCTGTCAAATATAACAGTTTAAGATAATAATATTGTATTATATGCCAGAAATAAAACCGGAGATTCAAACTTTCGCTAAAATAAAAGTGGTTGGTGTTGGTGGTGGTGGTGGCGCGGCGGTCAATCGAATGATTGAAGCCGGAGTCAAAGGAGTGGAATTTGTTGCCATTAATACTGATTTACAAGCTTTACAAAACAGTTTAGCTGATTATAAAATTCATATTGGTCGAACAACCACCAGAGGTTTGGGTGCGGGGATGGATCCTTCTTTGGGGCGAAAATCAGCCGAGGAATCACAAAATGAATTGCGGGAGATGTTAAAAGGCACTGATCTTTTGTTTATTACCTGCGGTTTGGGTGGTGGAAGCGGGACCGGTGCTTCACCGATTGTGGCGGAATTGGCCAAGGAAATGGGGATTTTAACCATTGCCGTGGTGACCAAACCATTTCAGTTTGAAGGTGGTCCGCGTCGTCGAATTGCCGAAGAAGGATTAAAGGATTTGAGCAGTAAAGTGGATACCATGATTACTATTCCCAATGATCGGATTTGGCAAATTATTGATAAAAAAACACCATTAATCGAAGCTTTTCGAGTTGTAGATGAAGTTTTACGTCAGGGAGTTCAAGGAATTTCCGAGTTAATTACTTTGCCGGGATTGATCAATGTGGACTTTGCTGATGTAAAGGCGATTATGCGTTCCAGTGGTTCAGCTTTGATGGGTATGGGTATTTCCAGTGGTGATAACCGTGCGGTCGAGGCGGCTAAGGCGGCGATTTCCAGTCCGCTATTGGAAATTTCCATTGAAGGAGCCAAGGGAATTTTGTTTACCATTGCCGGTGGTCCGAATTTAACCATGTATGAAGTTAGTGAAGCGGCAAAAATTATTACCGAGTCAACCGATTCGGATGCGAAAATTATTTTTGGTGCGGTGACCGATGAAAAATTAAAAGAAGAAATTAAAATTACAGTGGTGGCAACCGGATTTGATAATCGTGAAGTTAAAGAGAATTTATTGAAAATAAAACATGAACCGGTAAATTATTTTCAAGCGCCAATCAGACGAGAGGAACCGGAACCGGTTGTTGTTAATAATAGTTATGAAGAAGATCGAAAAACATCTAATCCTGTTAATCGATCGGTAAACGCTACCGGATTACCAAAAGTGGATATTAATCAATCGGTGGTTTCTGATGAGGAAGCGACTATGGACCCTGATGATTTGGATATTCCGACTTTTTTACGTCGAAAAATGATGTAAATATATTAATTAAATATAAAAACAGGGGTTTAAATGCCCCGGTTTTTATTTTATGTTTTATCCATATTTTATGGTATAATTTTAACATTAGATTAAATTATATGCTCGAACTATTCTCCCAAAAATTAAAAGCCAACTTCACCCCTGAACAGCAGGATTATTACTTGCAATTGGAAAATGAATTAAAAGAACTTTTGGGCGGTCAAACGCAGGAGGAAGTACTTGCCAGTGGCGATCCGGAAATTATCCAACAAATTTTGAAGATCAAGCAAGAAATGCTTAATTTTGTGTTAACCAAGAAGACTAGGGAAATGGTTAGGCAGGAGGAAGCGATGAACCAAAGATTGTTAAAACAAAACGAAGAACAGCTGGAATATGAACAACAAATAGCAATCTTAGACAACATAGAAATAAAGCATAATGCCGGACAGCAATTAACAGAAAGTGAATTAAAGTTTTTGTATCGACTTGATGGTTTGGGATTGCCTTTTGATGTTAATGATAAAGAACAAAAAAGGTTGGATTCTATTATTTTCAATCGTAATTTTAATCAGGAGGTAGCGAATCTTTTGGGTTGTCGAGAGGATCAGGTATGTCTTCTTCAAAATGAAGGTTTTGATAATGGAGATATGGTTTATCATCTTGGGGATATTGATCTACCAGATGTGACTCAAGTTGACGATCTTGTTTTGCCGAAAATAATTAATGGCGGAGTGTTTTTAAGAGATTTAATTTTTCCGGAAGGTTTACAATTACCTCAAACGGTGGTCGGACACTTGGATTTATTTCTATTGGCCAGTGTCGATGATTTGAGTTTCCCTGATTTTGTGGCTGGTGATGTGAATTTAAGAAGTTTGCTTAAAGCCAAGGATTTACGTTTGCCTAAAGTAATTGGCATGGATGTTAATTTAAATGATTTGGAGGAAGTGGACAAGTTGATTTTTCCGGATCAGGTTCCAGGGAATGTTAATTTGTCAAAGTTAAAAAATTTCAAAAATTTAATTTTGCCACGAAGTATTGGGGGTAATTTGGATTTAAGATCTTTGTCCAGTCCTGACGGATTGGTTTTACCACGGTTTATTGGTGGTAGTCTTGATTTGAGTGGATTACAAACTTTGGAAGGATTGATTATCCCATTGGGAATTAAAAAAGTGGATTTAAGTCATTTTTCTGATGAAGAAATGGAAAAAATAAGAGAGAAATTCCCTCATGTGGAATTTGCCAATTATCAAAATTCGTTTTCTTCAAGTATAATTTAAATTTACAATAATATCATTATGAAAATGCAATTGAAAACCAGAGTTTTGATTTTACTGCTGATTTTGGTTTTGGAAATTGCCATTTTAACGGTTTTATTAACTTTGAAAGATTATGGGGAAAATAATAAACCGATTATTGGCGTGACTTTTTCTAAGGTTTACGTGGAAAATGATTTGGGTTTGGATTGGCGACAAGCTTATTTGGCAATTTTGGATGATTTGCAAATCAAAAATATCAGAATTGCGGTACCATGGAATAAAATTGCGCCAACCTTTGGTCAATATGAGTTTCAAGATTATGATTGGATGATGGAGATGGCCGATGAAAGAGGCGTTAAAGTGATTTTAGCTATTGGACATCGCACCCCACGGTGGCCGGAATGCCATACACCTGATTGGTTAAGAGATTTAACGACGGAAAAAGCGGACCTAGAACAACAACAAATGATTGCCGATGTAGTGACACATTTTAAAAAATATTCCGCTTTGTGGTGGTGGCAAATTGAAAATGAACCTTTTTTGGATTCATTTGGCGAATGTCCCCCCATGTCAATTGAACAATTAAAAAAAGAAATTGCCATTGTCAAAAGTTTGGATTCGCGTCCAATCCTGATTACCGATAGTGGTGAGTTAAGTTTTTGGTTCAAAACCGGTCATTTGGGAGATAAGTTTGGTCATACTTTGTATCGGGAAGTTTATAATCAATATTTGGGATTTTTCCGTCATGTTTTCCCACCTTCATTTTATTGGTTAAAGGCGCGAATGGTAAATTTGGCGCCAAGTGATGTGATTGTAGCGGAGTTGCAAGCTGAACCTTGGGTACCCTATGGTTATAATTTAACTTTTGATTCTGATCAGTTGAAGAAAATGATGACCGCGGAAAAGTTATCCTCTAATTTTGAATTTGCTCGTCGAACCGGTGCACGGGAAATTTATTTTTGGGGGGTGGAGTGGTGGTATTGGTTAAAGGAAAAACAAAATGATCCATCGTTGTGGCAAGAAGCCAAAAAAATAATAAATCAATATAAATAAATATGAAAAAAATTATTTTGGTCATAATAATGATGGTTATGCTCGCGCCTTTTGTTGTTAATGCTCAAAGCGGATATTTTTTGCGCCCCGGTATTTTGCCGGATTCAAAGGTTTATTGGTTGGATTTGTGGGGCGAGGAAGTGAGATATTTTTTCACTTTTGGGGAAATAAATAAGGCGGATTACAAAATCAGGGTAGCCAAAGAACGACTAAGTGAATTGAAACGACTTTACGAATTGGGTGTAACCAGCTACACTGATATGTTGCTGACAAAATATGAAAATGAAATTGAAATTGCCTTGGCGCTGTATGCTCAAGCCAAAATCGATTCAGCGGAAAAAATCAAGGAACTGCAAAATTATACGGAAGAGCAAATTATTTTAAATGAGGGTGATGTAAAAAATTATTTGATCAATACTGTCCCTGATGAATATGATTCGGCGGTCAATCAAACTATGGGAGCGATCGGTTATGGCTTCCAGCAATTATTAATTCATTTGGAACAGAAAAACAAGGAAATTCAACAGAAAAAAGCTGATTTGGGGGTTAAATAAAATTTTCAATTGTAGTTAATTTTTGTTATAATGAAATATCAATATTCAATGATTTTATATGAATTTTGAAACGCCCGTAGTTGGGCAAAAAAAATTGGAAGTGGCGGTGGCCAAAAATATTCCCCAAAAACATCAGAAATATTTGGAAAGAGCCAAGCAGTTTTTGGAACAACGCCAAGCGGTTTTGACTGATATTGCCGGTGATCGATCACTTCGTTATTCCATTGGTAAGGGTTTTTTTATAAATTTAGAGGAGGGGATTATCAATGTTGATATTGGGTTTTGGGAAAAGCAAGAAAAATATGGTTGGAGCGATGAACAAATGTTTTGGGCGGTGTGTCATGAAATTGCGCATTTTTGGGATTTACGGGAGGATCCGGAAGGGATGCTGGCTAACTTTGAATACATGAAACACAAAGGGATTGAAGTGGCGGAAGTGGTGGAACAAATTTTAAGGCGGAAATATCCCCAATTACCGGAATATTTAACGAAAAAAAAGCACAAGATCAGTAAACGTGATCCACGTCGGTATTCCGGCTTGGAAGTATTTATTATAAAACGATTTCGAGAATTTTATAATTGTTTGGATGATATTTATGTTAATAAAAGAGTCGGCCGAAAAGTTCTTCCGTTTTTAATTGAAGAAAGTAGTTTAAGTGATCTGCGCATCAGTTCGGTGGTGGAGGATTTGTATCGTGAACATTTATTTCCTGCTTCAGAAAAAAAGGATAAACCGGGTGAACGAATGGATTTTTATCATTTGGAAGATAGTGCCAAGCATACTCAGTTAATGTATTATTTATTACGCAAAAGAATGGTGCCTGACCAACCAATTATTGTGGATGATGAAGTTAAGGATATTTTACAAAGCACTGATTTGGGTGGCGTGCCATTTGAGACATTTGTGGATTTGTTGGTAACGCCGGGTATTGCAGGTACAAAAAGTGATAGTCGGGCGGGAATCAGATATCAGAAAATTAGACAGTTTGTTGAACCGGTTTTTATCAAATTATTATTGCAAGATATGGAAAATGAAGAAATTCCTCCGGAATCAGAAACCAAACCGGAGGGCGGTGCAGGTGGTGAAGGTGGTGATTCGAGTGGTGAACCTTCTGAACCGCAAGATTCAGATGATTCTTCAGGCGAGCCAGGTTCAAGTGATCAATTGCCACAGCCCGATGGTAATAAATCGGAAAAAGATGATGATGAGGATGATGATGGAGAAGATGGCGATGAAGGTAAAGATGGCGATAAGGATAAAGATAAAGATGGTAGTGGTGAAGGGAAAGATGGTGATAAAGATCAGGGCAAGGATAAAGATGGCGGTGATGGTAAAGAGGGCGATAAAGATCCCAAAGATGGGAAAGAACCAAAGAGTGGTAAAGAATCAAAGAGTGGTAAAGAATCATCTGACGGTAAAAAGAAAAAAACCAATCCATGGAAATCACCCGGGAGTAAAGAGCAACAACAGATTAATGAAGATACGGTTCGTGATTTCCTTGATTCCAAAAGAAAAAAAGAAAGTCAAGAAAAACGAGACAAGAAAAAGGCCCGAAGACTTGATACCCCGCAAGCGCGTCAACGTGAAATGCTCGAAGTAGCGGATCAAGAATTTTCTCAAACGCATAATGTTCCGGTTGAGGCGATTAAAAAGTATCGTTCAATTGCCAATGAAGTTTGGCCGTTTCAAATGGAAATGGCACAGGTTTTTGAATTAATCAGTCGAAAAATTCGCAGTCAAGTTTCCATGGTTTGGGATCGTTATTATCATAGTGGTCGCTTGGATGTGCAAAAGTTTATTCGTAAGTACGGTCATTTCTTGCAAGAAGGAGCGGTGGACTTTATTCCGTTTGATGCGTTATCTTCTTATGAAAAAAAACAATTTTTGGAAAAACTGATCATTAAACCGGATGAATTTCGTTTGCGTTTGGTGATTGACAGTTCAGGGTCAACTAATGGTGCGGTGATGGAAACAATGTTGCGCGTGATTGTATTGTATTTGGAATCACTGGCAACTTTTGAAGACAAAATTACCCGAATGTTCAAGGAAGAATCGCTGACTATTCCGCCCTTAAAAATTAACACGCAGTTGATTCAGTTTGGTGATACGGCCAAAGTTTTGAAGCCTTTGCATTTAACACGGGTTATTCCTCAGGCGCAAGAACGAGCGGAACGAATTAACGGGGTTTATTCCATTGCTGTTGGTGGAAGTACTTATGATGATACGGCTTGGGCGGAGGTTTTGAGAACTCGTAACCCGGGTGATGAGGAAAAGATCAAACAGGGTGATTTGTTGGATTTGGCGATTGAAATTACCGATGGTGCTTCATCTAATCCCGAAGGTACGGCGCAAATGGTGGATCAGGTGCATGAATCCGGAATTTTGGCGCGGGCGATTCAGATTAATTTAGGCGATGGCCCAGAGGCTCAAAATGCTCAACAAATATTTGAGGGCATTTGGGGGGAAGAGGGTGAAAGTATTCGTACTCTTAGTGATTTGGTGCCGGCTATGTATAATTTATTAAAACAAGCCATTGAGCAAATTGATTTTGTGGTGGAAATGGTGGATGAATAAAATTAAATAAATAATTTAATATAACAATATGACAAAAGAGCAAATGCCTCGAAGAATTTATACCAAGGTTGAGGATCTATCAGCCCAAGAAAAATCAACTTTGGATTTACAAGAAAATGAAGTGAAAGAAATTTATCGTCGGCGAGAAGAACTTTTCACGCGTTGGCGTAATATTTCGAAATTTTTTCGAAAAAAAGTGGAACAACAAGTTAGAACCAAACTCGGCAAAGGAAAAAAATCCGAAAAAGCAGGAATGGAAATTATAGAAAGACCTTTGCGTTTAATGGGGCTTGATGAAATGGGGTTGGAGGCTATTATGGCTTGTGTTGATCGTGAAGCGGTTTTGAAAGATCAGCAAAAAAATAATCCGCATAGCCGTAATTGGGAACAAGATGCGGATCGTTTTATTACTCGCAATTTAACCATGGATGTTAAAGGTATTTTACAGGATTTACGAGCTTTGAAACAAGGTGATGAAGATGCTGATTTTCATCCGGAGCGTTCGGCGGATTTTTATGAAGAAAACTTGCACGATTTACATGTTGCCCGAGAAAAATTGAAAAAATTTCAACAAGAATTGGATGCTTTGCTCTTGGATATTAATATGGCGAAAAAAGCCGGACAAAAGCGCTTGGTGAAAAGATTTGGTGAGGAGTATCATGAAAAAGAGCGAGAATATTTGGATTATATTAGAACTGATCGACTAGCTTTTTTGGTTGTTCAAGCTAAGCGATTGCGACAAATGAAGGAAACTTTTGATAAAAATGGTCGCATTGTGGAAACCCCATATGTTCAACAAATGATGGCGCGTATTGAAGATGTGATTGATGGTAATCGGCCGGTTTTTATTCATGGTGAATTGGGGAGCGGTAAAACCGCTTTGGCTAAACATTTGTGTGTGTCTAGAATATCCAGTGAATATTTGGATCGTTGGGAGCAGGGTAATGAAGAGTTGGGCTTAAAACCGCATCCGCGACCGGTTCGTGGTTCTTTGTCGCGTTTGGAATATGAAAAACAAATGGAAGAATGGGAAAATCTGCGACGAAATGCAGCGGAACCGATTTTAATTTCCGGGCACAAAGAAATTGAAGTGGAAACATTTATTGGTGGGTTTAAGATTGAACGAATGAAAAAAATGACACCCCAAGAACAGGTGGAATTTATTAAGGAAGAAAAAAGAAAATACCAAGAAAAATATAAGACTGAATCTGATCCCGATCAATTAAAGAAAGATTTGCAATTATTGGAACGAAGTTTAATGCAGTCTTTTGATACGGCGGTGGAAACAACCGCTTATTTGGGAAAGTTTTATCGGGCCATGTATGAAGGTCGTCCGATAATTATTGATGAAGTTAATGCGATCCCACACCATGTTTTGATTATGCTTAATGAGTTGTTGACTCTAAAACCGGGGGATACGGTCAATCCGGCGGTGGATAATTTGCCGTCTTTCAAGGTGGCTAAAGGTTTTTCGGTGATATTGACCGGTAACTGGCGTCCGGGTAGTAATAAATTATATGTTGGCCGTCAACAAATGGACGCCGCCTTTTTGTCTCGTTTGGCGATTATTCCTTATGATTTCTTGCCTAATGCCACTGATGCCAGTGCTTTTATCAATGAACCGACAACGCCGGAAGAAGAACAGGAGAGACGAGAGCAGTTGGCTGGTAATGAATTAACGCAAATGTTGGTTGTTCGTTTAATGGATAGTCCCGGATCCGGATTTGAAGCGCCGGAAGATGCTTTTCAGAAAATCAATCGTTTAGCGATTGTTGCTCGTGGTATAGAAAATGTTTTGTCCAAAAATGACGTGGATCGCGAATTTTTCCCGGCTAATGCCAATGTGACCACTAATCCTAAGGATATTTTAAGTGAAAACGTTTTGTCTTTGCGTCATTTGATTCCCATTATTGAAGAATGGCGAGCTAACGGTTATTCGCGTGATTTGGATGAATATTTATTTTTGCATTATGTTGAACGATCACAACAGCGGCCGGAAGAGTTTGCTTACCTATATGAAATTTTGCAACGCGTTGGTGGTTTTTTCCCAACTTCAAAAGGTTGGCCAACAGCCGGGGCGTCTGATCTTTTGAAATTACTTGAAGAATTTAATGTTTCTAAGAAAATGTATGGTGCGATGGAATCAGGCGATCGTCGACAATCAGCTTTGTCAGCCGTTGATACGGAAGTGGCTCCACTCAAACATTATTCCATGGTGGAGGTGGTGGAACAATTATTCGGTAAATTGCCGGAACGTAAACGCGTGGGGAAATTAATTAAGCCAATAAAACCCGAAGAAGTGGAAATTGATCCTTTGGTAGAAGCTCAGCGGAGATTATTAGCCGAGCAAATAGCGGAAATCGATCGTAAACTCTTTGAAAATTTAGAGGGAGATAGAGAGGCTATTACCAAAAAAGATTTGGCTCAATTTCATAAATGTCGTGAAGATCAGGTGAGTTTAACAAAAGAAGAATTTTTGGCCGGAAGAGATATTGTCTTTCATTATGGAAATCTTGATTTGGGAGAATTTGTTAATCCGGAAGGATTGATTTTACCAAGTCAAATTGCCGGTGATCTGGATTTAAGTGGTTTGCAAACCATCGAAGGTTTGAAATGGCCTGATAGCGTGATAGGAGTGGTGTACTTGAATAATATAACTTCGGCTAAGGGATTGTTTGAATTACCGGTGGGTATTCGAACTATAGTTTTTGGAAAAGATATGCCAGATTCAGAGATTGAAAAACTACAAAAACATTATTCCGAAGATCTTAAGAAAACTTTTAAAAAGGCTACAGCTTAATATTTGATTTGTAGAATAAAATGCCCGAACTATTTCCCCAAAAACTAAAAGCCAATTTCCCCCCTGAACAGCAGGATTATTATTTACGATTGGCAAATGAATTAAAAGAACTTTTGAATGGTCAAACGCAGGAGGAAGTGCTGGCCAGTGGCGATCCGAAAATTATCCAAAAAATTTTGAAGATCAAGCAAGAAATGCTGAATTTTGTGTTAACCAAGAAAACTAGGGAAATGGTAAAACAAGAAGAAAAAGAACAAGAAGAAAGAATATTGAGACAAAGAAAAGAGCAATTGGAAAAAGAAAGACAAACAGTAGGTTTAGATGAAATTGAAAGAAAACAAAAGGCGGGTGAAGAATTAACTGATAATGAATTGAAGTTTTTGTATCGGATTGATGGACTTGGTTTGTCTTTTTCATCTAGTAATGAAGATAAAAAACGAGTAGAAGATATTATAAATCAACGAAATATTAAGGAAGATGTTTCTTATGTTTTAGGTTGTTCAGAAGATCAAGTGAGTTTAACAACACAAGAGTTTTTAGCTGGGACAGACATTGTTTATCATTTTGGATTTCTTGATTTAAGAAGTTTAACGAACATTGAAGGAGTAAAATTACCGCAAATTATTGGTGGGGGTCTTTATTTAGGCAGTCTAACGAGCGCTGAAGGATTACAATTACCGCAAAGTATTGCAGGAAGTCTTTATTTAAGCCGTCTAACGAGCGCTGAAGGATTACAATTACCGCAAATTATTGGTGGAAGTCTTGATTTAGAAAGTATAACGAGCGCTGAAGGATTACAATTACCGCAAAGTATTGGAGGGTGGCTTGATTTAAGTAGTATAACGAGCGCTAAAGGATTACAATTACCACAAAGTATTGGCGAAGATCTTTATTTAAACAGTTTAACGAGCGCTGAAGGATTACAATTACCGCAAATTATTGCAGGAAGTATTTATTTAGGCAGTCTAACGAGCGCTGAAGGCTTACAATTACCGCAAAGTATTGGTGGAAATCTTGATTTAAGCAGTCTAACGAGCGCTGAAGGATTACAATTACCGCAAAGTGTGGGAGGAAATCTTAATTTAAACAGTCTAACGAGCGTTGAAGGATTAGAAATCCCTTTGGGTATTAAATCACTTTGTTTTGAAAAAATGTCAGATAATGAAATTGAAAAATTAAAACAAAAATATCCGCATATAACAGTAACAAAAGAATAATATGCCCGAACTTTTTTCCCAAAAATTAAAAGCCAACTTCACCCCTGAACAGCAGGATTATTATTTACAATTGGAAAATGAATTAAAAGAACTTTTGGGCGGTCAAACGCAAGAGGAAGTACTTGCTAGTGGCGATCCGGCAATTATCCAACAAATTTTGAAGATCAAGCAAGAAATGCTGAATTTTGTGTTAACCAAAAAGACTAGAGAAATGACTAGACAAGAGGAGAAAGAAAGATTGAAACAAGAAAAACGATCAATTAGTTTGGATGAAATTGAGAGAAAACAAAAAGCCGGAGAAGAATTAACAGATAATGAATTGAGGTTTTTGTATCGGATTGATGGGTTTGGATATTTTTACTCTGAATATTCAAATGAAAGGAGAGTGTTAGATATAATAAAAAAAAGAAATGTTAAACAAGATGTCTCGTATCTTTTGGATTGTGATGAAGAGCAGGTAAGTTTAACTGAAGAAGAATTTTTAAATAACAAAGATATTTTGTATCATTGTAATAATCTTATTCTTCCTACTACTAATATGGCACAATTGAAATTACCTAAATATGTGCGGGGTATTCTTCAATTACCTGGAGTGACAAATGCCACTGGATTAATATTTCCTGAGGTTTTTCAAGTTCATTTACCAAATTTACAATCTACAGTAGGTTTGGAATTTCCTGATTCCATTAAATTTGTGGCGGTGGATGCAAGAATGCCAGATAAGGAATTCAATAATTTGAGAATCAAATATCCTCAGATTCTTTTTACAAAGTTTACATAAATTAATAAAATTAAGACTTGAGTTTTTTCTATAGTTACTAGGAGTCATGATTGACTTTTTTTTGTTAATATATTAAATTAATTGCACTAGTATGAGTCCTTTTTACCGGAGGAGCTATGAATTTCGAGGGTGTTCTTTTTACGGATATTGATGGAACTTTTAAACGGCGCAGTATGTTTCTGGATATTTTGGAAGCTTTGATTGCCGGTGGGTTGATTGATTTGACGGTAAAACAGGAAATTGATTGTTTGGAAAGTTTGTGGCAAAAACGTCAAGGTTCTTTTGATGAGTATATTGGTCGGGCGGTGAAATTGTTTGAAAAATCATTGGCCGGATTGCCGGAGCAAGAAGTTAACTCCATTATTGAACAAACGGTTGATGAAAAATGTTCGCAGGTTTATGCTTTCACGCGTGAGTTGATTAAGAAAAAGCGAGATCAAGGTTGGCTGGTTTGTGCGATCAGCGCTTCGCCTTATTTGGGCGTACAGCGATTTTGCCAGTATTGGGGAATTTCGTTTTTTATTGGTACGCACATGGAAGTACGGGATGGTTATTTCACCGGTAAACGCGATGTGGTAGATGGTAAGAGGAAAGTTGATTTTATGCAGGATTTGCTTACTCGGCCGGATTTGGCTCGTTTACCTATTGGTAATGTTTGGGCGATTGGCGATACTTTGGGTGACATGCCGATGTTGCAAAATGCAGGAACACCAATTGCTTTTAACCCGTCGGCGGACTTGCTGAGTGCTTGTCGTAAAGAATTGCCCGGTACCACGGTGGTTGTGGAAAGAAAAGATGTGGTGGTGGAAATGTATCATGCGGAGATTTGTTTGTGGCGCGTGTTGTCTGACGGTTCATTACAGTTTCTGAATAGTTCCGCTAAACCGAATTTCGTTAGTATTTTGGATTATTGAAAATTGACCGAGGAAATAGGCCTCGGTTTTTTCTTAGAAAGAGATATCTTAATGAGCAAAAATTAATGTTGGAATTGTTTGACATTAATTGTTGTTTTTGGTAAATTAGTTTGTTGGTGTTCTTTACAATTTAATTTTCTCACAACAGGAGGAACAGATGAATAATGTGGATGTTTTTAATGATATGGATCATGATATTAGCCATAAGGCAAGGGAAATAGTTGATTTCTTGAAATCTCAAGGGATAAATTTCACTTCCGGTGTCCCGTGTGGTGTTTTGCGTGATTTAATTCGTTGTTTAACAAATGATTCTGAAATAATGTTTGTTCCAGCGACAAGGGAGTCAGAGGTTGTTGGTTTAGCTGCAGGAGCGACTTTTGCAGGTAAAAAGGTGGTTGTCTTTATGCAAAATTCTGGCTTATTTTTAGCTTCGAATGATATTGCCTCTTTACTCCTCCCATATGAATTACCGGTATATTTTTTGGTCACTTATAGAGGGTGTCCGGATGAAGATGCTATTCAACATAAATACACAGGTCAAGCCACTGAAGCACTTCTTAAATCTTTAGATATTGAATATCTTATTTATAATTCAAAAAATGGTTTAAATGATGTTCAATATTTATATTCACGAATGGTGGATACTGGTTTGCCGGTTGTTCTATTGTTAAAACGGGGGTGGGATAAATGAAAAGAGCGGACTCATTACAGGAGATTTTCGATCTATTTGATAACAATGACATTGTTGTTTCCACGACGGGTTTGATAAGTAGAGAAATTTTTGAGAAATTTGATTCAGAACGCAATTTGTATTTTCCTGGGTCTATGGGTTTAGTTGCGTCTGTTGGTTTGGGATTATCCTTATGTCGGACCGATAGAAGAGTTATTGTTATCGATGGTGATGCAAGTTTATTAATGAACTTGAATTCTCTTATGTTGATTGGGACGCAGTTACCACCTAATTTAATCCATTTTGTGTTGGATAATGAAGCGTATGGTTCGTGCAGTGAAGAAAAATCATTGTCAGATCAAGTAAACTTGGAAGGACTGGCAAAATTTTTTGGTTATCGATATACTTATGTTGTTACAGAAAGCGGTATTTTAAGATCGATTTATGGGCAAATAAAAGATGGTCCAGCATTAATAGTAGTAAAAATTCAACTTGGCGGACGGCGTGATTTTGTCAGACCAAATAATTTACCACAAATCAAAAACCGTTTTTATCGATTTTTATCAATAACCCCAAAAGAAAGGAGAAAATTATGATGTTCAAAGGTCAAAAAATTTTTAATGCTTCGTTTGACATTTATGCAAAGAATTATCATAGCGCTCGTCCATCATATCCACAACAATTGTTTATTGATCTACATGATATTTGTGGTTTGACACCAGAAAGTTCTATTTTGGAATTGGGAGCTGGAAGTGGTATAGCAACGCGCGAACTGGGGAAATTTGGATGTCGTGTCGTAGGAATTGAGCCAGGGGCAAATTTGGTTAGTATTGCCAAGGAACAAACTGCTGATCAGCCTCATGTTGAAGTTTTAGAGGCAACATTTGAAAACTTGGAAACAAGGGAAAAATTTGATGCTGTGACGGCTTTTACTATGTTTCATTGGTTAAAAGATGATGATAAATACAGTAAGTTGGTTGATTTATTGAAAGATGATGGAAATTTAGTTATTGTTTGGAATAGTTTTTTTCAAAGTCAAGATCCGGTTGTGGCTGAGATTAATGCGCTTTATTCGAGAATTTTAAGCGAAGTATATGAAACAAGTAGTGGAGTAAATGAGGCAGTCTTGGCAAAGTTACGTAATCGTGAAATTGAATTGATGCAGAATGAGCATTTTGTTGTTTATGATTTACGGCGCTATGTTGTTGTTTATCACTATGATAGTGAGACATATCCCAATTTGCTTAACACTTTTCCTAAGATCATTAATCTTGAAGATGTAAAACGGCAAGAATTTTTATCTCAAGTGGCGGATGTTGTGAAGCGACACGGAACAATTTCAGTGCCAGTAATGACCACGTTATTGGTCTGCAAAAAAAGAGGTTTTTTTCTTTCGGCAATGGCGACAACCAAATAAAAGAGGTGGGGCATGATTAATAAACAAAGAATTGAAGCTTTAGTGGAAAAATATAATATTCCTTTCGAAGACATTTTGTTTATTGCTTTGAATTATTATGGGATAGATTTTTATTGTTCATTTAACCGAATGAGGATGGGTTTATTATTAAGTGAAGATCCGTTATTTAGTTTTGCCCACAGCTTGGGAGAAAATAATTATTATTTTGCTTTGGCTGTGAATTGTTTAAGCCCATTTAGAATTGAAGGAAAATTTTTGACATTTGATCATTTGGTTGTCGGGCAAGTAATTGAGCCTTCGGAAGATTTTTGTGATTCGAATTATCCAAGAAGAAATGGAACAGTCTTAAATTTTAACCCGAATTCACGAACATCTTGTCGTGGTTGTAAGTTTTGTTATACTGGATATCAAGTATCGCGAGACAGGAAAAAAGTTGCTTGTCGTGAGGAAATGCGCGTGTTTATAGAAAAATGGATGGAATTGAGTAGCTTTGATGATTTGTCTCATTTGATTCAAGTTGCTGTTGTGACGGGATGTTATGATAACGAATCTGAATTATTAAATTTTTTGTTGGTTTTTAATGAAGTTTTATCCGTTTATAATTTTAGTGGAGAATTGTTTTATTTAGGATCTCAAATTACTAAATTAGATTCATTGCAAATATTACGAGAAATTAAAAATTTTGCTTATTGTGTTTCTCTTGAGTGTTTTGATCGAAGAGAAGAACTTTTGCGTGAAAATAAGAGCAGTTTTTCACTTAACCAGGCACGGCAATTAATGATAGCAGCAAAAGACATGGGGTTTAGAATAAACTTTTCTTATATTGTTGGATTGGAATCCTTAGAAACGATTGCGCGAGGTTTTGGCGAAATGTTAGGTTGTACCAACAGTTTCCCAGTCGTGAATATTATGCAAAGACACGTTTATCATTCTAAAGAAATTTTGGATCCACTGGCTAATGATATAGAATATTTTTTACAGGCACGGAAGATACTTGAAAGTGTTTTTGTTGAACAGTTATGGCGTCCTAGGGTTTGGGAGAATTATCGAAGCTTATGGTATCTAAAATTTGGCGAAGAAGTGTTAACGGGAATTAGAACCCCTTAAACATGTTGTTACATAGCTGGGTCGGATTTTGTCAGTATCTTGGATTATTAAAAATTGACCGAGGAAATAGGCCTCGGTTTTTTTATTTTTTGAAAAAGTATAATGTTTCACGTATAACGTATAACGTATATATCTATAGCCTTATATTTTCATACCTAATACGTTATACGAATTCCAGATGTTATCCACAAGTGAGGTGAAAAAAACGGTTTGATAATTTACGACGCTTTTGTTTTCCCAAATTTTAGAGTAAAAAAAACAAAATTATGAATATTTGCTCGTGCGTAGATATAGTGGTATAATTAAGTCATATTATACTATATATTGTATTTTGCCAATAAAAGCATATTATGAAATGTCCAGTTTGTTACCATGAAGATACCAAAGTATTGGATTCTCGTCCGGCCGCCGATGGTTTTGCGATCAGACGGCGTCGAGAATGCAATAAATGCGGTTTTCGTTTTTCCACTTATGAGGAAGTGGAAATTTTAGAGCTGATGGTGGTGAAAAGAGATGAACGACGCGAATCATATGACCGGGAAAAGTTGGAATCAGGATTGAAAAAAGCCTTAGAAAAACGACCGGTTGATCATGATCGTTTCCGTCAATTGGTGAATAATATTGAACGAGATATTCAGGTGGAGGTGAAAAATCAAAAAAGCGGTAATGAAATTGCCAGTGATAAAATCGGACAATTGGCAATGGAAAATTTGAAAAAGGTTGATAAGGTGGCGTATATTCGTTTTGCTTCGGTTTACAAGGCTTTTGAAGATGCGGAAGAGTTTATGAAAGAAATACAGGAGTTGGTAAAGAAGCGCAATGGCGGTGATAAATAAAAAATAAATAATAATTAAGCGGTTTAGCTTTTAATCTATGTTTGCAGGCAACAAACTGATCCAAATTCGCAAGCGTGATGGTCGTATTGTTGATTTTACTCAAGAGAAAATCAATACGGCGATTTTCAAGGCGCTTCAAGCAACCAATTCCGGAAGTAAAGAAGATGCGGAAAAATTGGGAGACTTAGTGGTCAAAAAATTAAATGAAAAATTTCATGAACGAACCATTCCGGCGGTGGAAGAAATTCAAGATATGGTGGAAGACGCCATGATTGAAAATCACTTTATCAAAGCGGCCAAGTCTTATATAATTTATCGCGATCAACATGCGAAAATGCGTGACATTGATGCGATGATCAATTCCGATCAATTAATGGAAAGTTATTTGAATAGTACCGATTGGCGTGTCAAAGAAAATTCCAACATGGATTATTCTTTGCAAGGTTTGAATAACTATGTGGCGTCTACGATTAGTTCTCATTATTGGCTTAATAAAGTTTATCCGCCAAATATCAAAGAAGCGCATGTGGAAGGTGATATTCATATTCATGATTTGCAATTATTATCCGCTTATTGTTGCGGTTGGGATTTGCACGATATTTTATTGCGCGGTTTTGGTGGTGTGCGTGGCAAGGTAACCAGTAAACCACCGAAACATTTTCGTACCGCACTCGGACAATTGGTAAATTTTTTCTATACTTTGCAGGGTGAATCAGCCGGGGCGCAAGCGGTTTCCAGTTTAGATACTTATTTAGCGCCATTTATTCGTTATGACAAATTGGAATACAAAGAGGTCAAACAAGCATTGCAAGAATTTCTTTTTAATATGAATGTTCCGACTCGCGTCGGGTTCCAAACTCCGTTTACCAATGTGACTTTGGATTTGTTTGTACCGGAAAATGTGAAGAACGAAGCGGTGATCATCGGTGGTCAACCGCAACCGGAAAAATATGGTGAATTTCAAAAAGAAATGGATATTTTTAATGAAGCGTTTGTGGATGTGATGCTCGATGGTGATAGTCATGGTCGCGTTTTCGGTTTTCCCATTCCTACTTATAATGTAACGCCGGATTGGAATTGGGATGATCATATTATTATGAAAATTATGGAAATGACCGCCAAATATGGTATTCCGTATTTTTCCAATTTTATTAATTCTGACATGAAGCCCGAGGACGCACGCAGTATGTGTTGTCGCTTACGTTTGGATAATCGTGAATTGCGCAAACGCGGGGGAGGATTATTTGGTGCTAACCCGTTGACCGGTTCAATCGGCGTGGTGACTTTGAATTTACCGCGAATCGGATTTTTGGCCAAAGATAAAGATGAGTTTTTTAAGCGGGTTGCCGATTTAATGGATATTGCCAGGCAATCACTTGATATTAAACGTAAAGTATTGGAAGAATTTACGGAATCAGGGTTATATCCATATTCTCGATTTTACTTAAGTACTATCAAGGAAAGATTTGGTGAATTTTGGAAGAATCATTTTAATACCATTGGATTAAATGGGATGAATGAAGCGGCGTTGAATTTATTGGGGCAAGATATTACTACGGTGGAGGGTCATAAATTTGCGCGTCAAACTCTTGATTTTATGCGTGATCGATTGATGGATTATCAAAATGAAACCAATCAGCTTTTTAACTTGGAAGCAACGCCGGCCGAAGGGACCTCATATCGTTTTGCGCGTCTTGATAAAAAGAAATTTCCGGATATTATTGTGGCTAATGAAAAACAAGTTCAGGAAAACGGTGCCGAACCTTACTATACCAATTCATCACAATTACCGGTGGGTTATACCGATGATGTGTTTGAAGCCTTGAAATTGCAAGATGATTTACAAACCAGATATACGGGCGGTACGGTATTGCATGGTTTTATTGGGGAGAAAATGCCCTCGGCGGAAAGTACCAAATCTTTGGTCAAGAAAATAGCGGAAAATTTCCGTTTGCCGTATTTTACCATTACTCCGACCTTTAGTATTTGTCCCAAACATGGTTATATTGCCGGTGAACATGAATATTGCCCTCGTTGTGATGAGGAGATGGGTTATGTGTCCGGTTCTTCTTTGGAACAGCAACTTCAGGGATAGTTTGTGGATAAATCAAGGGTTTAAATCTTATTTAAAAAGTAATAAAATATAAATAACAAATAATATTTATTCATATAATCGCGTTTGATTACATGAATAAAAAAAAGAAAAATAAAAGTATGTCATCAAAACAACTGGAAAGACAGAAGTGCGAAATTTACTCCCGCGTGGTAGGGTATTTAAGTCCGGTTAATCGTTGGAATAAGGGTAAACAAGCGGAATTCGGTGACCGTCGCGAATTTGATAAAATGTTGACCGTTAGCGGTGATAATCTTTAATCTTATTTAATTACAGCTTAACATATCGAACCCCGATTTCGGGGTTCTTTAATCAAGAGAAATATGATGATTGGCGGTTTACAAAAAACAACTTTACTTGATTATCCGGGCAAAGTGGCGGCCACGGTTTTTACCGCCGGTTGCGGTTTCCGTTGTCATTTTTGCCATAATCCGGAATTGGTTTTGCCGGAAATGGTAAAAAAAGCCAAGTTAATTGCCGAAGAAAAGTTCTTTGAATTTTTGAAATCACGCCATAAGTTATTGGATGCGGTTTGCATTACCGGTGGTGAACCGACTTTGCATAAAGATTTGGAAGAGTTTATCATTAAAATTAAAAGTTTTGGATTATTGGTAAAATTGGATACCAATGGTACGGCACCGCAAATTATTGAAGGATTATTGGCTAAAAATTTATTGGATTATTTGGCCATGGATATCAAAGCTCCTTGGGGAAAATATCATACGGTGGTTGGACTTAACCCTGATTTGGCGAAGTTGCAACAAAGTGTTAAAATAATAATAGAAAGTGGAATTGATCATGAGTTTCGTTCAACGGTTTTGCCATCTTTGCATTCGCGCGAGGATATTATGACGATGGCTGAGCAGGTGATAGGTGCGCGTGCTTATTATTTGCAACAATTTCGTCCTACGGCTAAGCTGGTTAATGGTCAGTATGTTAGAGAGAAAAAATATTCCGTGCGTGAATTGGAAGAAATTTGTCAAAGTTTAAGTTCCATATTTAAAATTTGTAAAGTGCGATAAAAATTTTATGATGTCACAAGGAGGTGAGGAATTAAAAAATATCGAACAAATTGTTCGTCAAAATTTAAGTTTAACGCGAGAAATTTTGGAAAGCGTAGAAAAAACACGAAAATATATTTTGTGGTTGCGCATTTTGAGTATTGTAAAGCTGGTGGTGATTTTATTACCGATTGTTTTGGCTCTAATTTATTTACCACCGATTTTCACCCGCGCTTTTCAGCAATATAGTGATATTTTCGGTCAAATGCAAAGTTTACAGCAGGGCAATATCGGTGATATGGACCCGAATTTGATGAAGGGCATTTTAAATCGTTGAAATACGAAAAACAAGTCCGTGGGCTTGTTTTTTATTGGAAAAAATATTATGATGATACCGCTATATGAATGATTTGAAATCACAATTGGTGGAATTGCAAGAACGCTTTGAAAAAGCGTATTTTTTGTTAAATTTACCGGAAATTAAAAGTGAAATAATTGAAAAAGAAAATCAGATGACCCAGCCTGATTTTTGGCAGGATCAACAACGCGCCAAGCAAATCGCGCAAGAATTAAGTGATTTGAAGCGCGAAGTGACGCAGTGGGAAGATTTCAAAAAACAATTGTTTGATATGAGTGAAATACTGGAATTGGATTTGGATGATCAAAGTGTTAATTTGCGAGAAGATTTTATGACCCAATTGCAAACCTTGGAAAAACAATTTAATCAAATGGAATTGGATTTGCTTTTGGGCGGAGAATATGACAAACAATCGGCGGTTATCAGTATTTATGCCGGAACCGGTGGAACCGACGCGCAGGATTGGGCGGAAATGCTCTTACGTATGTATTTGCGTTTTTGTGAACAAAGAAATTGGAAAACGGAAATTATCAATATTTCCGAAGGTAATGAAGCGGGTATCAAAAGTGTACAAATTGAAGTGGTCGGTCGTTATGCTTACGGTTATTTGAAATCCGAAGCCGGAGTGCATCGTTTGGTTCGTATTTCACCGTTTGATGCGGAAAAGATGCGTCACACTTCGTTTGCCATGGTGGAAGTTTTGCCTTTGTTTGATGCCGAAGTGGTAATTGATATTAATCCGGAAGATTTGAAAATTGATACTTTTCGGGCTGGTGGTCATGGCGGTCAAAGTGTGAATACTACAGATTCGGCGGTACGCATTAAACATGAACCAACTGGTATTGTGGTGCAATGCCAAAATGAGCGATCGCAAATGCAAAACAAGGAAAAAGCTTTGAAAATTTTGCAGGCTAAACTTAAACAATATTATGAAACTGAAGTGGAAGAAGAACGTCAAAAACTGCGCGGAGAATTTACCGAAGCGGCTTGGGGTAATCAAGCGCGTTCTTATGTCTTGCATCCTTATAAAATGGTAAAAGATCATCGCACCGATGCGCAAACCGCGGATGTGGAACGAGTTTTAGACGGAGATTTGATTTTATTTATCGAGGCTTACTTGAGGCAATTGCAAAAATAGTATGTGGAAAAAAATTCTTTTAATTTTCTTGCTGGCTTTTATGAGTGTGGGGGCGGCTTCGGCCTTGGCTTTTTGGTTTACGCAAGAAAAAACTTTGGAAATTGTTCCAAATGATATGGAGGTTGAATTATCAACCGTGGATTTTTCTGTGTGGCGGGAAAAGGAACAAGAGCAAATTTTGCAAATGCAATTAAAGGCGCGTCAAATCGCCACGGTTTTCATGGTGGGGGATATAATGTTATCTCGCGCGGTGGAAAGAACCATGATCGCCAAAAATGATTTTATGTATTGTTTGGCGGATATGCGGAAGACAGTTCAAGGTGCGGATTTGGCTTTCGGAAATTTGGAAAGTCCGATAATTGCCGGTCAACCGGTAGAAGATGATTCGTTTGTTTTTCGTGCTCATCCTGAATCTGCTAAAGCTTTGCAATTGACCGGTTTTGATATTTTGGGGTTAGCCAATAATCATATTGGTAATTATGGGACGGCCGGTTTGAATAAGACTTTTGAATATTTGAGGGCCCAAGGGATTGATTGGGTGGGGGCGGGGGAAAATATGGCCCAAATGGTTAATCCTTTAATTAAACAAGTACGAGATTTGAAAATCGCTTTTTTGGCATATGCCTATGGACCGACCGGTTATGGCGCGACAAATACGCGACCGGGAATGGCGTTAATCAATTCAGAACAGTTATTGGTGGACATTCAAGAAGCTAAAGATTTGGGAGCGCAAGTAATAATTATGACTATGCATGCCGGGGTGGAATATGAAATTGAGCCGACGAATCAACAACGAGAATTGGCGCATTTAGCCATTGATAATGGAGTTGATTTGGTGGTTGGTCATCACCCTCATGTGGTGCAACGACGAGAAGTTTATCAGGGTAAACCGATTTATTACAGTTTGGGAAATTTTGTTTTCGATCAAATGTGGAGTTTGGAAACTCGTCAAGGTTTGGGTGTGATGTTTACCATCGATCAAAGCGGTGTGATTGATACGCAATTGGTTCCGGTGATGATTGAGAATTATTGTCGTCCGCGAATCGCCATGGATGATGAGGCTAATGAAATAATTGCGCGTTTGGATAAAGAAAAAATATCAAATTAATATAATGTATGATTGATGTTTTAGCGATTGTAAAAAAATACGGATTATCGCCTCGTCGTGAAGTGGGTCAAAATTTTTTAATTGATCATCAAGTTTTGCAAAATATTATTAAGGTAGCTGATTTAACGGGGCGGGAAAATGTTTTGGAAGTGGGGCCGGGTCCAGGAGTATTAACCGCGGAATTGGTGAAACAGGCGAAAAAGGTGATGGCGGTGGAATTGGATTCAACCATGCTTTATGCTTTAAAAAAAGAATTTCGTACGGTCAATAATTTATTGTTGGTCAAAGATGATATTCTAAAATTAGGTTTTGATTTTATTTCGGAACATTTTGACAATCAACCTTATCAAGTGATCGCCAATTTGCCGTATAATATTACCAGTCATTTTATTCGTCGTTTTTCTGAGGCGGATTATGCCCCAACGCGGATGATTTTGATGATTCAAAAGGAAGTGGCGGAGCGTATTACCGCCACTCCGGGGGAAATGAGTTTGTTGGCTTTAGCGACCCAATTTTATTTTGAAGCGCACATTGTTTTCCCGGTTGGCAAAAAATCTTTTTTTCCGTCTCCAAAAGTTGATAGTGCGGTTATTGAACTGGTACGCCGAAAAAAATTACCGACGATTGATCAAAAAGAATTTTTCCGTTTATTGAAAATCGGATTTTCCGCCAAACGCAAACAACTGCAAAATAATTTGGCCAATGGTTATCATGTCCCACGAATTAAATCTATTGAATGGTTGGAAAAGGCGGGAATTTCAATTGAGGCGCGCGCTCAAGAATTAAGTCAAACAGATTGGGAGAAATTATTAGCTCAAGTGGAAAAATAAATTATATATAAAAGATATTGCTTTTGGCAGTATTTTTTTATTTTCTTAGAAGATTATGGCTTAGGTAATAAAGCTGTAATATGTAACAAAAAACTATGCTTTCACTCTGAATTTATTTCAGAGTCTGAGCTGTAGAATTAAGAAAGTGATAAGCAAGACAGGGGGGGGATTGGCTAGTATTTAAGTGAAAAGTAAAATATAAAATACGTAATACGTTGGACATTATTATAAATGTGTATAAAAACCTTGGGCATTGGTGATGGTTTATGGTATAATTAAAAAAAATAACCATGAATTTCATGGATCAAGATCGCCAATCATTTGAACCGCGATCCTCTTTTGACAGTAAGTTAAAAGAGAGTTTTAGCGTTGAAAAAAATAATCATCAAACAGATGGTTTGTCCGGCTTAAATCGTCAGCAAAAATTTTTAATTTTTGTGCTTTTGTTTTTGTTTGGTTTTGTCGTGATTTTTGTTTTGGTTTCTCTTGATGACTTCTTATATGTACCGGTTCCGCAGAATAATGAACCGTCAATGGTTGACAGTTCAACAACTACGCAACAAACACGAACCGAGGAAGATTTGCGTTCTTCTGATACGGACAAGGATGGCTTAAGTGATTATGATGAATTATATATTTGGAAAACCAGCCCATATTTACCAGATACTGACAGTGATAGTTTGTCGGATTTTGTGGAAGTTTCATCCGGCACTGATCCCAATTGTCCCCAAGGAAAGCAGTGTTTTGGTTTAACGCCCACCACGCCTGAGACAGGTGATTCCAGTTTAACTGATCAAACGGTTATGCCCACCGCCCCGGAAATTCGTGCTTTAATTTTATCTCAAGGATTATTAACTTCCGAAGAATTAGCGTCCTTGACCGATGAGCAATTATTAACTTTGTATATTGAGGTTTCCGCCAAGCAAAATCAAAATCCAGATACCACGCAACCGCCAACTTTGGAAGCCGAATATACGCCGGAAAAAATTCGAGCATTGTTGATTGAATCCGGGATTCCGGCTCAAGACTTACAAGATTTAACTGATGATGAGTTAATGACTTTTTTCCGTGAAGCAATTAAAACCATTCAATAATAAAATTTCTAAATACCAATATTTATGATGATCAATCCACTTGGTCCCAAACGAAAAATATTTATTTTTTTCATTATTTTTTGGTTGACTTTTTCCGGATTTTTAATTACTTTGGGCATCCCTCGGGTCGCGCAGGCAACTTTGCCGGTGGCTGACGCTCCATCTTTGGGGGCTTATATTGGTATGGAAACCAAAGCGGCGGTGACCAAACAAGTTTCAGAAGTTAAAACCACGATTTTAAATCGAATAATGAAAAGTTTGACTTTGATTGGAGCGCAAGCTTTGAAAAGTTTATCGCTGAAATTAACGCAATATATCAGTTCGGGCGTGATGAATTTAATGCAGTCCGGTTCTTGGGGGCAGGAAGCCATGTGGGAAACCGCTACTTGGGAAGAGTGGGGCAAACAATTGGGTGGCACGGTTTTGTCAGAAGTAATGTCGGAAATCAGTACTGGTGGTCCATGGGCCAATTATTTTGATATTTGTGAACCGAGTGCGGAATTGAAATTAAATATTTTGGCTACATTGGAAACAGGTGCATTGCGCGATTCATTAATGACTGATCAAATGAAGAATAGTCGTTGTTCTTGGGATCGAGTGAAAAATAATTGGGAAGGATTTATTGAAGATCAAATTGATTATTTTTCCGGGCAAGCGGAGTTGGCTTCTTATGTGACCATGAATGTGGCGATTCGCGGTTTTGAACCGCAACAAAGTGAAATCGGTCAATTTTTGTGGGCGGTAGACCTGGCCAAATCAGAAGCAAAAAAATTGGAAGAATTGAAGAAAGAACAACGAGTAGAAGGTGAAGGTTATAAACCGGATGGTGAAAATATTACCGGGACTGAGCAACAAAATCCACCGGGAACAGCCAAGTCCATTCAAGAAGAAAATTTACGTAAACAAACTAATCAACAACAATCCGAGCAAGATCAAGCTTTGGCCGTGTTAACGGAAATTCCCGAGCAAATTGCGGTGACATTTTTGAAATCAGTGGTTTCTCAACAATTTGTCACTTCATTGTTTGATTTGGTGAAAAAAGGTTTTAGTCGCAGTCCGTCGGCGTATAATCCATCACAACAAGTTTTTGATTATCAAGCGCAAACAGCCGGTCAGATTGCCAAAATCAATGAAATTAAAGTTTCGTTTAATCAAAAAGAAGTGGATTTTTTGACCGATTTTGTGAATTGTCCCAATATTAATAATAATATTCAGCAAAATAATATAAATAATTGCGTGATTTATAAGGAATTTGCCGATGCGGTGCGTGAAGCTGATTATGGTAATCCTTTGACGGTGCAACAAGCTTTGGAAACCGGACAAATCAAAGATTTGATTTTTATTGATGATACGGTAACCAGTGATCAAGTGGATTGTTTGAATGGTGCTTATTGTTATTCCAATTTAGTGAAATTACGCAAAGCGCGAATTATTCCGATTGGTTGGGAATTGGCAGCCAAACAAGTGGGTAGTGCGCAAAATGTGAAATTGTCTACCTTGTTGTCTTGTTTTGTGAACCCATATGAGGCGGGAAGTGCGGATTATCAAATGTTCCAAAATCAATGTGTGGTTGATGATAAAAAATATGAAGGGTTGGTTGATCCTGATTGGGTACTTAAACAACCGCGGGCCACTTGTGAAGCCGTGGCTTTTGGGCCAACTTTGATGGCTAATGGTGGCACGGAGCGTTATGAATATTGTGCGGATGTAAAAACTTGTGTGGACGAAAAAGAAGATGGGTCTTGCGGGCATTATGCTTATTGTGCGGCGGAAAGCAGTACTTGGCGTTTGGGTGGTACGGCTTGTATTGGTAACTATGATTCTTGTCGGTCGTTAACTAGAATTGATGGTAAAAAATTCAATTATGTAATGAATACGGTTGATTATGGCGCATGTAACAGTGAAAATGCCGGTTGTTTACCATATAGTCTATGGAAGGCCGATCCGACGAAACCGGAATCCGCTTGGTCGCAAGAATATCCGGCCAATTATTACAAAAACGGAAATTCTTTGGTTTATTTAAATCGTAAAATTGAAGACAGTCCTTGCAGTCCGGGCGATGTTGGTTGTACTCGTTTAATTAATACTTTTAATCAATATGGCGCTAACTTGGTGCCTAATAGTGATTTTTCTTATGAAGCGCAAGGTTGGCAAGCTCAAAATGGGGAGGTGAGTGTGGTGACTGATGGTACTAATGGTCAAGTGGCGCAAATTAATCAAGCACATGGTTTTGTGGTTATGGAAAAAAATATTGCTATTGTGCCGAAAAAATTTGAACGCTATTATATGTTTCGCGCCAAAGTCAATGTTCCGGCCGGCGCGACATTGGATATGATTCCTTTAGTTCGTCAAATGACTGATACGGGTGTGGAAATAATAGCTGAAGAAGTGGTGAAAATGTCCGAAGATCAAGAAATCTTAAATAATCCGTTAACTCGTTCTTCCTTGATTCTCACGGCTAATTATGTGGCCGGTGAGTGGTCGGAAGTAATGAAAATTGTGAAATTGGAGCCCTCGGCCGCTTATTTGAATGTGAAGTTTACGGTGACTGGCTCTAATCAAGCAATGTTTGATGAAGTTTTGATTACGGAAATGGAGACGCCTGATCGTGGTTTTTATTATTCTGATTATGCGCAAAAAGCCTATGAATATCAAAAGTTAGCGCCTGATTATTTGCAATGTTATGATGCGGAAAATGTGATTGGTGAATCAATGGTTGATGCGGTGGTTGATGGTGATCGTAAATGGTATACACCGGTAACTACCGATAGTATTTATGACAGTAATTTGGATCCGGCTTATGCTGATTCCGGTGAATGTTCCAAATTTGCGCAAATGTGTTCGGCCGAAGAGGTGGGTTGTGATCGATTTACTCCGGTTGATCGTGGGATGTCAATCAGTGGTGTGGCCAGTACCGCTGATGTTTGTCCGGCGCAATGCGCAGGTTATGAAACTTTTTCACAAGGGAAAACTCGTTTTGCGGATGCTAAATTTCCATTATATTTTATTCCTTCCACCGCCCAAAAATGTTCGGCTACTCAAGTGGGCTGTGAAGAATTTACTAATTTAGATTCTTTGGAATCAGGTGGTGAGGGACGAGAATATTACAGTGAAGTGAGATTGTGTAAAAAAACCGATACTCCAGCCACTGATCCTGATTGTGGAACTTTTTATTCTTGGGTGGGGACCAATGTCGGTGGTTATCAATTGCAAGTTTATAATTTACAAATGCAAGGATCTTCCCCGAAATTAACCAATTTATATCCTTCAAATACCACGTGTAATGCTAATAATTATAATCCGTCACAATTCCCGGAATGTCGTCAGTTGATTGATAATAGTGGTCGAATTCATTATGTGATTTTGGAAAACACTATTAAATGTTCTGAGGATTGTCAGGCGTTTCGTCGCACCTTGACTTACGATAACGCAACTCAATGTACGGATCGTGGTGGTGAATATCGCGGTGGTGAATGTGTTTTCTGGTTGATTCCTGATGAGAGTAAAACTTGTGCTTCGGCTAATGCCGGTTGTCGTCAATATCGTGGTAATACGGCCAGTGATGTTCAATTGATTTTGGATGATACTTTTGATTCTTTGAATCAATGGACCGGTGGTATTGAGTCCACCCAATCAATGGTTAATGGTGGAAAGTCTTTAAAATTGCTGGTTGCCGGTTCTGGAGCTGATAATGATACAACTAGAGAGTTACCGTTTTTACAATCTGCCAATCAATCTTATATTGTAGGATTCTGGGCCCAGGCAATCAGTGCTGATGCGGAAGTGGAAATAACTTTGGGCAATGTTTCTACGACGGTGGAAGTGGTGGCTGTGGCTGATTCCGGTACCGTTGATTTTCGTTATTACACCACTGATATTTTAACCCCTACGGAAAATTTCCGAACCATTAGCATTGAAAATTTAGACGCTAATTCTGATGTATATTTTGATACCATTCAGGTCAAACGATTAAATGATGTACAATATTTGATTACTGATAGTTGGAGGACGCCGCTTGCTTGTGACCAAACATTGGATGGACAAAATTTACCGCAAGCGCAATTGGGTTGTCGCGCCTTTGAAAATTCCAAGGGGGCGGTGGTGAGTCTCAAGAGTTTGCGTAATACTTGTCGATCTGAAGCCGTGGGTTGTCAGGCGTATATTGATACGAAAAATTCCGCTTCACCGTTTAGTGAGGTATATAATGCTACGACTTATGATGTTTGTAGTTTGGCCAAAGAAAATGGTGATTTACCACCGGGTGATGATTGTGCGGAAGATTTTTATGATGAGTTAATGACTATGCTTGATGCAGATCAGAAAGCTGAATTGCAAAATGATTATGCTGTTTGTAATGGCGAGGCAAATATTGTGACGGCTGATTCTGAAGGTAATATTATTACTGAAGATGCTGTTAATTGGTGTAGTAATTTATTAAATCTTAGTGCTTGTATTAGTGATCCTCTTTGGAAGGATAGTTTCTTGTCTCGATTTTATGATATCGATATATCAGATATTTGTAGAGCAAATCCAAATTTGGCAGTTTGCCAAAATCAATCTGAATCTTTACCTTCAGTATATGTTGACTATTCTCCAACAGTAGAATGCAAGAAAACCGCCAACAACAAAGCTTATTGTGAATCAATCGATGGTTATGCTTGGGTCAATGGACAATGTATTACTGATGATAATAAATTTACGGTTTCCGCGGATAATTTAATTTATTTGGTGACTAACGACAAGACCGCTTGTGGCGCCAATGCGCTTGGTTGTACCATGATTGGTAAGCCCACTTTGGATGTTAATTATCAAATGAGCAATGAACTGGAAAAAGATGGTAAAAAAGTTTGGCAAAACAAAACCTTTATTTTGCGACCGGATGATATTCGCAATAAACTTTGTTTATCAGGGGAAATAATGTGCGAACAATATCAGGACAATCAAGGTAATAAATTTTATTTCCGTAATCCGGGTGATCGTGTTTGTGAATATATTACCAAACCGGGTGATACGGCTCCGCGCTGGTGGCATCGTACTTTGGATGCGGAAGGCAAGGTGGTGGATTGGACCGGTTGTCAAACGCGTCAATATTATAATGATGGCAATGATCAATTATTGCGATCAACGGATGTTAATTATCATGTTGGTGCAAATGATGAATATGAAGCCGGTTGGGTTGGTCTGTGTAATGCGAAAAATGATATGTGTACTGCTTTTGTTGATCCGGCTGATGTTTCCGGCGGTTCAATTTATGGCAAGGCGTATTATTATCTTAATGATGATGATATCAAGGATGCCCCCAGTGCCAGTCCCAAAAAAGGTAATTTGTTATTTAATGATACTTCCAAAATTGATGCGCAAGGAAATATTGAATATTTGTGGAATGCCAAATTGACTTACAGTGAAAGTGAAGCGCGAGATAATCAGGGCGTGGCTCCGGTGGCTGGCATAGAACAAGCTGATAATATGTTTAATTGGTTGAATGAAAACAGTGTAATTTGCAGTGAGCATAGTAATTATGAAGTTTGTACCAAGGATAGTTTGCCACCTGAGGTTAGACCTAATATGCCGGTTGATAATTTGGCACTCTGTTTTACTATGTTTGGCTCCGATCAATCTTTGACTGCGCGAATTCTCAGTTATATTTGTGCGTTAGCATATTTTGATAATGTACTTGAAGCATCTGATGACGGTGTTGGATTAAATGATTGTACCAAGGAAAAGGTGGCGTGTTATACCACGATGACCAGTCCGTTATACAACAACAGTAATCGTATGATTTCGGTGACCCGCGATCGTACTTGTTCGCAATGGTATGAATGTAAGGGCGGAATGACGGTTTATGATCCGCAAACTAATTCTGAGAGTTTTGTGTGTTTGGATATGGGGTTATGTGATCAGGTGCGCGAAGGTGGGTCGGGGTCTACGGCTTGTGGTCATTTCTTGTTAGAGGAGAATAATCAATCTTTATTAACCCAAAATACTCAATTAAATGTGGATACTTATGGTGCTCGCCCCAAGGGTTGGACGGATTTTGATTATAGTGGTTATTCTATTGCCAATATGTATCCGTTGCAATATTATCGTTCGGTGGATGTGGGTGCCAGTATGAAGAATCAACCGACCGGCGAATATCGTTTGGTACATAGTTTTGGTCCTTGTGGCATCGGAGGGACTTGTGCTTCGGGCAGTGTTTGTCTTAATAATGTTTGTGTGGAAAGTGTGGTCAAGGGACAGAATGTGGATAATTCATCTTCTCCTGAATGTCGTGCTTATCCGGAGGCTGATTCACCGTTCCCTAATTATGCCGGCAGCCCGAGCAATCCCAGTTATAATCTTTACAAAAATGTTTTTACTTGTGAAACAGTGGGTCGTGATACCGGTTATGATTGCGGGTGTGCTTATGAAAAAGTAACTTTTGGTAAGCAATCATTGGAAAAGTTTTATCCGGCGTTGACAGATTCTTATTTGGATTCAGGTAAGGATGGTTTTTGTCAGGATTTTCCTGATATACAGTGTAATTGTGCAACAAAAGTTGATGGAGAACAGTATCCACCAATGAATACTGCGACTCAGTGCCAATCTTATGACTGCCAATCTTCAAACAATCCCTCTACTGAAGAAGGTCCGGGTGTTTGTTTGAAGCCGGACGCGGACATTACGCGTTATGAAGGAATTGACGGATATTGTTTGGAATATGATCGTGGTGGAGCACCGATTTTGGGGCTGCAAAACCGTCGCGCGTGTTTGACTTGGTATCCTCTGACCAATATGATTGGTCTAAGTAATATGCATGAGGAACCAAAAGCAGGTTATCAGTTCTTTAATGGCGGAAGTACCAGTACCAATTTTTGCGTGGCAGCCAAGGGGAATAATCAGCGACGAGGGGAAAATCTTGAAGTTTCCGGTTTTACCGATTATGTAAAATATTACACCATGTATATGAATGTTGGTGATTCTGATATTGATTATAAAGAAAAAGTAATGACTTCATTGTATGAAGATACTTCAGATGATCGAGATATTCCTAATAATGTGAATTCTGTTTTATTGCAAACTCAAGATATTTATTTGCGTGATATTGCTGCTATTCAAATTGATTGTATGAAGGGTGAGGCAGGTGATTGGTGTAAAAATGGAAATGATCCTTGGTTCTCAGTGATTCCATTTCAAATGAATAAAAGTGAAACTGCTAATACTGCTCGAGCTGACCGATATAGTCAAGCTTTAGGAGAACTTGGTACTTTGGAGGGTTATAATTTTCCTCCCGGAAAAGAAAAATTCAAAGATTATAAATTTTATGAAGTGGTTTATCTGCAAGGAAATAATAATACTGTAATGGATAATTATGAAAGTTTTGCTCCCGGTGCTTCTACAGAAGCTTTTTATAGTAATAATTTAATGAAAATTGGTGATAAAAATAAAAGTAATAATGGCGCTCCTATTGTCTATAACAAAGATGATGAAAGCATTAAAGATAATTTTATCATATTTTTGAAAGATTATGCGGAAAATGCGACTACTTGTAAAGACATTTTTAGTAGCCAAAATTATCCATGTGCAGTTTCCGGTTATGAAGCGCCAAAAACAATTTATCAAGAATTTTTGGAAATTGAACAGAGTTTGGGTCTGAAAATGGGAGGATTAAAAAATCAGGATGAGAGTTATACTTTGAAGCAATGTAATGTTGATGCTGATTGTGGCACTGGTTTTTGGATGGGAGATACTTATATTCCTAATCAACAAGGCTCAAATATTTGTATTGATAATATTTGTTCTAATATATATTGTGGTCAGGTCACCAGTGGTTTACCAAATTATGGTTGTAATCCGGTTGATATTTTGGATGAAGGTGCTCCCTCTTGGACTTGTAATTTGGACCTTAGTCGTTGTGTTGCATCTGGTAGTGAAACTTTAATTGATGATACTCCATTAGATCCTGTTTTGCCTGGGTTGGATCCGTCTGGTTTATTTGGCGGTGAATTTAAAGGTGAATGTAACCCTAAAGAAGCTGGAGCAAGTTTTAATAATTATTTCGGCTTACGATTCTTGTTTGATGAAAATGATAAATGGGTTGGTGTCTGGTATTCATTCTGTGATAATTCCAATCAAGAAGGTTGGCAAAAACTAAGAATTGGGATACATTTCACTGAATATTGTACCGAAGTGGCGGATGTTGTATTTGATGGTAACAAAGATAAAGCTAAAACAAATACTATATATCAATATTATAAAGAAAATCTTACACCACTCAATTTAACAGGTAATCCTGTCGGTGCCAATCCTTATCAATTAGTATATAATAGTTTTTATGCCCCAATGGGTGGGAGTTCAGAAAAAATCAGTGATAATGTTATTGCTTATGTTCCCAAAGAGTTTAATCCAAAGGACAACAATCCAAAGGAAATGCAACCGGGCGGTAGTGCAAAAAATGAATTAATGATTAATTATGTTTCTTCTGATAATTATCCTGGGAAACCATTATCTTGTCCGGGTGGAAAAACAGCTGATGGGTATTGTAATAATGTTTCACGCGAAACCGGTTTGACCACTTTACAGAAAATGTTTGCGAAAATGAATATAATTTGGAAAGAACCATTTAATAAAAAAGAAATTAAGGATATTAGCGGTGATATAGCTCAAGTCGACAACCCTCCAATTGTGGCTGCTGCCTATACTCCGCGTGATAATCAACGATCCACTTTTATTGGTCCGATTTACGAAGCCAAATTAAATGATATTGCGGTTAATTATCAGCTCGGAGATATCAAGGCTTTGGGCACGCAATATCTGGCGTTTATCAACTTCTATGCTTGGGCCTCGGATAATCAAATGCCGATTGCCGAGATTGCCCTTGATTATGGCGATAGTGCGCAAAGATTTAGTACCGGTCCTACTTGGTTGCGAAATAGTAAGGTGGTATGTCAGTCTGATCCGGATAAACCGGGTAAGGTGGGGTTGTGTTCTAATGCCGAGGGTATTATGGAAGATGATTCTTTCGTTTGTTCATCAGATAATGATTGTGACCAAGGTCAAAAATGTGAATTTGATCGTTTGGGTATTTGTATCGATGGTCTTAAACTAATTAACGGGTTTGCTTGTCGCACTAATGCTGATTGTCAACAAGGTGGATTATCTCCGAATGTTATTTGTTCTATTAATTTAAATAATGATCGAACATTATTTGATCGCTTTGGTGACGCGCCTAATGCTTGTCGTGAAAATCAGCCGTTTATATTTGATCATGTGTATAATTGTGAGGGGTATACTTCAGTTTGTTCTACTGATGAGCGTGCGAAGACTTATGATATGATTAAAAAAGCTGAGCGAGGTGAAACACTAACTATGTCAGATTATGCTGATACTTGTCTTTGTGAAGATCCGGTATTATTTGCTTCTGATCCTAATATTAAAGATTCCAACTGTTGGAACCTACAAGAAAATGCCTGCCAATTCAAACCGCGAGTGATGGTAAAAGATAATTGGGGATGGTGTACTGGAAGTTGCACTACAAATGATTTATGGTATTTGGGTGGGTGTTATGATGGGTCAGGAACTAGTGTCCCAAATCGATGTGTCTATGATTTGGATTCTGGTTATAATAGTATGCATTGGGTTAAATTTAGTGGTCGCATCTTGCTTCAACCCAAATAGCATTTTCCTCCCTTTATCAAAGGGAGGACCAAGGAGGGATCCTGAATTGCATTTTCCTCCCTTGTTAAAAGGGAGGACCAAGGAGGGATTACTAAAACCTATGCTCCCTTACAACAAAAACCTCAAACCTCTTGCTCGACAGCTTCGCTCCTCGCTTACCAAAGCCGAAAATATTTTTTGGCAGAAAGTCCGTCACAAGCAATTGCTTGGTTGCCAGTTTTATCGACAAAAAACATTGGGAAATTATATTGTTGATTTTTATTGTCCGGCGAAAAAATTAGTTGTTGAGTTAGATGGTTCGCAACATTATGATCCTGATTATCAAATATTGGATCAACAGCGCAGTGCTTATTTGCATCAATTGGGATTAAAGGTTTTGCGTTATAATAACAATGAAGTGCTTCAGAATATACAAGGCGTTATCAATCATTTGATAGCGGAAATGGGGGATTGATGATTTTCAGAATCCCTCTTTTTGTTCTCCCTTTTACAAAGGGAGAATAATAAAAAACCGTGACTATTTAGTCACGGGGTATTGTTATTCTTGCGGAACTTCCTGGTAACTTACATCTTCGCCTTTTTCCGGGCAAATGGTAGTGTCTTCGTAAGAACAACGTAATGTCAGTTTGATATCATATAAACCTTCAGATAAAGAAATTTCTCCTTCTTTTACGAAATAATCGTATGGTCCACCACAGGGGCTGGCGTCTTCTTTGCAGAGAGAGAGTGCAAGTGAGTTGTGGATACAAATTATTCCCAAAACGAAAGGATCTTGAATTATGAAATTGATATCATCCCCTTGGCAACGATTTTCAGGATCCTTAAAATGATTTTTTTCGAAAATATAGATTTCCTTTTGAGTCCCATTTCTTTCAAAGTAGCGTCCTTCGCCGTCATTGTACAAGTATTCCAACGCATCGGCGGTTGCGATCGGCAGACAGATGTTTTTCACACCATCAATGTCTTCAATTCGGCGTTCGCCTTCCGCGCAAGTCTGATTGCCGGGATCATTCCCCGAATCATCACTGCCCGGATCCTGCTCCGCGTCTACGCCCGGATCAGTTCCCGGATCGTGACCCGGATCAGTCCCCACATCATCTTCCATTTCATCGTTGGTGTTGTCATCCTTGGGATACCATTGATCAGTATCAATCACATCATCACAATTACCCAATTGCTCACAAGTCCAATAACCATCTTTCTTGTAAGGATCTTCTTCACACGCATTCACGAAAACCAGTCCCATCAGTCCAATCATCATCAAAAAAATCTTCATTTTCTTTTCCATGTTACCCTCCACCTCTGCTGAGGTTTGTGAACGAACAATTTTGGAGCGCCCCTATTCAGGGCCCCAGACATCTATAACATAGCAGTTTTAGCATTTTTTGTCAAGTTGACCCCCTCGTTTCACTCTGAACTTGTTTCAGAGTCTGTGCTATGCATTGGAAGTGAAGTTTACCCTGTCATTGCGAGAGATTTCACGAAGTGAAATCTCGTGGCAATCTAACAGAAAGTTCCGCCCATTGTTCCTTTAGATTGCCGCGTCGTTCCGTTTCACGGAACTCCTCGCAATGACAAGGGGGGCGGAGTAAACAAAAACCAACAGCGTTGCTGTTGGATATTGTGCGGTAAAGTTTTATATTAGAGCAGATTATTTTTTAATTATAATAATAATTTTATTTAAAGCAGTGAGAAAATTCTTTTTGTTATTATTAATTATTTTTGTTATTTTCAATCTTAATTCAGAGTCGTTTTGGTATCCTTTATCAAAAGTTGATAATATATTATCAAATTCAGGAAAGTTTAATATAACAGTCAAAGCTTCTGTTAATTGAGAAAATTGATTTTCCGTTAATCCTTTTGATAAACAATAAGATCGATAATTTTTAATGAATATCAAGTGAAGAATTTCATGGATAATATTAGTAATCTGTGCCGGTAAATTGGCACGACAACTTACCATAAACCAATTTGATTGATAATCATAGGGGCAATTAAAGTGAGTAGTAATTGCTACTTTGAATAAGTCATTACAGTTTTTTGTATTTAATATTTTACAAATAATTTTTGTCGCTTTTTTGAATGTTATCTGATGTTCGTTTAATATATTAATTTGTTCTTTTATTAATTTCTTTAGTGTTCTATCTTCTTTTAATCTATTTAAAATTAGTATTTTGATTTTTGAAAGAGGGATTTTATTATTTGAAATTTTTATTCGCAATAAATTTAGTGATTCTTGAATCTCTTGGTAATTAAAACCATTTTTGATAAGTTGCCTTTCCCAATTTTTTAAATCTTGGTTTATGTTGTAGTAAAATTTTATTTTCATAGTTTAAGTATATGATATTCATGAGAATTTGACAAATTATTCAATCTTTATAAATTAACTTATTAGATCCTTTACAACAGGAGAAGCAATGATGGAATTAACAAAAATCAATACTTTTTGGTTGGTACTAAATTACATTTGTAATAATCGTTGTTTGGGATGTCATGCGAGTCAAAGTGGATATTTAAATAAACCAATGACAGTAGAGAATGCTATATTTATCATGAAAATGATGAAGGAGCAAGGAGCAAAGGATTGTTTGTTGATAGGTGGAGAACCGACCCTCTTCCCTGAATTAGAGCGGGTTATTCAATGTGGAACGGATATGGGAATTGATGTTAAAATTGTTACGAATGGTCGTAAGTTAGCAAATCGTGATTTTTTCAATAATATAGTCATGGCAGGATTGAAACATGCCAGTATTTCAATTGAAGGAGCGACAGCTCAAAACCATAATTCAATAACAGGAACAAATAGTTTTGATGATGTTATCCAAGCAATTGAACATTGTATTCATTATAATTTGTCGTTTAATACTTTGTTGACTATTAGTAAAGCTAATTGTCATGAAATTGTAGCTTTGGCTAAAATGTTGCATGAAATGGGAGTTCAAAATATTCTCTTTAATGTTGGATTGCCATCATCAGAAGAAATTGATAATATTGTAGATGATAATTTTTCTTTACCACCAGATGAAATTGCACGAATTATTGAACAATCATATTTAGATTTAAAAAAGATTGGTATAAAAGTTAAATTTTTTGCTACTATTCCACTTTGTTTATTTAACAGAGAACTACTTCAAAAAATGTTAGATGATGATTATATTACAGATGGAATTCATTGCCATATTTATTTTGGAACTGGAGTTGTTTTTGAACCAAATGGTGATGTTTTGCCATGTACTCACTTTGTAGGAGCTCCGTTATTTAACTTAAATAACGAGAAGATTAAGACATTGCAGGATTTTCAAAGGGTGTGGTATAATAAAAAAGGAATACATGGAACATTTAAAAAAAGAATTTGGAGTTATAGACACGAAAGTTGTGTGAAATGTGAGTTTTGGGGAAAGTGTATTGGTGGCTGTCCTTTCCTTTGGGTAAGGTATAACCCAGAGGATTATATTCCCATAAGGAGGAAGTGATATGTCTCGAGCGGAATATTTAATCAGTCGGTTGAAAGGTAAGGGTAAGGTTGCGAAGCCGAAAAGCAAAATGGAAGTTCTGAGGAAATCTGTTGATTCTATTGATTGTTGTGATTGTTCTGATTGTAGTTGTGATTGTAAGTGTTAATTTGTACCATAGATAAAATCTATGGTTTTTTGTTTTAATTGGATAGTTTATTTATCAATATCACAATTTAAGCAAATAAACAAAAACCAACAGCGTTGCTGTTGGGTAATGTGCGGTAGAATGCGGGAGTGTCTTCCCCGAGGTTGAGTGCAGGAGGGACACTCAAGGGGTGCGCCGGTCGCTTCCGGGTAAATACTCGCATGGCGCTGACACTCATGAGCCCGCAATCTCCGTCCCGTGTTGCCACAGGATTTCCTTTACCTTAGAACATTTTATTGAGTTTGTCAATACCTTGTTATGGTTCAATACCTTTGCACCACTTTATGCTATATTGGGGTATATGCCAT
>CAYPSS010000005.1:0-77109 GCA_964413735.1 uncultured Gammaproteobacteria bacterium
TTTTCATATGCCCTTATTTTAGCTCAAAAGTGCAATATGTGTGTGCACATTACCACAAAATGTTGAAGTGGCTCATGAATATCGTGCCACACTAAAAATCATCGATCCACTTGCCTTTGTGAATGGCAATCAGATTGCAAAAAATTATACCGGTAATGCTTTATCGCAAATCAACGCCATTTTGCTGGAAAGTATCCTTTTTTTTAATGCTACGCATCAATCGGTAAACAATCTCGTATTACCTCACCAATCAACCATTATTACCAGAGAATCTACCAAAAACCAATTACAAGCTTTTTTGCAAGAATATTTACCTCACAAGCACATGGAACTGGTTAATCTGGAATAATTAATACCCCTGAAAATCAGGGGTTTTTCTATTGACAAAATCATGCCAATATATTAAAATGTGGGATCCTGTTCCTTCACAAGGGGGAAAAATATGGGGACACTATTTCTGGTTTTAATTGCGCTGATCGTATTCTCAATTTCTGCATTTCTTCTCTTAACTGACAATTTGAAAACCGGGTCTATCGGTATAATCCTTTTTTGTCTACTTTGTTTGAGTTCAGCATTTGGTGAATTCACCGGATGTTCTTCCGATCAAGTAATTGCTTTTAATGAAAATTTTGAAGTCAAAACTTCATTAATCGCTGTCAGTCAAATGGGAAATACCAGACACGGTAATTTTCGACGTGAATATGAAGTTAAACACAATTTTATCTTCAATTATACCACCGACAATTTGCAAATTGTTTCTCAGGTACCATTAATCATCACTGTTGGTATTGTGGATTTAACTGAATTTTTTAAGCAACAAGCATCAAAAGGCAATATCCCATTTGAACATATCAGTCTGTTAACTTCTGACAAAATCATTGCCTCGGCCATAAAACCCTGTCTGGATAAAATTCAAGAAACTCTACAACAGCAACTCAATGATCAGCAATCATTGTCTGTACAAAACATTGCTTTTTCCCCGGAATATGTGCGTCAACAAGTCATCTCTTACCTGCAAACAAACTTGCGACAAGAACACTTGTATCTGATCAAAATCAAGCTGTAAACAAAACTCTGACAACGTCAGAGTTTTTTCTTTTTTAATTATAAACCGCAAACTTCAGTCATTGATGGGCAATCATTGGCTTTTGCCAAACAATCAATTTTTTCATTATCCCAATCTTGACAATGCTCCACACAAGATTCAAATCCTTCATCAAATAATGCCTGTGTGGCATTAGGCACATGGATCAAACATTGGCTAACATAATTGGTACAAGCCGGTTCACAATCTTTTTGAACTTTATTTTCATTGACCGCACCACAAGATAACAAACCTTCTATTGAAAGAAAATCTTCACATGAATTAACATTTTGTAATTTAACCTGATCCTCTGATTTTAATTGAGGACAACACGTAATACAATCATTATAATCAACCATTGTCGGACAAATTGAACTTAATTTTTGACAAGAATCAGAGCAAGTTATATCCTCTAAATTTTCCAAAGAAGAAAAAAACAAAAAATATAATCCCATACCGACCACTATTGCAATAACAAAAATCACTAATATTAATTTTAAATTAAATTGCATAATTGTGTCAATTATTAATTTTTATATTCTAAATTATAACAAAAATTTCTAAAAATATACACAAGCCCAATCTTGATCAATTATTATTAATCCTCTATAATCTGCACAGCAATAATTAACTAATTTTTATGAATTTGACTCAATTGTCAAACAAAATCAAACGCTGGGCTATTCCGGCGACCATCATGTTTGTACTCTTTTTCGGTTCTTGGGCTATGGCCTCTGGCAATACCGGAGAAACCGGCCATAACCCGGCCATGACTTTTCTTTGGATCGCGGTTATTTTAATTATGGCCAAACTTTCAAGTTTTATTGAAAAAATCGGCCAACCATCGGTTTTGGGTGAATTATTAATCGGACTGGTAATGGGAAACTTGGTTTTACTGGGAATCCATGTTTTTGAACCAATTAAACAAGATTCCATCATCACCTTTTTGTCTGAATTGGGAGTTGTCATATTACTCTTCCAAATCGGATTGGAATCAAACATTCACCAAATGAAAAAAGTTGGTCTGCGTGCTTTCTTGGTGGCCGTGATCGGTGTGGTTGCTCCGTTTATTCTCGGCACGTATGTCATTGGACCACTACTCCTTCCCGGATTATCAAATAATGCGTATTTATTTTTAGGCGCCGCCTTAACTGCCACTTCGGTGGGTATTACCGCCCGAGTTTTTCAGGATTTGAAAAAATTACATTTACCGGAAGCGCAAATTGTTCTTGGCGCCGCGGTTATTGATGATGTTTTGGGCTTAATTATTTTAGCTATTGTTTCTGCAATTGCCACCGTTGGCGGAGTTAGTCTGGGAATGATCAGTTGGATCACCGCCAAAGCCATTTTATTTCTGGTTGGGGCCATTGTCATCGGACAAATTTTGGCACCGCGACTGGGTAAATTGTTTGCCAAAATCCAAACCGGCGCCGGAATGAAGTTCACCTTAGCCTTAAGTTTTGGTTTGGTTTTTGCGTTTTTGGCACAAAAAATCGGACTCGCTTCCATTGTCGGGGCTTTTGCTGCCGGCTTAATTTTAGACCCGGTTCATTTTTCATATTTCAAGGATCCCGGTGTTGTCAATGATGTTAAAGAAGCAGCGAAAGATTTGTCAGGCACTAATAAAGAAAAAATTCTTAAAGCACTGGAACCACACGCTGAACGCCATATTGAAGATTTAATTCAACCGATCGGATTGATGTTAATTCCTCTATTTTTCGTAGTTACCGGCATGAATGTTAAATTGGAAACCATGTTTGATGGGAAAATATTAATCGCCGCATTAATTATCACCGCCATAGCGTTTTTCGGTAAAATTATTTCCGGTTTAGCGGCCGGAAAAGTTAATCGTTGGCTAGTAGGATTTGGGATGGTTCCTCGCGGTGAAGTTGGTTTGATTTTTGCCATGATCGGTAAATCATTAAACGTGATTTCCGATGAAATTTTCTCTATGATCATTGTCATGGTGATTTTAACTACCCTGTTAACCCCACCAATTTTAACTTATCTACTCAAAAAACAAAAAGTTTAATTTAATCAAATAAAAAACGGCACATCGGCCGTTTTTTTATTTAAGGCAAGCGCCAATCGGGGGTGGGCAAATCTTGACCCCAAACACCCTCAACATCTTGAGAATTAAAATAAATAAAACCTGGGATTCTCGGTAAAAATCGCATTTGCCAAATCGCTTTATTTAACCATTTTTTCTGATAAGCACCATTTCCCGTCACTCCCATTTCCGCAATCAATATCGGTTGATTAAAAACAATTAAATTATAATATTTGGGAAAAAATATCTGCCAAAATGTTCGCTCTTTACCAAATTCCTTTTCATCCCATAAATCATAACTATAAACTGAAACACCAATCAAATCAACATAATCATGCCCCGGCCAATATGTTTTCGCTAATTCATCACCGGATGGTGACCACATAAATTTCAAATTATTATTTTCACTGCTTTGACGACAAGCATCAACAAAATATTGATAAGCGGCAATATATTTAACCGCATTTTTCCCGGCCCATGGGTAGCGACTACCGGTCAAATCCATTTCATGTCCCCAACGAACAATAACATTATTCTGATCCTTAAATAATAAACAAATTTTATTAATTTGCTCATCATATTTCCCCATTACAACAGATCCCAAAATATTTTTATCTTTTTTACTTGGCCAAGGCTCTAAGGTAATAATTTTAACTTGCTCATTATTTTGATTAATAAACAAATAATCAGCTAAAATTTGGTCATCAAACCAAGAATAATATGTTAAATGATAATCCATTGTTTGATTGAAAAATTTATCAGTCGGTTCTCCATAATAACCGACATTTAAGCGATTTCTTGACACAAAAAATGAATAGAGTAATATTACCAACATCAATAGGAAAAAGATAAATATCATCAATATTTTCCAATTTTTCATCATAAATTCACCTATCTAATTATTCTTTATTTATTATAACAAATATGCTCACATCTGTCTGGTCACGCGATCAAAAATGGTGGTTACGAATAGGTTTGGTTATCTGGATAATAACAGTAATAATTTTCTATATTTGGTGGCTTAATAACAATCACATTGGTAATCTAAGCGGTTTTATTGCCACCACCGCCGTTATTTCTTGGCCATTGATTTTGTTTGGTTACAGTTTTTTCTTTTTGCTAAAAATGAAAAAAATCAATGATCAACGTCCTCTCCCCGATAATTTAAGAGTCGCCTTAATTGTCACCAAAGCCCCCAGCGAACCCTTCCCATTAATTCAACAAACACTGCTAAGCGCCCTAAAACAAAAATACCCGCATGATACATGGATTGCCGATGAAGACCCGACCACTGAGGCTTTAGTTTGGTATCAGAATAACAACATCAAAGTCTCCACCAGAAAAGATGACCCTAATTATCATAATGACACCTGGCCACGCAAGAAAAAAACCAAAGAAGGCAATTTAGCTTACTTTTATGACAAATACGGTTATGAACAATATGATATTGTTGTCCAAATTGACGCTGACCACAACTTAAATGAAAATTATTTGGAATATGTTTTACGACCATTTAATGATCCGAAAGTCGGTTATGTCGCTGCTCCCAGTATGGGAGATCTAAATTTCCAAGATTCTTGGGCCGCCCGAGCGCGAGTTCATGCGGAAGCGATTTTCCATGGTCCAATGCAATCAGGCGCTACGGATAAATGGGTGCCTTTATGCATTGGATCTCATTATGCGGTCAGAACCAAAGCATTAAAAGAAATCGGCGGAATCGGACCGGAACTGGCGGAGGATTATTCCACCACTTTAATGTTAAGCGCTCAGGGCTGGAAGGGTGCTTGGGCATATCAGGCTGAGGCCCATGGCTTGGGTCCAAATTCTTTTAGTGCTTTGATTACTCAAGATTATCAATGGTCACGCAGTATCATGATTATCTTTACCTCATTATTTCCCAAACTGTTTACCAAATTGAATTGGCGCCAAAAAATTCATTTTTTAATTACTCAATTATGGTACCCAATCAGTGGTGTCATCTGGCTAACCTCGCTCATTATTATTTTAAGCACAATTCTAATTGGTCATCCGGCGATAATTGTGCCCTTCTCTGATTTTTTGTTATATGTTGTACCACCATTTTCTTTGATAATCATTATCTATCAAATAATCAAACAATGCCACTGTCTTCGACCCAATTATGGAAACTTTTTAGCTTGGGAAAACATTTTATTTGAATTTGCTCGCTGGCCATGGAATATTGTGGCCTGCATCGAAGGGATTGTTTATTCTTTACGAAAAAAATTCTCCACGGAAAATATCATTACTTCAAAAAACAAACCGGCCAAAGAACAAATACCGTTAAGATACATTTTGCCTTACTTAACAATTGTTTTTATTTTTGTTCTAACCTTGATTATTGGACATAAAACCATTGACCTCCTTGGTTATTATGTGTTTGCTTTCATTATAGTTTTGATTTACTTAACTTTACCGATCATTATCTTGAGCCTTCATATTATTGAGTCGAAATATGAGAATAAACTGGAATTCACCACCAACCATGTTCCGCATATTACTTCCACCGCCTCGTCATCAATCGCCGTATTACTAACCTTGGTGATTATTGCTTATCAATTCATCATCCCATTAAACGCCGGAACAATTATTTTCCCGGAAATAAAAAAACCCGATTACGCGGATCTTCAAATAACCACCGAAGTTTTTCCGGAAAAAAATGCATCAAAAACCATTCACACTGTTATTCCCGGTGATTGTTTATGGCGCTTAGCGGAAAAATACTACGGCGACGGGAAAAAATGGCCGGAAATTTATCAAGCCAATAAAGAATTAATTGATAATCCGGACTTGATTTATCCTGAGCAAAAGTTCATTATTCCATCATTTTAATACACTCAACAAAAAAGAGTCAGCAATGACTCTTTTTATATTTTCAGTTATTTTTCTGTTTGGTGTCTGGCAATAAAATAATATTTAACCGCCTCAATTAGCATGACATTGAAAATGCCAAGAGCAACAATCATCGGCCAAACGGAAAATGGTAATGGAACAGTCCCCAAAAGTTTATTGAAAATAGGTATATAAATACCGGCAATTAAACTTACCAAACCAAATAACCAAGCACTCAGTAAAATTTTATTATCAAAAATATTAATTTGCCAAATGTTTTTCCTCAAGCTTTTACATGAAAATACATATAACAAAGCACTAATTGTTAAGCATGTAAAGATTATAGTTTGGATATAATCTAACGATAAATCACTACTCAAAAGAATATAAAACAAACCGAATAATAATAAATTAGTAATCAATCCCACCGCCAAAATCATAACTTTCATTTCATTATTCAAAAGCGGGGCTTGATTGGAATGAGGAGGACGATTCATACTGCCGATTTCCCTTTTTTCAAATGACAAAGCCACGGCCGGCAAACTATCTTCAATCAAATTGATCCATAAAATTTGGACCGCTGTTATCGGCAGTGGTAAACCCAAAATTATGCTGCCACTGATTAAAAATATTTCCGTAAAACTATAAGCTAACAAATAGGAAATCACTTTTCGCACATTATCAATAATGGCCCGCCCTTCTTCCACCGCTGCCACAATTATGGAAAAATCATCGGATAAAAGAACCAAATCAGAAACACTTTTCGCCACTTCAGTACCTGATCCCAAAGCCACCCCAATGTTTGCTTGTTTGATAGCCGGCGCATCATTAATACCATCACCGGTCATCGCCACCACTTCACCTTTTCTTTGCCAAGCTTCAATGATCCGCATCTTATGTTTTGGTTCAACACGGGCGTAAATCTTAATTTTATTTAATATTTTACTTAATTGTTTATCAGACATCTTTTCCATTTCCCAGCCTTCCAATATATTGTCATCATTTACTTTTAACCCCAACTTATTCGCCACCGCTTTGGCCGTTAATTTATGATCACCGGTAATAATAATTGGACGCATTCCGGCGCGGAAACAAGTTTTGATCGCTTCTTTGGCTTGCGGACGAATCGGGTCCTCCAAGTAAACAAAACCCACAAAAACCAACTCAGAAACCGCTTCTTTCAAGTCAAAAGAACCAAATGTCCAGCCTGGGATTTTTTTATAAGCCACGCCCAAAACTCGATATCCCTGCCCGGTTAATTCTTGATACTTATTCATTAATTTTTGACGCTTTTCATGATCAAGGATCTGTTCATCATGATTGTCCTTAACATACCTTGATTTTTCCAAAATAATTTCCGGGGCACCTTTAACATAAAGAACATGATCGGCATTTTGTTTGGCATCCAAACTTACTTTATTATCAGTAATTTTTCGTAAACTGGCGGAATATTTATAAACCGAACTAAAAGGAATTTGATCAATTTGCGGTTCAATGATTTCCAGTTGATTTTTTAATAATTCAAATTTAAGGCCCTCCATTATTAACGCCTTTTCCGTCGGCATTCCTCGCACTTCCCAATTATCTGGGTGCTCTTCGGGATTTTCCACAAAAGCTTCACTGCTTAATATTGCTTGTTTTAAAGCCAATTTTTCTTCATCATCAGAAGAAAAAAAAGTATAAATACCAGCCACGGACATTTTCGCTTGAGTCAAGGTCCCGGTTTTATCAGTAGCAATAATCGTGGTACTCCCTAAAGTTTCAGCGGCCGCCAAACTTCTAACCAAGCCTTTTCTTTTTAAAATTCTTTGCATCCCCAAAGCCAAAATCACCGTCATGGCAATTGGCAATCCTTCGGGAATAGACGCTACCGCCAAAGCAACCACCACCGTAAACATTTCGATAAAATCACCTCCCATTAACATTCCGCGAAGAAAAACAAATAAACAGATTAAACCAATGACAAGCACTAACCATTTTGAAAATTTGGCAATCTTCTGTTGATACGGTGTTTGTTCTTCCGTAGCATTGCGTACCAAATCTGTCACTTGACCAATCTCCGTATTACTTCCTGTCGCCACAATAATGGCGCGTGCCCGACCATCCTCAATCGCCGTTCCCATGTAAACCATATTATCTCGATCCGCCAGTGGTGTTTCGCGAGATAAAACATCCTCTTTTTTGGTGGCCGGTAACCATTCTCCGGTTAAAGCCGATTCATTAACCTTTAGATTATGACACTCAATTAACCGAGCATCTGCTGGGACCTTATCGCCTGCACGTAATAATACAATATCACCGGGAACTAAATCCTCAACCAGAACTTGTTTTTCGTGATTATCACGCACAACAATTGCTTGAACACTCAAAACTTTTTTTAATTCTTGTAATGCTTTGGAAGATTTACTTTCCTGAATAAACCCAACAAAACTATTTAATAATACGGCCAAGAAAATTACAATCGCATCGGTGTATTCTTTGAAGATAATAGTGATAATCCCGGCTAAAATCAAAATGTAAATCAAAGGACTTTTAAATTGCATTAAAAAAATCATTACTTGCGACAATGATTTTTCTTCCGGTAATTTATTAAAACCATATTTTTTCTGACGATTCTTCACTTCTTGATTTGTCAAACCAACCAAATTATCAGAATTCAGGTTTTTTATCACTTCCTCTGAACTGAGATTATGCCATTTTGCTTTAATTTTCATGGGATTATAGTTATTTATTTTATTATAACATATTAATTACCACAAAAAAATAAAAAAAGACGAATTTTCATTCCTCTTTTTTTATGGCTCGGGGACCCCGCACCGCTAAAGCTATTGCGGGGCAAGCAGGGTTCGAAGCCCTACACATCTCAAAGTGGTTTGATGCTATCCCAGAAAATTCAACAAAAGAAAAACCTCCACGTTCAAGTGAAGATTTTTCTTTGGCTCGGGGACAGGGATTCCCCGTAACAAGTACGGGGTAAACTTCTCATCCCTGGTATATAAAAAAAGACGAATTTTCATTCCTCTTTTTTTATGGCTCGCTTGGAGGGACGCCTTTCGAACTTATGATTGGCGCAAGGCATTCCCTGTGCCAGAATTAGCTTTACAACAGATTAACCACCTGTGCAGTTTAGCATAAGCTCTTAACTAACATCCTATGCCAAAAGTAGCACAAAGCATTTTCGATGAATATGAAAAATACTACGTCGAGCAAGGAATGACCTTGCAGGATGTTGCTTTGGAGTTTGGGCTAAACTACGGTTCTTTGCGCCAGTATTCAATGAAACAGAAATGGTCGGAGAAACAGAAAGAATACAGGGAAGCAACTCACAAAAAGCTAACACAAATCACTCAAATAAGAATAAACAAAGAAGCTGAGACACTGGATCACAAAAATCTGCGCCGTGCCGTGTATTGGAGGGCTTTCCAATCAAGCATAATGGATATGTTGGATGCACGTTCTGACGAGCTTAAACCGCAAGAAATAGCTGTTCTTGCAAGTGCCTTTGAGAAGGCCTGCCGTGGCGAACGTCTTGAAGATGGTCAGGCAGTCGAGATACACAAGGTAGAAACTCCAATTAAGCCCGATGCTGAATGCGCTATGATGGAAGAATATGAGATGCGCCTATTAAGACAACGGGGAGAAATTAAGAAACTTTCTGACGTGTTAGTAAAAAATAAAATTGATGGGTATTACAAAAATATCTAAAAAACGGCTTAACGGCCGTTTTACTTTTTATAGGGATTTACAAAGGGACTGAAAGGTCTACCAAAATATAATGATAATTTATGACCGAGCCAGTGTCGCCCCAAATCGTTCAAACATTGTATTCTTTTGTCTTTATCAAGCACGCTTCTCGGCAATGATACTATTCTAGTAAAATCAACATAACTTGCTGGGAAAACACCTTCTTCTGGCAAGAAAAACCAATATCCATATTTTTGATCTGCCAATTGTGCAAGATCCACCTTTATTTGAGTTTGTTCAAGTTCTTCTACTGTGAGGACAGGGGCAAAAATTAAAAAATTGCGATTTTTGGGATTGTTAATATCGCAACTCTGGTTAAGAAGCATCATAGTCCGGCTCTGAACGTTGAATATGGACTTGGTTTCGGTTGCTCCGATTGGGTCAGGTGTAATTATAAAAGGAAGATCTTTTACTATATCACCCTGCAACCATTCATTTGTTGGAAGGTTGCTTGCATACATATAATTACTACGTAGCAAGACCTAACTTTTTATAATAAGTATCCCAATCCTTAGGCGTTAAATCCTCCGGTTCTTTCTCGATTATTTCAGTCGCATAAACTTCACTGATATCAGTAAAATGGACATTTGAGTATTGTTCTGTGGCAGTGAACTCTATGCCAGTTTGTTTAGCTTGAAAAACTTTTTTTTGAGTTTTTTCGTCTACTGGTTGAGCTTTGCAACTTGTTGAATATAACATATTATTCCCACTTATTATAGAAATTATGTATATTGAAATTAGGTAAAGGTGAATTACCGGGTAATTTCATTACTTTATATTTCGAAACAAATTGGTCGGACAATTGTTCGCTCTGGATAATAGCTCTCGTTAAAGAGAAATCCTTTTCAACTTTGTTGCCAAGGAAATCAGCGGGGTTAAACTCATCATCGAGTTGTAAGATTTTTTTATAATGCATCATTAAATCGTTAATCAGCTTATCGTCTTTTGCATATTCGATTATGTCTCCAAAACCAATTTCATTTTTGGCTTCTTTTCGGTTGATTAAGTGTTCGTGAGAATATAATTTCTCTGTCAAATGATCGGTAATTTCCTTTAATTGTTTTTCTGTATGATGATCTTGGTGTAATTTTAGCATTTGCAAAGACAATCTTCGTATCAGATGATGTGTTCTATTTATGGATCCGAGTATCTTTGGAGGTATGTGCTGGCTTAATTGATTTAGCACTTCTGTAAGAGAGTTTTGTTCAGCCAAGCCAATCTTTGACTTTGCAAACTCAATATAACCCAAAATATCTTCAATAGGTATTTGATCCTGTTTGTTTTCACCCATATTATATACACCTATTGGATCTATCGGCGAAAGCTGACTGTATGGCGTCATAATAATCCGGTCTGCCCCGAGGCATATAAGGGTAGCGGCACTTAACGCCAAATGAGGAACAACAATTTCGAGTTCGTCGCAGTATTCCCTTATAAGATTAACTAATGGCCAAGGTGTATCTAAACGCCCTCCCTTACTGTAAAGAAATAGCGTAATCTTTTTTTGTTTTTTGATTTTTTGTAAGTGCTTATAAAAGATAGGCACTATATCCAATGCGATTTGAGTGTGAAAGTTCGGTTGCTTGTCTCCTGTGATATAAACAATAACCTTGCTTCCTCTCTCTTTTTCTAATTTTTTAATTAGATTTTCTATAATTTTTGACATATTAGATTATTATATCCCTATATAATTATTATATTATAATGATAAAAAGACATCAATCGCCAGCTTCGTCGTTTTCAAACTCCTCAAAGGAGCCGATTTTAGTGAAATCTATATCGTATTTTTTCTCTCCGACTTTGTAAATCACAACGCTGTCGACGCCTATTTCTTCCAGTTTTTCATAAGTGAGAAGCTCTCCTTCTTTTAAGTCGAAGATTTCCCTCAACAGCCACTTGCCAAGATCTGCGTTATGCTTGCTCATAAGCGCTTTGGAACCGTCTTGGCACACTTTTGCCTCCATCTTTTCTCCATTTGGCAAAAGCAATTCAAAATGAGTGTCTCTCGGAGGAAAGAAATCGGGGAAAGATCTGTGTAGCCACGCAGGGATAGGAATATAAACTTCGTTCGGATCTCTTGGGCGTCCGGATGCATTCCACTGATTAAGCCCGCTCTTTTCCGGAACATTCTTTTCACCGCCACGCATAGAATAAAGTGGAAGAAAAATATGCGCCTGTTTCTTTATCGGTGCAAACTCTAATTTTTTAGCAACAGTAGCAAACATTCTTTCTAATTCAGAGAAAGGATCTTCCAGTATAGCTACTGACAAATCGAGAGCGACTTCTGGGGTTATAAATCTTTTATACAGGGTGCTTTTAGCAACATTAAAAGCATATTCATTGATGCCGTCGGTAAATGCTATTGTATTTCCGTTTGAAAGTTTTATGCGTGATATTTTATCAATCGCTATTCTGTCCATCGGAGTTTCATATACAAGTATGTTTTTTGGCTTTCTCGTGACGCAGTGATAAATGATGTCGTTCAACCCAAACATTCTTTTGGTAGTATCTATTCTTTTATTGCGCATCTCTGCGATTTTTACGATCTTTTTTTCAGGATCAAGATGGCGGAATAAAGAATGCTCGCTGTTGAACTCGGCCACTTTCTGCATTGTGGCGCCGTTTTTTTCAAGAAATGTTTTTACGCCGATGCCGAGTTTGTCTTTTGATGCATCTGCCGAACAGTCCGTGCGTGAAAGGTTCTCTGCATCAAACGCTTTGCAGAATAGATTTTCAGCAACCCTATAAGCAATATAAGGTTCATTGCTTTCTGAAAAAAGGCGTGAGAGCGAACCTATTGTTTCCAGCATCTTTGCGTAGTAGGTTTTGCTCGCTGTTTTTTGTGTTTCTATAAACATATTATGCTTGTATAGCTTTCTTCATATTCACCGCAATGCGGTAAATGACCGGCACTGAAACCGAATTGCCGAATTGTTTATATAGCGCCGAGTCAGTAATGTTTTTAGGCAGTTTTATATTGGCAAACCCTTGCAATTTTGCGCATTCTTTTGGGGTTAATTTGCGGATGCCTTTTGCGTCCTTTATGATCGGAACGTTATGACCTCCCATCCCCATATTCGCAGTAAGGGTCGGGCAAACTCCTTTTTTGTTTTCTCTAACATAAACCCTGCGCCACTGATAGACAGTGTTTTGGGATTTTATCTGTTCTTTCAGTTTATCGTATAACGGTTTGCCTTCATAGTAGTATTTTTCCGGGACGTCTTTTTCAAGAATATCTTTTATGCTTTTAGTAAGGGCGATTTTTTTTGGAAAGGAAAAAACATCATAGGATTTTTTCGACTTAAATCCAACAATATAAACACGCTCCCTGTTTTGAGGGACGTTGCCGTATTCCATTGTATTTAGTATTTCAGTTTTGATGTGATAGCCCAGCTTTTCAAGCTCTGCTTTAATAACTTTGAAGGTGTTGCCTTTATCGTGAGAGTAAAGATTTTTTACATTTTCAAGCAAAAGTGCAGGAGGATTTTTTTCCTTCAAAATCCTGATAATATCCCAAAATAAGTTCCCACGGTTAGTATCTGAAAATCCTTTTCTATAACCTGCAATAGAAAATGGCTGACAAGGAAACCCTCCAAGAAGGACGCCGAACTTTTTAGGCAAATCGCTTGTCTTTACTTTTGTAATATCTGCAACGTGCAGTTTTGGTTCAGGAAAATTAAGATCGTATGTTATCTTGCAATTCGGTTCGAAATCATTTGCGTATAGCGTAGTGAAGCCGGCCTTCTCAAATCCTGCTCGAATACCGCCTATTCCGGCGAAAAGATCAATGGTTGTTAAATCACTTTTTTGCATAATAAAAATTGGGTAAGTTTCGTGGTTATATTATACCTTGTTTAGGCCTGCATCGCAAGGCAAAATCTCATTGCAAAAAAGGCCTTGGTTTGTTATAATAATAGCGCTTACCCACAATCAATATAAATTATAACACGGGAAACGGGGTTCTGCCTCTCTTTGTCTGTTTGCGGCCAGAGATGGGGCAACAAACCTCCACAAACAGACACTCCCGTGTTTGCAACAGTGGGTAAGCAGGTTCTGCTGCCCCTTTTTTGTTTGTCTAAAAAGTCGGCGCAGTTTAATTATTAACTTATATAATTTATGGCCGGCCTTTTCGCAATAATACTGCTTATAGCGTGTATTTTGCTCATCCTTGGGCTTATACAGCCCAAACTTGCCTTATACTGGGGCAAACACAAAAATCGTAAGCAAGTAGGAATAATTTACGGTTCACTCATCGCTGTATCCTTCATAGGCATCGGCATATTTGCACCTCCCGTTGAAAAAAAAGAATTGCCGAAAGAAGAAGAAAAACAACAAGTAGTTGATCAGCAAGTTCAAGTGTCCGTTGAAGATAAACAGGAAGAACCTGAACAGATAAATCCAGAAGTAGAAAAGCTCGATGTGTGGGAGAAAATAATAATATCATTTGACGGGGGTTATTCCAAAAAAGAAATAAAAGAAAAAATGGATTTGGCAATGACCCTTTACGGGGTAGATCTTACTGATGAAAATTACAGCCGAACCGCAAGTTCGTTGATTTCTATGCGCCGGGAATATGGCTTCGAAGAAATGGAGATACTTAACTATGCAATATCTCTTTACACTCCAAAAGTTAAAATGACGTTGCCTGACGCAATCGGCATAGCAACTGCGGCTCTTGTGCAAGGAATAAAATAACAAAAACGCCGGCGAAAAGCCGGTTGTTTTTATACCCGATGAAAGGTATAATTATAGGCAAGAAGTGATGAAACTATGAAAGAAACAAGATCCTTTGCGCAGACACAGGAAAGATGGAAGCGCATTATCGAACACGACGTGTTCAAACACAATTTAGAGATTGTTAGGCAAGATAAAGGCAAAATATCTTGGGCTGTTGCAGATACCCGAAAGAAACTAAATCTTTCTCCATATTGGGAGATGTTTTTTCTTCCTTTAAGTTTCGAATTAGGATACCCTATACCAAAAATCCGTCCGGCAGGTGCTTTGTATTTTAAGCCATTACTTGATCCAAAAACAGGGAAAATTATATACCCTGCGTTTATCTTTCCTGAAACCACAAAAAGAGATGTGTTGAGTTTTTATAAACGTTTTTGCAAAGTGAAGCGAGAAATAGGAAAAGAAGAAATACATCATCAAGGCAACTTGCCTTTAATAAAAGCAGGAAAAGATATTATTACTCACAACTATTATTTTCAGGTTATACCGACCTCAAAGACAACACGGAAATCTATGTTAGAGGCATATTCAAATATCTCAAAGTATTATGAGGCGTGCGGTCAAAAAGTCGTAAAAAGAAAATCGAGCAGACACGAAGAAGAATACCTTGCAAAGATGTTGTCCGAAGAAAAATATACCTATTCTTATATAGCAAAAATTATTAACCAAAAAAGATCCAAGGATAACAGAATAGGCGTAGAAAATGTTTCATCTCTCATAAGGGGTGCAAAAAGAAAGCAAAAGAAACTCTAAAATGAACCCGCCAGAGGACTAATTTGAACAATCAAAAAAATGATATGCTCATCACAGATAACGTGATGAGCTTTTTTATGAAAACAAAAATTGATGAAATTGAGTTTATTCCAGTAAAGCCCAAAAACGGCCTAATAGGTTTCGTTTCTTTTGTGCTTGATGAAAAGCTGTATTGCAGTTCTATCGGCGTGCATACGAGGCCACAAGGCGGTATACGGCTTGTCTGGCCTCTGACAAGAACCGGAATGAAGGCAGTTTACCCGATTTCAAAGGAGCTATATTTTGAGACAGAAATTGCCGTAGCAGATAAAGTTCAAAGTTTTTTACAATAGACAGCCAAGACCGGCTTTTTAGTGGAGATCCGGGATAACAACTTAACCCTACCGACAGTGCTTTACGCACGGGAGAGATAACTCGCTATGAAGGGCATAGCGGGGACAGATTGGCGGGCAGATCAATGTGGGAGCTACGCAGGCGTGCGTCTCCCGACCTAATCTGTTCGGCAGTTTTCTAACTTTAAGATTGTCTGCCTTACATAAGCTAATAATAGCTAAACAGGAAGTGTTTAGGGATCAAAACGCATAAGTATGACTATTGGTATTACAAAAAGTGAAAAAAATGTGCTGGGCGAGGAAAAGCCAAGAAACCACTATGATAGGCAATATCCGGCAGTAAGTTTTAGGATTGATCCAAAAACCAAGGAGATATTGCAATCAATAAAATCCGATCTTGGTAAAAGTTGGAACCAAACTTTCCTGCAACTTGCTCGTCTGTATAGCAAAAATCAAAAAGCTAAATAATTTTAATAAACGAAAATGATCAGCCAAGCTCTAATACAAGAATTGAAGCAGATCCTCAAAGAAGAATACGGGGCTGATTTGACTATGGAGCAAGTTTCAGAAATAGCGAACGGACAAGTCGCTTATTATCGCACGCTCGCTGAAATATACATTCGAGACAAACAAAAAATTGACAGTTCATAATCAAAATCTCTCCTTTAATTTAAGCAACTAATTTGATATAATTAACATAAGAAGTGTATGAAACTACAAACACAACACAACCAAAAGCACTCTGTCATTTTGGCCAGAGTGTCGTCAAAAGAACAAGAAGAAACCGGATATTCTTTGCCAGCGCAGGAGAAATTGCTTCAAGATTATGCAGATAGAAAGCAGATGAACGTAAAAAAGGTTTTTTCGATAGCAGAGACAGCAAGCGGTTCAAAACAGCGTGAACAATTTTACGCTATGCTTGAATATGTCAAAAAACATAAAATCAACTGCATCCTTGTTGAGAAAGTAGACCGTCTGACAAGAAATATGCGTGATGCTCTCGTAGTCAATGAATGGATACAAGAAAATCCGAGCCACCAAGTCCATTTTGTGAAAAACAATCTTGTAGTAGACCAAAATACAAGATCCGACGATACTTTCAAATGGGACATCGAAGTTATTTTGGCAAAAAAGTATACTGCAAATCTTTCGGAAGAAGTAAAAAAAGGCCAAGAGGAAAAAATACAACAAGGCGGTTATCCTTCTCGTCCTCCTCTTGGATATAAGACAATCGGAGAAAAAGGCAGAAAGATGCACGTTATAAATCACGATATTGCGCCTTTAATCAGAAAGACCTTTGAATTGTATTCATCGGGTAATTATTCAGTAAAAGAATTAGTTAAAGTAATGAAGCGAGAGGGATTGCGAAACGAAAGCGGAAGCGAAGTTAAAAAAACTACAATGCACCGCCTTCTGACCAATCCATTTTACTACGGACAATTTAACTGGAATGACAAGCTATGGGACGGCAAACACGAACCTATAATCACAAAGGAATTATTTGATCAGGTGAAAAGTAAACTCGAACGCAAAACTTCCAGTCCTACATACAGAAAACATAATCCTGTTTTCAAGGCGGTTTTTCATTGCGGAGAATGTGGAAGCGTAATTAGCTGGGAAACACACAAAGGTCACTGGTATGGCTGTTGTAAGCATTACAAGCCCTGTTCTCAAAAAGGATCATTGCGGGAAGAAGATGTTGAAAAACAGCTTATGCCTCATTTTGATACGATTGCCCCGAAGAACGAACGAGTTGTTAAGTGGCTCGAAAAAGCATTGAAGTCCGATCAAGCTGACGTCGTTGAAACCCACAACGCAAAAAAGAAAGAAATGAATGCCCAGATTGAAAGATTGGACAGGCGTCTTGATGCAATGTATATGGACAAAATTGATCAGAAGATTGATTTGGATTATTACGAAAAGAAAAAACAGGAGTTTGAGGAGGAACGCAGTGCAATAAAAAGCGAACTCGCCAGATTGGATGACAGCAAAGCAGAATACTACGCAGTAGGAATTGCTATACACGAACTCGCACTTAAAGCGTGGAAGATCTACAACAGCGAGAAAGCAACGATTGAAGAAAAGAGATTGCTTTTGAGCTATGTATTTTCGAACTCAACCATTAAAGAGCGAAAGTTAGCCATAAACTACACTTTTGCCTTTGATTTTCTTCAAAATTGGATGCCGGCTGTAAATAAAACTTTCGAACCGGCAAAACTTGGCTTAACTAAAACAAAAAACACCTCTGAAAAAGAGATGTGTTCTGTTTGGCTCGGGGACAGGGATTCGAACCCCGATAGCCAGGACCAAAACCTGGAGTCCTACCATTAGACGATCCCCGAATAATGTTTGAATTGTAAGGATCGTCGTTATAAGTCCATTACTTGTCCACCGTAGCTTTAGCGAAGGTGGAGCTAAGTTCACCGTAGCTTTAGCGAAGGTGAAACGATCCCTGCCTACTCGTCTCGCCACACGGACGAAGCGGACCAGCAGGCAGACCTGTCCGACAAAGCATCAAGCGAAGGCGGGCCTGAATAATCAAAATTGTATAACCTTAGACTATCATAGATAAATACATTCGTCAATATCAAACTGGTGATATTTTTTGAAAAATGCTAAAATTAAACATATAATAAAAAATATGAAAAAATCAACCCAAATTTTATTAATGACCCTAATTGTGGCCATTATTATCTTGATTATTGTGTTTTTCATCATTCCCCCCAAACAAACCACAGAAACACCGGCGGTCAATGACTTAGCCACTTCCTGTCAATCAGCCGGCGGTAATTGGATAGAACAATATCAAGAATGTGAAATGATTAATAATGATTGGTGTAAAGAAAATAACGGTACTTTCAATGAATGCGCTTCCGCTTGTCGTCATGATTTGGAGGCGGAAATTTGCACTCTGCAATGTGTTTTTGTATGTGAGTTTAATCAATAAATTAAATAAGTAAATTTATGACTGAAGAAAAAAATGTTATGGAAAAATCATTTGATGGCAGTGAACAATTACCCAAAATGGAAGAGAAAAAACTTTTAGATTCAGGGGAAATTACCATCAAAGAAATCAGTGAGCCACTCTTAAAAGCACGTGTCTGGATTTTAATTTTAGGGATAATCTCCATTATATCCGGCGTCGTAACTGTTTTGAGCATTACCGGAATTATTGTGGCCTGGCTCCCAATTTTATTGGGTGTATTTTTAATTCAATCTGCCGGTGAATTAAAAAAGTTTGAAGAAAACAAACAAGCCATCAACCTGGTCACCGCTATGGAAAAACTTAAAACTTACTTTAAGGTTTCCGCCATATCCACAATTGTTATTTTATCCATTATGATTTTATTTTTTTCTTTTCTTTATACTACCATTATTTCATTATTAAATAATTAAACATAAATTCTATGAAAGGTTATTGCCAAAATATCGAAAAATTAACCCTAGAAAATGAAAATTTCCGTCAAATTATTTATACCGGAACCAAAAGTCAATTGGTATTAATGACTATCCAACCCGGCCAGGAAATTGGAACAGAGATTCATGATGATCATGACCAATTTTTCCGAATTGAACAAGGCCAAGCCAAAGTGCAAATTGATGAAAATGAATATGAAGCAAAAGATGATTTTGCCATCATTGTTCCAGCCGGTGCCAAACATAATGTTATCAACACTTCAGAAACCGAAACATTGAAACTTTATACGATTTATTCGCCACCGGAACATCGCTATAATGTAGTTCATACCACCAAAGAGCAAGCCCTAGCTGACGATGAACACTTTGACGGAACAACAACCGAATAATTGATTCAAACAAAAAAAGAGCCGATCAAAAAGCTCTTTTTTTATATTATAAAGATTTTCCGGCTAATAAAATACAGGCTTGCGCCTCATAATTCAAACCCCATTCTTTTACCAAATCGATTATTTGTTCATTAAAAGAACCAGGTTGAAACCAAACATTGTCCCAACCTAAATTTTTTACTTCACTTAAAATTAATAAAGTTATTTCCGGCGGAACAACAAAATTAATAATATCAGGCTTTTGCGGTAAATCCTGCAAACGAGCATAAGGCTTTAATCCTTGTATACAATCCGCTTTGCGATTAATGGGAAAAACCTTCACCCCCTTAGCTTTCAAAACTTGAATAATTTTATAACCATATTTATCCGGATTATTTGAAGCACCAACCACAGCCACCACTTTATTTTTATCCAATAAAATCATAATTATAAATAATGTTTAATTTGACTTTGCAATGATGCCGCAATAAAAGCATTAAACAATGGATGCCCCTTAATCGGACGAGACTTAAATTCCGGGTGAAATTGAGTAGCGACGAAAAATGGATGATCGGGCAATTCAATGACTTCTACCAAACGATTGTCAGGTGAAGTGCCAGCAATCAGTAAACCGGCATTTTCCAATTTTTCTCGATACAAATTATTAAATTCATAACGATGCCGATGACGCTCGGAAATATTCAAAGCATTATACGCTTTGGCCGAACGCGATTCCGGCTTTAGAACACAAGGGTAAGCACCCAAGCGCATCGTGGAACCATAATTTTTTTCCTCAATATTTTTCACTTGATCGTCCATAATATGAATGACCGGATCAGGTGTGCTTTCATTAACTTCCACACTATTGGCCATATCCAGTCCAACTACATGACGCGCAAATTCGATAGTCGCCAATTGCATACCATAACATAAACCCAAAAATGGTATTTTATTTTCACGTAAATATCTAATGGCTTTAATTTTTCCTTCGACTCCACGATTACCAAATCCTCCGGGAACTATTACACCGGCATATTGACGCAATTCAATTAATTTCGCTTCATCATTTTCATATTCTTCGGAGTTGAGCCAATCAATTTTCGGAATAACGTTATTCTTCCAACATGCATGTTTAACAGCTTCAATAACTGAAATATATGAATCCTTTAAAACAAAATCACCGGTTTTGAAATACTTCCCCACAATTCCGATTTTAATTTCTTTTTCCGCCCGTTTGATGGTATTTAATAAATATTCCCAATCTTGCAATCCCGGATTATCCATTTTTTCTGACCACCCGAAATGTTTAAGTAATAAATCACCCAATCGATCTTTCTCAAAATTTAAGGGCACTTCATAAATATATTCAATATCAGGTGCGGAAATAATTTGATCTTTATAAACATTACCTTGAATAGCGATTTTTTTCTTTCGCACATCATCAAGGGGACGATCGGCTCGACAAATCACAAAATCCGGTTGAATACCGGCGGAATTAAGGGTGCGAATCGCATATTGAGTTGGTTTGGTTTTCATTTCACCGATTTTTGACGGAATCGGCAAATAAGACACCAAGACAAAAGCCACATCATGAGCATTATTCATTTTGAGCATTCGCGCCGCTTCCAAAAATAACATATTTTGATATTCTCCAACCGTCCCTCCAATTTCCACAATCGTAATTTCCGCTCGCGCCTTTTCCGCCGCTCTTTGAATACGACTGATAATTTCTTCCGGAATATGGGGCACCACTTCCACGCATCGTCCACCATATTCCAAGTTTCTTTCTTTTTCAATAACAGTCTTATAAACTCGTCCGGTAGTCATGTAGTTAATGGAATAAATGTTTTCATCCAAAAATCTTTCATAATTACCAATATCTTGATCGGTTTCATCACCATCTTCGGTCACAAAAACTTCTCCATGCTCAGTGGGATTCATGGTTCCGGCATCCACATTGATGTATGGATCAATTTTCAAGGCCGTTACTCGATAACCTTTGCCTTTTAAAATTTTACCAATTGACGCGGCCGCAATCCCCTTTCCCACACCACTCATTACCCCTCCCACAACAAAAACATATTTAGACATATATTAATGATTTGTTCGGGCATCAACATAAATGGTGACCGCCTCGGACAAAGATAAATTAATTATGATTGGATACACCCCACTTTTTTTAATCGGTTGTTCTAATTTGATTTGTTTTGCTTTAATGTTAAATCCTTTAAGTTGCAATTCGCGCGCTATTTTTTCCACCGTAATCCCGGCAAAAAAAGTCCCATGTTCATCCGCTTTTTCCATTAATAACAAGGTATAATAATTCAAACGACTTAGCGGATTTTTTCTAGTTAATTCACCTTTATTTTTTTGTTGTTGTTTTTGTGATTTTAATTGTTTGGCCAATTCAATATTTTTACCCGTTGCCGGTAAAGCGATTTTTTGGGGGATTAAATAATTAAGTCCATGCCCATTAGAAACATCCTTTGTATCCCCAATATTTCCCAACCCCATAACCGTTTTAATGAAAACCACTTTCATATATTGAAAATTAATTTATTATTGTATTTTATCAAATTAAGCTGGATTTGCAAAACAAAAACTCTCCGTTTTGTGGAGAATTTTTGTTAAATAACAATTTAAGCAATTTATGGTAATTTTTGTCAATTATTTAAGCATTTCCAAAGCTTTTTCCAATTGAGGATCCTGTTTTTTTTGCACGTCCTCAGCAGTATATTCCACTAATATATCCGGTTCAATGCCGATTTTATCAATTGAATTTCCATTGGGAGTATACCAGGCGGCAGTCGTAACTTTCAAAGATGACCCATCAGGCAATAATTTCAATTCTTGCACCGACCCTTTACCAAAAGTTTTTTCACCGACCAAAGTGGCTAAATCATGATCTTTCAACGCCCCAGCCACAATTTCCGAGGCTGAAGCTGAACCCCCATCAATTAAAATTATTGTTGGGATATTTTTAAAATCAGGGGTATTTTTCGAGCGATAAATAATTTCTCGACCATCGGAAAACCGCTCAATCGCAATCACTTGCCCATTATCCACCCAACGTGAAGCCACAAAATTAGCTTCAGTCAAAAGCCCACCCGGATCATTACGCAAATCCAAAATTATTCCGGTTATATTATGATTTTTTGCTTGTTTAATCATTTGATTGAAAAGTGGCGTCGTATCTTCATAAAAAGCGGACAATTCAATATATAAAATTCCATCATTGCGAAATTCCCACTTCATACTTTTAGTTTCAATCACATCTCGTTCAATGGAAATTTCCAATAATTCCTCGTCATTGCGCATTACAATTAAAGTAACCACCGTTCCTTTTGGACCACGAATCAACTTCACCGCCTTGTCAACCGACATACCGGTGGTATCCAAATTATCAATCGCATAAATTTTATCCCCGGCCATTAAGCCGGCTTTTTCCGCCGGAGAATCAGGCAATGGAGCAATAATGGTTAATCGATCATTACGCATTCCCACCTCCGCCCCAATACCGGTAAATTGTCCGTTAATATCTTCGGCAAATTCTTGGGTTTGATCCGGATTCATAAATACCGTATAAGGATCGTCCGCTCCGGCCACAAATCCGGTTAAAGCCGAATAAAACATTTTTTGCGGATCAATTGAATCTTTACCCACAAAATCCTTATTCAAATAACTCCAAACAACCTGAAATAAATCATGATTCAAGGTATCGGGCATATCAACCGTGGTTAAATCATTCAATTCATACCAACGTTGTTTATTATCCGTAACATGACCTAAGATAAAGCCTAAAAAAAAGATGGCGATAACAACAACCACCCAAACATAAATTTTAGCGACTTTTTTAATTTTTTGTTTTTCTAAGTTTATTTTTTGAAACGACTCCATAATATATTTATTTCTTATTTTTTATCATTTTTCTCCGCTAACAAGCGTTCATATTCTCGTTGCAGACTAAGTAAAGCACTCTGAATTTCCTCTTGAGCAATTAATTTAATTTTATAGACCATAATAGTTCTTTTTATATGAGAGATATCTCGAATGGTATCCAGATCTAAAGGATCAATGTTTCTTTTTTTGCATTCTTGATCAATTCGCTTTTGCAAAGTATCAAATTGCAATTTTTCACGATTCCATTTGGCTCGTTTCACCAATTTTGCAATTTCCAATTCCGGAACACCTAAAGCCCGCAATCTGCCGAGCTGTTCATACGCCATAATAATTCGATCCCGATCAGTTGGGAAAATCATTAAATATGATACTGTTTGTAAATGTTTGATCAAACTAATTAAATCAGGAGAATGCCTTTCTGGCATTTCAACCATCCCAGAAACAATCTCTGAATTATCAGCCATAGCTGTAGCTGTGTAAGCTTGAGTTTCAATCAAGGGGCGATTTTCTTTATATCTTTTTTCTTTGTTTTTTTTCGTAATTCGAGATAACGCTCGAAAAATTGCTCCACCAAACATTCCACCGGCAAATAAATTTTCTGATGAATTACCTACCAACCCTGCACCATAAGATCCAAGCAAAACACTTAATGATACCGCTAAATATTCCGCATATTTCAACACTTCGGTTTCCACCTTACCGGGAAATTGATGACTATGAATTCTTTCATGCCAATAAGTTGAAAATTTCTCCGGAATACCTTGAAGCGCCAGAACAAAAAGCAATAACCTTGGATCGTTTAAATAAGTATCTTCAAGCAATAATATTTTGTTTGTTTCTTTTGAATATAATCCCTGCACACCAAAATCATCAGATTGAGAAACAAGATCATCTTGAATATCACAAACTTGTTTTTTGTGACCAGACCAATCCATTAGTAACTGAAAATTAATTAATTCACCAAGTTCTTGGTTAATTTCAGTTGAAAGCACAATGCGCCTTATGGCATTTTGTAAATGTTTTTGAAATATTTGCTTCTCGGCCTCGCGAAAATGTTTGTTTTGAAAATCAGCCGTGTGAATCAAATAATTTTCAATCTGATTCATCGTGTCTTTGACTTCGTTGGCATAATTTAGTTGCTTTTTCAATCGATCACGCTCTTGAATCAAAGCATCAACATCCTCATCAATACCTGGCGGTTCCGGTGAAAATTGATAAACACCTTCTTTGAACATAATTATTCAACTATTCGTTTAATATTAGCGCCAACCGCTTGCAAACGCTTTTCAATACTTTCATAACCACGATCAATTTGATAAATATTGTCAATTTCCGTTTGTCCCTCGGCCACCAACGCCGCTAAAACCATGGCAAACCCGGCGCGTAAATCCGGGCTGGTTAATTTTCGACCACTTAAAGCAGTTGGACCATTAATAATCACTCGATGTGGATCACACATAATAATTTGCGCACCCATTTGACTGAGCATGTCAGTATAAAAAAGTCGCCCTTCGAATATTGTTTCATGAACCAATGACATTCCTTGACATTGTGTTAACAAAACCGTGAAAGGAGCTTGTAAATCAGTCGGAAATCCGGGGTATTCATGGGTTTGAACATCAATGGCCTGTAAATTACCGCCACCAAAAATTTGAACATAATCTTCTCCCAATTGATACTTTACACCCATTTTATCAAACATTGCCCACAAAACATCCAAATGATCAGGTCGACAATTAGTTACCTTCAGATCTTCTCCGGCCAAAGCACCAAGAATGGCAAAACTCCCAGCTTCTACACGATCAGGAATCACATCATAAGTTCCACCGCTTAATTCTGACACCCCTTCAATGATAATCGTATGAGTACCGGCTCCGGAAATTTTCGCCCCAACTCGGTTCAAAAATTCCGCCAAAGCCGGAATTTCCGGTTCACAAGCAGCATTTTTCAATACCGTAGTTCCTTGCGCCAAAGTGGCGGTCATCATTAATGATTCAGTCACCGTGACCGATATTTTCGGGAAAATATAAGTCATTCCCGTTAATTGTTTTTTGGCTTTAAAAATATAAGCATCCTCATCTTCTTTAACCTCTGCTCCAAATTTTTTATACCCATCGACAAATAAATCAATCGGTCGTTTACCAATGGCGCAACCACCGGGATGAGGTAACTTCACTTGTCCGGTGCGCACCAACAATGGCCCAACCAATAAAACGGAAACTCTGATTTTTCGCACCAAATCAGGATCCAAATTATCCAAATTCACTTCCGGAGTTTGCACATAAACCGTTTCACCTTCTCGACGATATTTGGTGCCCACCGCCTGCATCAAATCCAATAATCGATTAACTTCTTCGATGTTGGGACAATTTTTAATAACTACTTCCTCCTTGGTAAGCAAAGAAGCCGCTAATATTTTCAAAGCCGCATTTTTGGCGCCTTTCACAGCAATTTCACCGTTTAATTTCACCCCACCATTAATAACGAATTTTGACATAAATTTTAAAAAATGATTATTTTTCTGATATATATCTAAAATAAGATTATCATACTTAACGAAAAAAATAAAGTGAAACCAACCGCTTCAAAGCTTGAAAAAGTTGATTTTCCCCTTAATTTATGATACTTTAATATAGTATAAATTACCCTAAAATATGCATATTAATATTCGTCGTGCGATTTCTTTCACGTTAATTATCGGTTTTATTATTTTAGCTCCGCTATTAATTCTTCATACGGCCGGCTATCGTTATAATTTCAAAAAACAAAAAGTCACCTCTGCCGGATCATTAATTATCAAAACAGAACCTAAAAATGCCACCATCACCGTCAACGAACTGGGAATAACTCAAAATTCCCCGGGCAGAATCAATGATCTTCCGCAAAATGAATATACCATTTCCATAACTAAAGAAGGTTTTTTCCCTTGGATCAAGAAACTAACAGTCAAAGACATGGAAACCACATTTGCCGAAGATATTATGTTATTCAAAAATACTACGGAAATAAAAATTACCAATTTTACAATTGATCAAATTTTACCACTATCTGATCAATCAGGATTTGTTTTTATTAGTGAAAACAAAATACAATCTTTTGATTTTAGCACCAAACAAAATATCACCTTATACGAATTACCCGCCAATGAGGTTTTAACCAACTGGCAGTTATCCAAAAATAACGATTTTTTACTTATTACCGCTTCAAAAAACAATACCCTCCCAACCTTAGAAAAAAATATTATCATCAGTCGACATTCCCCACAAAACATCATTAATCTTAATGAAAAATTAAACACAACAGACCAAGTGCAAATACACTGGAGCATAGATAACAGTGACACTCTCTACCTAAAAAACAATAATTCAATTTTACTGGCCAAAATCAACGGCAATACCATTAACATTAATCCTCTTTACACTTTTACTCCCGCCCAAAAAATTAATGATTTTTATGTTATTAACAATAATTTATTTTTTCTGGAAAATAGCGCTGATAAATTTTTCATCAAACGATTATTACTGACCACTTCTGAAATGGATAAATATTCTCCAAAATTGGAACTCCCCAATTCTTCATACACCATTACCGGACAAATAGGCGGAAATTTAATTTTAAATGATATTTTGAAAAAAGAAACTTATATCATCAGCCAAGATTTGAATAATATATTATTTCGGCAAACAAATTTAATTACCAAATCAATCTCATCAAAAAACAATCTCTGGGCTGTCACCGATGGCACGGAAATAATGTTGCTTGACCAAAAAACCACTCCATTTAACAAAAGTACCATTAATCGTGTCAGTCGTGGCATAAGTGGCGTGGTTTGGACTTCCTCCAGTAACTATTTACTATATAATCATGAAGGGAAATTAAATATTATCGAACTGGATCCTCGAGAAAAAAGAAATATCATCGAATTAAACGCCGATAATGTTAATGAATTTATCTTGGATAATGACGGTCAAAATATTTACTTTACTAAAAATAATGAACCGGGAGTTTTTCAATTATCTCTGACCGAATAAAAACAAACAAAAAAACGATTGTCTGAAAATCGTTTTTTTTATTATAAAACTACTTCAATTGCTCGAATGATTGAGAAAAAAGTAAATATACATAAGCGGTTTTAAAACCTTTTAACAAGAATATTAAAAACACAAGCGCTAATCCACCAAAAATCGCCACAATAATCGACAGCCAAATAAGACCAATATAATACAACAAAAAAGCCAACAAAACAAAAGGAATCAAAGCCAAGAAAACCGCAATTACATTAACAATAAACATTGCCAAATAAACCAACATTCGAATCACATTGATTATTATCACATCTGTAAATTTTACGATAAATAATCGCCACCCGCTCTTCAAAGCTTCCCAGGGAGTTTGTTGTTCATTGACAATATAATGATAACAAAAAATATTAAACAACATGATTAAAACATTATAAGAAAGCATCAATAATCCAGTAATAATATCAACCGTTAAACTATCAATAGTTCGAGCGTTGATCAAGAAAATCAAAAATAACAAAATATTAGGAATCAAAAAATAAATTTCCAAAACCAACATGGGTAAAAACTTTTTAACCCCTTTATAAAATGTTTGTTTAAATGACATTTTTTGTCCCGCCAAAGAGGCTTTAACCACCGACACCAAGCCGGCCTTAAAAACCAAAGCGAAAAAAGAAACCGCCAACACAAACAAAATCATCAATAACATCAGAAGAAACGCGGAAAATTTACTAAAAAATTGATAAAAGTAAAATAACGCATCATTACTGCTGGCAATGTATAAGAAAATATCATTTCGTGAATTAAACGTTAAGAAAAAACTTAGTTCGGTAACAAACAGACCAACAAACCACAGTACTTTATACTTCCAAACCAAACGCCACGATTGGAGAATCAATGACATGTATGATTGAATCATAATTTTTATTTTTCATTTTTAATTTTTTTTTGCGCAATTAAAGTGGAAGCACGATACAGCGATTCGATTGTTCCGGCATCGGTCCACCAACCATCCAAAATACCAAAGGACATGGTTCCTTGCTGGACATAATAATTATTAACATCGGTTATTTCCAATTCACCGCGACCGGATGGTTTAAGCGTGCGAATCACATCCCAAACTTGGGAATCATACATATACAAACCGGTAACCGCCAAATTACTTTTCGGTTGAGTGGGTTTTTCTTCAATTGATAAAATCCGATCACCGGCCAATTCCGCCACCCCAAAGCGATGTGGATCAGCCACTTCCTTCAATAATATTTTAGCACCTTTTTCTTGAGATTTAAAATCTTCTACAATTGGGGCAATCCCATGCTCAAAAAGATTATCACCCAAAATCACCACCACCTTTTCATAATCGGAAAATTTTTCACACAAACTTAAAGCTTGGGCAATACCTCCGGCCTCTTCTTGAACTTCATAGGAAACTTTAGCGCCAAATTCACGGCCAGACCCTAATAATTCAACAAAATGCCCGGCATGCCCACGTCCGGAAACAATTAAAATATCCTTGATCCCGGCTTGGACCAATGTATTAAGCGGATAATAAATCATCGGCTTGTCATAAACCGGTAATAAATGTTTATTTGTCACCTTAGTCATCGGTGCTAATCGAGTACCACTGCCTCCCGCCAAAATAATTCCCTTCATATTTTTTTAGGTATGATATTTTTTTATATATTCTTGCAAAGCATCTTGCCAAGCGCGTTGTAATGGCAATTTGGTATTTAGTAATTGAGAATATTTGGGACGCTGAGCTGGACGGGGAAAATGATCAGCCAAAACCGGAATCAAATTAATTTTTTTATTAATAATTTTGAATATTTCTTGACCAAAACCATACCAAGTACAAGCACCATCATTGGCGCCATGATAAACACCAAAGGTCGGTCTTTGCTCAACCAAATTTTTCGTCAATAATGCCAAGTCAGGCGCATAGGTGGGACAAGAATATTCTTCATCTACCAACTGCAATTCCTGTTTTTCTTTTGACAAGGCGACCATCACATCCACAAAACTTTTTTTCGCCCCTGCGGAAATTGCCGGAAAACCAAAAATACGCGACGGACGAATGACATAAAAACGACCACCAATTTCTCGAACCGCTTTTTCACCTAACCACTTGGAACGACCATACTTATTTATGGGATCAGCTTCACTGTCTTCGGTATATCCTTTTTTATTTTGACCATTAAAAATATAGTCCGTGGAATAATGAATCAAAATTGAATTTAATTCTTGCGAAATCTCTGCCAAATTTTTCGGACCGTAAAAATTAACTTTTAATGCCAGCGTATCATCTTTTTCCGCTTCATCTACCGCATTATAAGCAGCCGCATTAATAATCAATTCTGGTTTAATTTCTTTAATCAAAGACCATGACTGATCTTTATCAATAATATCAATCTGTTCTTTGTCCCACAAATATAGTTGTTCAGTCGCAAACTGCTTAGCCAATTCTTGCCCCAGCATACCTTTTGCGCCTAAAATAAGTATTTTCATAATATCTTTAAGTTTAGCAAAGCTCTGGTTAATGTCAACCTAAATAAAAAAACCCCATATTATGAGGTTTTGTCAAATTGTTAGCCTAAAAGCACACCAACCAAATTTTCTTTCAACAAAGGAAATCTGGTCCACGGATTGCAACATTCATCCAAATCACAAACCAATCTACTGGACCATTGTTCATAATTCCGACGAATCGCATTAAAACCATAAATCCAAGCCACCTGACTTTCATTGGGCAAACTCTTGAACATTTTTTCCAATTTTTCCGCTGCTTCAGCCCCAGCTTCAGACGGTTCAATTTTTTCTTGCAAAAACTTTTCCCACACACCATCAACTTCCAACGCAAAATGCTTCGTATTTTCACTAACTACCCGAATAATATCAAGAAGATAGCCTGTATATTCATCTCGCAAAGTCACCATATAACCATAATCATGCTTACCATACGGTGAATTGTTATTCATGGAATTAGCAAACATCTGCAAATGTTCCAACATCGTACGCGGACCAACAATTTCTTGGCGCAATAACGGGCGCATATGTTGTTCAAACTCAACATCGTAAAACCCATGACTTGAAGAAAAATCTTTATGAGGATCGACCAAAGTCAAATAATGTCGTGCCGGAAAACACGGTCCCGTGCAATCCAAACGATCCACCCAACGGGTATACCACACGAAAAACCAGGGAGTCCCATCATCTTCCGTGTCTTTGTAAGGCATAATGACTTTCGTCTGACCATCAGCCAAAGTCACAGTTTGCGATTTCAGGTAATGCGTATGCGCCATCACCGCGTATTGCAACAACTTTTGTTCACCCGGATTCAAACCGCAATCGTCTTCTTGAAAAATCAAATGCAAAGCAATGGCGGACATTTCTGCGTGGCGAAAAACCAAGTGACTTTCAGAATAACGATCCACAATCGCACAACCCAGATCATGCAAAACGCCACCAAGCAAACCAATGAAAATCTGGCGTTCATCACCTTCCAAGCGAGAAAACAACCGCAAAGCATTCAAATAATCACGCATCATATGACCCTTACCATGGCCGGGATCAACTTTGCCGGCAAACAAACCCATTTTCGTTGCCTGATCCAAGACTTGATCAATGACAAAAATGGCCCGCGTCAACAAAGATCGACGATTATTGCCAAACATCGGCGTATTCACAACATCGAGCAAGCGCAAATCAACTGATTGTAAAAGATCCGTAATAATTGCTTGTTTTTCCGCTTCACCACAACTTTTCAATCTCTCAGCCATTGACATTGTTCCCCTCCGTGGGAAAAGAAATAAACACTGTTCAATCTTAACAAAAATCAACCATTTGTCAAGGTAATAAAAAAAAGAAGCTCTAACCCATCTTCTTTTTTATCTAATTATTAATTCATTTTAATAATAACATTATTGCTTCATATTTGGGCCTGATAATTTCTTTTGATTTGTCAAAAATTAATTGAGCCCATTTATTTTCCAATTTTTTTCTAACCGATTCTTTAGCTGTTCCTTGATCTAAATTTTCGTATATAAAAGCGGCTTTAAATAAACCGGCAATACTTTCAAAAGCACTCAAAGCATCCGCCTCGGCAATGATTTTCTCCTCCAGACTTTTACGAATACATGGCTGAGAACCTCTGTGATTTTGAATACATTTTTTCACCATCTCAATTTTTTCAACCGGATATCCAAATTCATTCAATTTATCTTCCGCTATTTTTGCGCTCGTTATATGATGATCATGTCTTCCATAAATAATAGAACCAATATCATGTAACCAAGCGGCCAGCAACACAACCTCTTTATCGCCACCAAGTTCATCCACCAACTCTTCCGCATATTGAACAACTGGAATAAAGTGAAAAAGAAAAGGCTCATAACCATATTTACTGCTTGGCTTTTTACATTCTTTTTCAACAAACGTTCTAATTTCATCAACAATATCCATAACCTAAATAGTCATTGATTTTTTCTGATACTGCTGATCATAATACTTCTGATAATCACCACTTTTCACATTCCTCCACCATGGTTCATTTTCCTGATACCACATAATGGTTTTCTCGATTCCGGTGGCAAAATTGGTCTTGGGACGCCAACCAAGCTCAGCCATAATTTTATACGGCTTAATGGCATAACGACGATCATGTCCTTTGCGATCTTCCACATATTCAATCATTTCTTCACCAAAACCCATTTTCCCTAAAATCATTTCCGTTAATTGTTGATTACTCAATTCCTCTCGACCACTGATACAATAAGTTTCCCCCACTTTGCCTTCATGCAAAATAATATCCACCGCTTCATTGTGATCATCAACATAAATCCAATCACGCACATTTTTACCTGTACCATACAACGGAACACGTTTACCTTCCATTAAATTGGTCACAAACAAAGGAATCACTTTTTCCGGAAATTGATACGGGCCATAATTATTAGAACAATTGGAAATGGTAATCGGTAAACCATGGGTATGATAATAAGCGCGAACCAAATGATCGGAAGCCGCCTTAGAGGCCGAATATGGACTACGCGGATCATAGGAGGTTTCTTCGTGAAAATATCCTTCTTCACCCAACGAGCCGAAAACTTCATCTGTGGAAATATGGTGGAATCTTTTCACTTGATGTTTTCGCGCCACTTCTAACAAAACTTGGGTACCAATCACATTGGTTTTGATAAATTCTTCGGCATTTAAAATTGAACGATCAACGTGCGATTCAGCCGCAAAATGCACCACCACCTCCACCCCATCCATCACATGATCGAGTAATTCAAAATTCAAAATATCCCCTTTAACAAACTTATAATTCGGATGACTTTCAATGTCTCGTAAATTTTCCAAATTACCGGCATAAGTCAATTTATCATAATTGATAATATCATAAAAAGGATACCGTCTCAGCATGTATCTGATAAAATTCGAACCAATGAATCCCGCCCCTCCGGTTACCAACATTTTCATATTTATTTTGTTATTTTCATCTATAGCTTAATAAATTGACTGATAAAGTCAATAGCACTTATTTAATTTTAAGCCAATTACGATTTAATTTATTCAAAACCAACAAATCATCTATCATGTCAAATATCAGATGCGTAATCATAGCGCCCATGAAAACAAATACCCCCCCCCATTTCCTTGGCTGAAAAATAACATTATTTCCAAAAACAAAACAAAATAAATGTTATGGGTCAAGAAAAAAGTGTTGCTTTTATGAGTATTGAGTCCATACTCCATCGCTTGGATCCACTGCCATTTCTTCACATATTGACGCAACACGAGATTATTTGGCTGTTGTCGATCATAAAAAAAAGCCGCCAATAAATGATCCAAGTCAATTATAAATGCTCCGATTAAAACAAGTACTAGAAATTCCCAGCGCCAAATTTGTGATAAAAACGAAAATAATAACCACCAAAAGGTGGCCACATAAAAATGCCAAGCAATATGCTCATTAATAATTTTAATTATTTTCATTGTTTTTCAAATAAGTTTGCAATAAAGACAACGCACAAAGCGATGGACTATCCATCATTTCACCATTGATAATCATTTGATTAATTTCAGCTAAATTTACTTTTTTCCCAGTTAAAAATTCCGTATAATCAGGCTGAGCGATTTTCACTTCCAACTCTTGGGCCAAAAAAACATGCCCCTTTTGATTGCTTAACCCGGCACAATAATAAAACTCACCGATCATCGTCCATTTTTTCGCTTCCGCCCCCACCTCTTCACGCAATTCTCGTTTCGCTGCCTCCAATAAATCTGACTCTCCGGACTCCAATGTTCCCATGGGCAATTCCCAAGTTAATTTTTGAATCGGATACCGATATTGACCAACCAAATAAATATTTTTATTTTCATCAATCGCCGCAATAATCACGCCCGGCGAACGATCAATATAAGTATACTTACCCATTTGACCGCTGGGCATTAAAACATTATCCTGCATAATTTTATACCAGGGATTACGATGAATTTCTTGACTATCTATTTTTTTCCAAATTAAATCATTGTTCATAAATTTTGAATCACCTTTTTTACCACTTCATTAAATTGATCAGTTGATAATTTTTTTCGATTATTAAAATTAAGCGCTTCACCATGACCATCATTTTCCGTGCGCGGAATCAACTGCAAATGCGCGTGCGGGACCGCTTCACCAATTACTACGGACACAACCCAATCCGTATTAAAAGCTTTTTGTAAAGCCTTGGCAATTTTCTGAGCAATTAAAAAATATTCACCACCATTTTCCACTTCCCAAACCCACCGATAATGTTTTTTGGGAATTAAAAGCGTATGGCCGGAATTAAACGGCGAAATGTCCAGAAAAGCCAAGAAATCAGCATCTTCGTAAATTTTATAACAAGGGATTTCACCTTTCACAATTTTACAAAAAATACAATCATTCATATTTTTTAATTTTAAGCCCCACCATTAATGGCACTAAATACCGCAAAACCAACCGAAGTCCACAAAACGATTTGCGCCACCATCAATAAAATCGGCGCATTCAATAATAAACCCAAAAAAATCAGGCCAACACCCAAAACTTGTAAATTAAGTTTTATTTTTCCCCACAAATTGGCCTTAAAGGATAATTTCATCCCGGCTAATTTGGAAATAACGGCAATTAACATTACCAATAAATCCAATCCAATAATCACGATCGCTAGGGTAAAATTAACTTTAATCAACAAAACAATAATCGCCGAAGCCACCAAAATTTTATCCGCCACCGGATCTAACAAAGTCCCTAATTCCGTCACCTGATTACGACGTCTCGCCATCGTGCCATCAACCATATCAGTTAAAGCCAATAAAACAAACATAATCAGCGAAACCAAGTAATGACCGTTCCATAAATAATAAACAAAAAACGGCACACCGAGCAAACGAATCAAAGTCAAGTGATTTGGCAAAACCCAAGGAGGAATAATGTGCCGAAAAATCGCATAACAAAACGGATCATAAAAATTGGAATACTCTTTTTCCATTTTTTCTTTGGAATGAATAATTTTAGTACTGATTTTCATTTTATTTAACGATTTTTTGTTGCCCAATCAAAATTAATTTGAGGATCATCAAAAGCAATCCTCTCTTCATCCGGATTAGCCGGATCATAAGCTTCGCTGGTATGGTAAAACAAACAAACTTTTTCATTTCCCAAAACTCGATAGCCATGCGCCACAAACGGTGGAATAGCAATTAATACCGGATTATCCGCACCGGCATAAATCACTTGAGTTTCGCCTTTAGTGGGAGAATCTTCTCGCATATCATGCAACACCACTTGCGCCATTCCGCGTACCACAAACCAAACATCCCATTGTTTTTTGTGCCAATGAAAAGCTTTGATTACTCCCGGGTGAGTTTCCGTATAACTGGTTTGCTTGATTGGATGAAAAGTTGTCTCACCTTCCTTCATAATTTCCGCAAAAAAACCGCGATCATCCGCATATTTTTTAATCATCTTTATTTCCACATCTTTGATCATAAATTCAATCTATTATTTCTTATATTTTATCAAATTACGATAATTTGTCCACTAACGCACCACCACTTGAATACCGGCGGTGAAACTGGCCCACAAAGCAAAAAATTCCGCTTTCATTTGACCATTAATATCCCAAATTCGCACATGTGGACCACCGGTTGGTCCGGGAACGGTAATAATTTCCCTTTGACCATCACCATCAAAATCACCGGCACTCAATCTCACGCCACCGCGAAAATTGGAATTATAAGCAAAAAAACTGGCAAGCACCTGTCCTGAATATTTAAACACTCTGACTTGCGGACCGCCACCTTGACCAACACCAACTAAAATTTCAGCGTATTTATCATCATCCATATTTTCCGCCAAAACATTCACCCCACCGCGAAAATTTTCCGCATAGACCATTATGGTTTTCAATAAATTACCGGCGTAATCAAAAACTTTTACTTCCGGTAAAGCCCCGGTCGGAGCGCCCACAATTATCTCGTCTTTTTCATCCCCTGTCACATTACCAACCGCCACCGTTAATCCTTGATTATACTTTGAATCAAAAGCTGAAAACTCTTTTATTAATTGACCATTAAACGAAAAAATTCTTACTACCGGTTGTCGTCCACTTTGCGGAACCACCACATATTCCACTATACCATCACCATTAACATCACCGGCCACGGCTCGAACACCACCGCGAAATTCACTTTCAAACCCCAAAAAACTGGAATACATCAAACCCTCCGGAGACAAACCTCGAACAAAAGGCATAGCTCCATGACGCGCCCCAACTACCAAATCATTCAAATTATCACCATCCAAATCCGCTCCCGCAATATTAAGGCCACTAAATTCTCCGCCCAAAGCTTCCACATCAGCGCGTAATTTAAAATTAGAATCATACTGTAAAATATTAGCATGCAATTCACGGTCAGCGCTAAAAAAATAACTTAAACCGCGATAAGAACCATTATCCTGTAATAATAAATCCAAGGCCCCTTTAATATTAAGCAAACCGGCCCCAATCTGTGACTCATAATTTAAGTTAACGCCGGAAATATCAGTCGCGGATTGCTGAATCATTTCAATAATTTGATTAACGCTCAAAGAACGATTAACGCTTTTTAACATTGCGACTGCGCCGGAAACCAGAGCGGTGGAAAATGAAGTTCCTTCATAACCGGAATCAATATATAATTGCAAATCAGGAAATTTTTCACTTTGGAAAACTGTACCAATTAAATTTCTACCCGGCGCCAAAATATCCAAACAAGGACCAAAATTGGAAAAAAACGATAACTCATTATCTTCATCAGATGATCCCACGCCAATCACCACATTTTGCGCCCATTCTAAATCATAACAAATGGGATAAACTTTTTTTTGTTCCAAATCTATTCCTCCAACCGCATTATTACCAGCTCCGGCCACTATCACCACATTTTGTTTATAAGCCTTCCAAATAGCGTCCTTCAAAGTATAATCTGTTTGAAACCCCCCAAAACTTAAATTAATCACATCGGCGCCTTTGTTCACCGCATAATCAATGGCCTTGGCCACTGCTCGAGAATCACCAAAACCATTTTCATCAAGAGCAATAAGAGGCATTATTTTTACCTGACCGACCACTCCTTTGATACCAAAATCATTATTATGAATCGCACCAATTAAGCCGGCTAAAAATGTCCCGTGATTAACAGCCGAAACATCATAATCACCCGTCAAAGATGGTTCCACCTCATTATTATTTCGAATAAAATTCCAACCATAATAATCATCCACATAACCATTGTTGTCATTATCCACTCCATCGCCTGATATTTCCAGATTATTAATCCATATATTTTCTTGTAAATCAGGATGATCGAAATCAATACCCGTATCAATAATTGCTACAATCACCTCCGGATCACCGGTAGTGGTCAACCAAGCCTCCGGAGCTTTAATTTTTTCCAAATACCATTGTTGTCCCTCATACGGGTCAAAAGCATAAGTCGGAAAACAAAAAAACAAAACTAACAAAAAAATAACTATTTGCTTTAATTTAACCATAGATTTGACAACTCTATATAATTATGTTAAATTTAATTGTTCACCCCTCAGGAGAACACCCAATGAGTAAACCCGGAACCATTTATTACTTTGATGGAATCAATCGACGAATGGTCGCCGAAGATGTTTCTTCACAAACCGATCGTTTTCGTTTGAAGGCCATTAAATTCATGCATACTTTGCATCCTTTAGCCTCGCTCATTCAAAGATTGTTTGACAATGAAAAAATTGATGCCCAACAGCGTGATGTTTTGTTTGTTTGGGTGGGAACATTTGCATTCAGGACTAACATTTCCGAATCCCTGGTGATTGAACAAGAGAAAGAATTCCACAGTCAAGAACCTACCACCATTATAGCAAATGAAATGAGTTATTGGCAGTCAATGTCAGCCAAGGAAAGAGATTGGTGGGGACCTTACAATTTCCCGGAATATGCCCAGCGAATTCAGGAAGACTTTCCTCTGGATACCAGTAAAATTCTAATTCTACACCCGAGTCAACGCCAGCAAATTCTGGAAGGACTTTCCGGTTTGGTCAATCAGCGCGCATCGATTTTGATTCAATGTCTGGCGCTGTGTTTCCGAATTGCCCGACTGGCGGAAAAACAAAATCAATCGCGCAAAGGCTTTTTCTAAAACTTCGATGCTGAAAACTCAGCATCTTTTTTATTGACGCTGAGCATTCTTTTCTTTGATTTCCGCTATCAAATCATTAACCGTTAAATTAACTTGATCGTCTTGTCCTTTAATTCGTACCGACAAATCACCGCCACCCACTTCTTTATCACCAATCACCACCATATACGGCACCTTTTCCTTTTCCGCTTTTCTGATTTTATAGCCAACCGTTTCATCACACTGATCAATTTCCACGCGAATTTTATTTTCTTTTAATTTACTGGATAATTCCTGACAAAACTCAATATGCGCTTCGCCTACCGCAATTAATTTAACTTGAACCGGTGCCAGCCACACCGGGAAATTTCCACCATAATGTTCAAGTAAAATTCCCAAGAAACGATCAGGTGACCCAACAATAGCACGATGAATCATGACCGGTGTTTTTTCCGAACCGTCTTTATCAACATATTTTAATCCAAAACGAGTCGGCATATTCAAATCCAATTGAATGGTAGAAATTTGCCATTCACGTTTTAACGCGTCACGCACCATAATATCCATTTTGGGACCGTAGAAAGCCGCTTCACCCAAACCAACCACATAATCAATTTTCTGTTTTTTTAATAAATCCTCCAATACATTTTGCGCCTTTTCCCAGACTTCATCAGAACCAATATAACCTTCCTTTTTCTCTGGATCCCGTAATGATAAACGCACATAATAATTCATCCCATAAGTATTCAACGCTTCATTAATTACTTGCAAAACCGCTAAAAATTCTTGTTCTATTTGATCTTCACGACAAAAGGAATGCCCATCATCTTGCGCAAAACAACGTAGTCTGGTTAAACCGCTCAATTCTCCGGGTTTTTCATCACGATACAAATTGGCAAAATCACAATAGCGAATCGGCAAATCTTTATAACTACGCAACTCGGAAGCAAACAATTGAGTGTGTTGCGGACAATTCATTGGTTTTAAATAATACTCTTCATCCGTATAATTGGAAACAACACGCAACATATCTTCTTTATACTTATCATAATGACCGGAAACTTTGAAAAGTTCCGCCTTATTCATATTAGGTGTATGCACCTTGCCATAACCGATTTTTTGATTTAACTCATCGGAATAATCAACGACCATTTGACGCAAAATATTACCTTTTGGCGTGTACAAAGGCATCCCCGGTCCAACCAACTCAGAAAATACAAACAATCCCAATTCTTTGCCGAGCTTGCGATGATCGCGCTTAATCGCTTCTTCGCGCAATTGCACAAACTCTTTCAACTCATCTTTGGTAGAAAAAGCCAAACCGTAAATTCTTTGCAACATTTTGTTTTTTTCATTACCGCGCCAATAGGCACCGGCCACTTTGTCCAATTTGAAAAAACCAACTTCACCGGTATTTTCCAAATGTGGGCCGGAACACATATCTTCAAACATTACCTCACCGTTTTTATTTATATTACGATAAAAACTGACGTTAACTTCACCTTTTTGCTCCAGTTCATCAATCAATTCCAATTTATAAGGATTATTTTTTAATTTTTCTCGCGCTTCTACCAACGTTAATTCAAATTTTTCAAATTCTTGCTTTTGTTTCACAATGTCTTGCATTTGCTTTTCAATTTTCTTCAAATCATCAGCGGAAAAACTCTCCTCAGCCAAATCAAAATCATAATAAAAACCATCGTCAATCGCCGGACCAATGGCTAATTTTGCTTCAGGGAAAAATTTCAAAACCGCTTGCGCCATGATATGACTCAAAGAATGTCGCATGTCATGTAAATTTTGTTCTTTCATATTTTTTATTAAATTATTATATTGAGTAAAGAATTATGAATATAGAATATGGAATTAAAATTTTTTTATCTTATTTGTACTTTTTATGATACCATTTAATAATTTATGGACATCAACCGTTTTTTTATAAATATTTTGATATTCATCATTCACTATAAAACTCAAATCTTTTGCTATTTCAATCTGATTTTGCACTTCTGTTAGAGATCCTAGAGAAATCACATAAAACCTTGTTTTATCTTTAGAGGTAATTCGGCTAAAACCTTCTGCGATGTTTGAAGTTATTGAGACAACAGCTCTTCTCAACTGCATTATTAATCCGAAAGTTTCATTTTCAGGAAAGACTTTCGTTGCTTTATATATCATAAGAACCAATTTATGCCCTTCCTGCCAAACATACAAATCTTTGAATGTCCTGATTTTCCCCTCATCATTCATAATTAATTATTCTAATTTCTAAATTCTAACTTCTAACTTCTTAATTCTAACTTCTTATTTCTCAATTAATATTGTCAGCGGACCATCATTTTCCAACTCAACCTTCATCGTCTTTTGAAACTCGCCACTGGCAACAATTAAACCATTTTGTTTCATTTGTTTTAAAAAATATTCATACAAAGGTTGCGCTATTTCCGGTTTAGCCGCTTGAGTAAAATCAGGCCGTCGTCCCCGTTGACTATCAGCATAAAGCGTAAATTGCGACACCACCAACAGTTCCCCTTTTACATCAAGCACTGATTGATCCAATTTATCATTGTCATTGGGGAAAATTCTCAGATTCAAAATTTTTTCCACCAAATAATCGGCTTGTTTTTGAATATCATCTTCATGAATCCCCAAAAAAATCAAAAGCCCCCGACCAATTTGCCCAACAATTCTTCCCTCCACCTTAACACAAGCATAATTAACTCGTTGAATTAAAGCTTTCATATTAACAAAAAAGACTAAGTAATTCTTAGTCTTGGGGTCCTTTCACAATTCAAGGACGGTTCCACCCAAGTTTCTGCCAGAGGCAGACCCTTAATAAATTGTCAGTTGATTTAGTCAAAAATGAATCTGTTCGATAGTTAGTTGGTAGCTAACTCAATCATCAACTTGTTAATTATACAACCCTCGGGAAATTTGTCAAATAAAAAACCAACTTTTTAAGTTGGTTGTTATTATTCAATGAAAACGGTAGGCTCCAAGCAAATATACTGAATTTCGGGTGGAAACATCTCATCGGCCGAAATATTTTCGAGCAAACAACGGCCATTACCCAAATTCAGCGGACAGTCTTGATAGCTGTAGCTATGTTCAATTTTACAATCATTCCAAAAGTATTCGAACAAATACAAACGATACGCCCAAGAATAATCTGATTGAAAATACAACTCCACCTGAATTGACTGATCTTCCGGCAACCAGACCAGTTCGATTTTTTGCAAATCAGTCGATTGCAAATTACCGATTTCGGCATTTTCCAACTGATCTTCAGTTTCCACTAAGGCCTTGGTTTCCATTCCATCCTGGAAAAATCTTTCCAAATCTTCCTGAGTAAAAGAACCATCAAACCAAGCGGCTGATGCTTGAATAGCAATAATCAAAAAAATTGTAAATACCGCCCAATCGGTTTTCCTCATCTTCCCCTCCTTTAGGGTCAAACCATGAAATAATATATTATCAGATTTAATACTTCTTGTCAACAACAAAAAACCCCCGGTAAAAGGGGGCTTTTTATCAAATTATATTAATCAGTTAAAATATTTATGGTAATATGATCGATCAATGAAGGGACTCGCTTCACCCAAAATGGCGTTAAACTGATAGATACGCTTTCAATTTCATCAAAACTTGATAAATATAGCTCGACACCACGCACACTTAAACCGGCAATTTTTTCTTTGTTCAAAATATCACTATCTTCCCGTAAAACGGTTTCTCCCTCAGCGTGAATTTTCACATTGGCAGTTTTGTTTTCCGCATTATAATTTTGCACCACATAAGAGAAATTTTCCATTTTCATCTTACTAAGCTCACGCTCACCCGTAACCAATTTTTTCAAACGATCGATTGATAGTTGAACAATGTCAGTTTGTTTTATCCCCATGATTGTCACTTCAACCGTTTGTTCCACCTCAAAAGAATCCACCGTATCATCCACTCCGGCCGAAACCTTTTCATCGGTTAATTTTTGGGCCACCACCACCGCGGCATAATCTTCTCCCACTTCTTGATGAAAACGCGCAATCGCTTCCTGATAAATTTTGTTGGTTAATATTTCCTTGGCTTGTGCAATATCCACGGCTTTTACCACTTTGATATCACCCGGCTTACTGTTAATCACAGATAAACTTTCCGCATAAACGATTTTTTGCAATTCCAATGACAACCCGGGAATAGTAAATTTCATGGGCGCTAAAGATTCAAATGCCGAAGGGTCATCGGCATAAACTTCCGCTTCCACACTACCATTAGCCGGAACTGTAATTCGATTCTTTAATCTCAATAAAACATTATCAGCGGTTAATAATCGAGTGGTGGCCACCAAAGGCTGATCAACGGTTTGCTCATTATAAACCTTTACCACACCAATAACATCATTATCCAAACTTTTTGTGCCGGTGGCTCTGGCCGTTTCCGTTAAGGAAACTTTGGTTTCAAAAATAAAACCAGCTAATGCTCCGGGCGACAAATTATCAGATTGCGTTTCCAAATCCGCAATAAAATCCGTAGCGATGGTTGCTTTTTGCGGTTTAATTTCAATCAAAGCTCGAGAAAAAGAAAAATAAAAAATCACCCCCAACAATATAACCGTTAAAACAACAAAAATAATGATGAATTTAACATATAAACTTGAAACTCCAACTCGTGGTTGTCCTGTCATCATAAAATTAATTTATTTGGATATAATTATATTATTAATAATATTTATGGTACTAAACAATTATATTATACCAAAAAAATGAACATCCACCAAATCATTTCAATTCCACACTGGACTCCCCCAATAATTGATTGATCACATCGACCAAAGACAAACAATATTTGACCCGAAAATTGGTTTTGACCATTTTATTGTCGATTTTAAGAAATACTTGATTGTCTCCACGATATTGATTAAAAATAGTTTTCAATTTCTCGGCCAAAATCAAATCCGCGCCTTTGGGATACTTGATCAAAACGGTTTTCTTATTTAATCCTTGAGGTTGAAACTGTTTGGCTTTTTGATTCACTTCATTAACATTGTTGATCGTCAAATCCCAAATCGCGTTAGCCAAAATTTTTGGTTCATTGTCCTTCAAACTCACTTGACCATGAATAACAATGAATTTTTCCGGCTGCAACATACTTTCCGTTTCCTTGAATAATTTGGGAAAGACAATCAATTCTACGCCCGTTAAATTATCTTCTATTCGCACAAAAAGCATAGGTTCACCTTTGGCGGTAATGATTTTTTTTATTGAAGTAATCACCCCACTAACCACCACTGGCGCGCGGTCAATAAATTCTTCATGTAAAATTCGAGACGGAGTATAAAAATTTTCATCCAATTTACCAATAAATTCCGTAAACGGGTGTTCGGAAACATAAAGACCCAAGAATTCTTTTTCCCAAGACAACCGTTGCGCCTTACTGGCGGTCTCCACTTCGATTAAGGAAAGTGTCGGTAAATTACTGGCGCCATTCAAACTAAACAAATTAGCTTGTTTTTTGTTTTCTTCTTCATCAATGGCCTTAATAAATCTAATAATCCGATCAATATTTTCCAGAGCACTGTTTCTTTCCACCAATTTATCCAAAGCTCCGCTTTTGGCCAACCCTTCAATTGACTTTTTATTCAAATCTTTTGACTTTACTCGAATTAATAAATCTTCCAAATTTTCAAATCGACCAAACCTTTTTCTTTCATGGATAATTTCTTTGACAATATTTTCACCTAAATTTCGTATCGCTTGCAAACCAAAACGAATTGTGGGTTTATTGTTTTTTAATGATTCCGCCACCACCGTAAAAGTGGTGAAACTTTCATTAATATCCGGTGGCAAAACTTCTATCCCCACTTGTTTACATTCATCAATTTCAATAGCCACCCGATCCATATCTTGTTGATCACTGGTCAAAAGAGACGCCATAAATTCTACCGGATAATTAGCTTTCAAATAAGCGGTTTGATAAGCAATCAAAGCATAACAAGCAGCATGAGATTTATTAAAACCATATTCAGCAAACTTTTCCATACTGGAAAAAGTTTCTTCTGCCAATTTGCGGGGTAAATGTCGAGATACACAACCATCAACAAAATCTTTTTTCATTTTGGCCATTAAATCCGCAATTTTCTTACCCATAGCCTTACGCAAAGTATCTGCCTGACCACCGGTAAACCCCGCCATATCCTTTGACAATTGCATTACTTGTTCTTGATAGACAATTACGCCATAAGTATTTTTCAAGGCATTTTCCATAATCGGATGCGGATATGATACTGTCTTGCGACCATGTTTACGATCAATAAATTCTTCCACCATACCGGAATTTAATGGACCGGGACGATACAATGAAACCATCGCAATCAAATCTTCAAATTGCGTTGGTTTTAATTGACGCAAATATCTTTTCATCCCACTTGATTCAAATTGAAAAACTCCAGTAGTTTTTCCTTGTTGAAACAATTTAAAAGCTTTTTCATCATCTTGCGGAATTTTATCAATATCAATTTTTACTTGATGAATTTTTTCAATCACTTCACAAGCATGTTGGATAATAGTTAAGTTTTTTAATCCCAAAAAGTCCATTTTCAATAAACCTAAATCTTCTACCGGATGCAAAGAATATTGTGAAACAATATCTTGATCAGAAGTGGCGGAATATTGGACCGGCGTATATTCTGTCAGTGCTTTGGGAGTAATTAAAACACCACAAGCATGGGTCGAACTATGTCGTGCCACACCTTCCAATTTCAAAGAAAAATCAAGTAATCGTTTGGCGTCAGAATTTGCCTTATATAAATCATTTAATTCAATATTTTGATTAATGGCATTTTCCAAAGTCATCCCCATTGGCACCATTTTTGCCACTTTATCACAAAATGAATATGGCATATCCAAAACTCGACCCACATCACGCACCGCGGCACGTGCCGCCATTGTCCCAAATGTTATAATTTGCGCCACTTTATCTTTGCCATATTTATTTTCCACATATCGCAACACATCGGCCCGTCGAACATCGGCAAAATCAGTATCAATATCAGGCATTGATATTCGATCGGGATTCAAAAATCGTTCAAACAACAAATCATAATCAAGCGGATTTAGATTGGTAATTTTGGTTAGATAAGCCACCAAACTTCCGGCCGCCGAACCACGTCCCGGGCCAACCACAATACCGTTGTTTTTCGCCCACACAATAAAATCTTGAACAATCAAAAAATAAGAAGCGTATCCGGTTTTTTCAATAACACTGAGTTCATAAGATAAACGATCAATGATTTGTTTTTGTTCTTCAGTAGTAACATTTGAAGCCTCAAATCCAAAACGCTCCTTAATTCCCAAATGACAAAGATGGGTTAAATATTCAAAATCAGTTTGTCCCTCCGGTACGGCAAATTCCGGCAATTGAATTACACCTAAAGGAATCTCCAAATTACATTTTTGCGCCACCGTCAAAGTATTTTCAAGCACTTCTTTGTTTCCTCGGAAAAAACCGGCCATTTGCGCACTGGTGTAAAGAGAAAAATCTTCCCCCAAATAACTCATGCGATTTTCATCGGTAATTTTTTTCTTAGTCTGCAAACAAATTAAAATATCATGAGCTTCCGCATCTTGAGTATTTAAGTAATGCACATCATTGGTCGCCACCACCGGAATATTTAATTTTTTGCCCAATTCAAAAATTTTATCATTAACGATTTTTTGCTCGGGCAAATTTGGATGATGTTGCACTTCCAAATAATAATTACCTTCCCCAAATAAATTTAAATATTTTTTCGCGAGTGCTTCAAGTTGATCATCTTTTTGTTGATTTAATATCGCTCGTGGCAATTCTCCTTGCTGACAAGCGGACAAACAAATCAAACCTTCATGGTATTGCTCTAATACTTCCCAATCAATTCGCGGTTTATAATAAAAGCCTTCCAAATAAGCAATACTGGTTAATTTAATCAAATTTTGATAACCCTGATAATCTTTGGCTAATAAAATCACGTGAAAACGACGCTCTGTAGCATGTTCTTTTTTCAATCGTCCATTTTCCGCAATATAGGCCTCAACTCCGATAATCGGTTTGATTCCTGCTTTTTTGCATTTTTGGTAAAACTCAATTGCCCCATACATGGAACCATGATCAGTCAACGCCAAAGCCGGCATCCCGTCCGAAGCTGCTTTTTGCACTAAATCATCGATTTTTGCCAAGCCATCAAGTAATGAATAATGACTATGGACATGAAGGTGAACAAAACTCATAATAATTTATTGATTCCTTCACCAGTTTAACAAATTTTTATCCGCAAAACAAACTGACTTTTCAACAAAAAAGCACTTTGCATTGCAAAGTGCTTGAGGCCCTACTGAGCCTCCTTCTTTTCGAAAACATCAATCTCATCATCCTCAGCTTCCTCGAAGGCCTTCTTGGTCTTCTTCGAAGTAACGATCGGATAGTCGAGACCTAGTCATGGTCGAACGATTTTTCAGTGTTTGGCGGAATTCCAATGGTAAGCGTTGGCAAATCGTTGAGTCCTCGTTGTTGTCCATTGAACAGATCGTGTTCATGACATCAATGATTCTAATCATGCTTTTATGAAACTTAAAACCGGATCAAATTGACCGGTTTTTTTAATTCAAATTATTCTATCGTTAAAGTATATAGTTGATCCTTGGTAATTTTTTCAGAAAACTGTATTTGATCGATTTTTTTTTCCGAACCAACCGCGGATATTTTTCTACCCAAATTAAGATTTAAATTAACCAACAGTTCCGACACGCCAGATTGCTTTTGAATCAATAACTGATAATTACCATTATTCAAAGATTGATAAACACTATCCGGCAAATCATAAACATATTTCAAAGTTTTACTTTGTTTGGGTTCCACTTCAAAAAAATAACCAAAAACCGTTTTCCCCGACTCTTGAGAAAAATCAATTTCTTTGAAATCAATTTCCCGATTATTAAGTTCCAGTTTCTTCAATTGACTGCCAAGCGGAACATAAATTCTGGTGTAGCTACGATAACGCGTTGTTCGCCAATCAAAATATCCATCATTGGTGTACTTAACCGTTAATTCAGCCTGCAAACCATTGACGCGCGGTTTAACAACATATGAAATTTCTCGTTTCACCAACCGATCGGTTTTCAAAGCCGCTAAATTCGCATCCACCACTTGCAAATAATCACCCAAAGTTTCAATCACCCGACCGGCCCAATACTTATTTTCAATATAATTCTGAACATCACTGTTTTTACTGTATAGTAAAATTGATTTGTTATTTAAATTTTGTTCCAAAACATTTAAAAATTCCGGCCAACGTGAAACCGGCGTAGCATATAAACGCGCTTCCAATTCCTTGGCTAACTTACCAATAATTTCTTTTCTTTGTGTTAAATCAATCCCGGCTTTTAAATATCCCAATTCCACTTGATACTCCAATTCATCAACAAAATTATTTTGATCAAATGTTAAATCCTCAATGGTAATCGGCCCGAAAAAACCCAACAAACTGGCAATCACATCTGGGTTAATGGCAATTACACCATGAATGTTGTTTTCCATTCCGCCCTGCCAATGATAAAAATCCTCAACATTTTTCGCGGAAGTGGGAAAATCCGGCCACCAATTGGAATCACGCATATACCAATTTGGTTGTGCCATATATTTGGTAATTGGCGCTGGTGGTTGACGCGAAGGCAAATCCAAAGCTTTCACATCAATATTATAAATATTATCCGTAACAAAAGAAATCAAATCACCATTTTTTATTTTCACAATTCCATATTGCCCTAAAAATCCACCGCTGGGACGAAGTTCATGATTATTTTGCAACAAAAACAAATATGTTTTTTCTTGATCCAACCCGGCCACTTCCGGCAATATTTTGGAAGCTTGAGCAAACTGTTTCACCCCACCGATAACCGCTGGTAAATATTGGGACAAAGGCTGAATAATTGAACCGAAATACTTGGAATTTTTGTGCGGTTGCAGTCGCGCATAAGCTTGCTCCACTTCAATAATTTTATTTTCATTTTTCTGTAAATAGTCACCTAATTCCACTAACTTTTCCAATAACATTTTCCTGTTTTCGCCGGAAATATCCGCCAAAACAATTGAATCAGTATGCAACACATTTAACAATTCCTCGCCAAAACCAGAAATCTCCACCAGCATCTCAGTCAAATTATTTGCCACAATCAAAAGATCATCCACTATTTGCAATTGTTCATTGATCGGAGTAAATCGAGTAAACCCCAAAGAACGGATTTGTCCGATTATTTGACTGATTAAGAAAAAATTTTCATTGGCGGCGGAAAACTCGGTTTGCGCCAAAGAAAATCTTTGTTCAACAAAAAGATTTTGTCCTTGATCCAAATGTTGAAGCGCTTGATCAGCGTTTTGTGTAATTTGCTTGACCGGCGTAGCAAAATAATAAAAAGCGCCTCCGATAATAAGCGCTCCCAAAATAATTAAAACTAAAATTGACCACAAAATCGCCGGCCACACATGTAAAAATAAATTCAATAAATTTTTTGGCCCATTACCAACATTTTTCCAAGTATTTTGATTTTTTTCTTTTTTTAACTGCTGTAAAAAATTTTGTTCTCCCTCCATATTTTTTTAGCGATATTTCCATAAGTAACGACCCCAACTTTTGACATGACTACGCGTTAGTTTGTTGGTAAAAATTTGCCATAAACCGCCACCGCTCATTCGCATATGCATATGAATTACCGCCACTTCCCCCAAATAAACTACTTTATATCCCGCCAGCCAAATTCGACGACACAAATCAGTATCCTCAAAATACATAAAAAAACTCTCATCAAACAACCCGACTTCCTGGAAAATTCGCGCCGGCAACATCATACATGATCCTTGCACCCAATCAACATCTTTTACTCCCTGATGATCATAATCAAGCATTAAAAATTTATCAATTTTCTTTTTAATAAACGGAATTTTTTGCAAACCGGTTCGACGATACAAAGGGGTTAAAGTTTCATGCCATCGATAACAAGTATATTGCAATGAATGATCGGGATTTAGAAGTTTTGGAGCAATCAAACCAATCTTTTGATGATTTTTTAAATATTGGAGCATTGCTTTAATACTATCACCGGTAATATAAATATCCGGATTAAGAATCAATATATATTCACCGCGTGCCACTTTGATGCCAGCATTGTTTCCGGCGCCCATACCCGAATTTTTACCGGTCTGAATAAATTTTACACTGGGGAAATCCGTTTTGATCAGCTGTTCCAAATCATCACCCGAGTTATTATCAACTACAATAATTTCAAAATTCAAATCCGGTGGATTTTCCTGCAAATATCGTAAACAATTGCGAACCAATCGTTTCATTTTATAACTGAGAATGACAATTGATAATTCCATATGATTATTTTAACCACCGCTCAATTTGTATCAGATCAATTTTTTTCTGTTCCATGATAATTTTTCTTTTGGCTAATAATGATTGGCGATTTTGATAAATCATTTTCCAAGCTTTCAATGTCCGCGGTTCTAAAAATAAAACATAAAAAAACTTCAATAGTTCATAACCAAATACCGGAGAAAAATAATGCCAATTAAAAATCGGTAAATTTTTAATCAATAAATACCAGTGGTTGCGATATGACAAATAATTGATAAACTTTGATTTTCGTCGACGATTCCTAATAATGGATTTGTTTTTCCCCTTTACCGGTTCCGCGGTGGTACGATCATGATAAGCAATCGCGGAGGGGACTTTATAAGACTCCCAGCCCTGATAACGCAATCGATAAGCCAAATCAACATCTTCCTTGTAAACCGGAGAAAAATCTTCATCAAAAAATTGATTATTGATTTTGATAGATTCCAAGGCTGAGCGACGATAAATTCCAATCGCACCGGATACACCGAAAATTTCTTCAATCGCATCATATTGCATTTCATCCAATTCACCGGATCCAATTTCCGAAAAACAATGATTTCGTTTAATTTGCAAGCCTAATGAATCAATGTATTTGGTTTTGTTCCCCTCTTGCAAGCGTAAAATTTTACCGGTAACTGATCCAACCTTGGGATGTTCATCTAAAAATTCAATGGTTTTTGCCAAAAAATCAGGTTCAAGCACAACATCTTGATTCAAAACTACCACATAATCGCTCTTTGACCAATGAATCGCCTGATTATGCGCTTTGGAAAATCCCAAATTTTCCCGATGTCGCACCACTTTCAAATGAGGATATTTTTCCAAAATTATTTCCACCGTATCATCAGCGGAATTATTATCAATAACCAATATTGAAAAATCAGTCATTGTTTGAGCAAACAATGATTGTAAACAATCATTAATATATTTGGCCCCATTCCAAGTGACCAAATTAATAGAAACCTTCATAATAAAATAATTTATCTTTTTTTCGGTGTAACCCAAAAACCCAAATGATATTTTTTGCCCAGCATTAATCTGGTTTGCGATTCAATGGCCGGAATCGATCCAAACAAAATCAAAGTCACCGGCAACATTAACCATTGTAAAACCATCACCAACCATTTTTTTCGCGACTGCGATTGCGGTCGTGGCGGTAATACCTTCAAACTGAAAAAGGCGGAAAAGAAAATACCGATCATGGAAATTCCCATCAATTTCTCCAAAACATAAGGAGTGTTTTGAATCAAAACCGATGATGAAAACTCCGACAATCCGGCAATAAACAATGGCAAACGACCTAAAACAAAAATCAAAATCGGTGCCGCTGCCCAAGAAAACATCCCCTCAATTGAATTAAAAGCATGCTTAAATTTAACCCATTTAGGAATTTCCGGATGATTTCTGAATTGCGCCATTAAATAAGGGAAATGCTCCACCCCCCACGCCCAACGACGTTGTTGCTTATATAAATTTTTCGCACTTTGCTTCAAAGTATCAGCACTGACATTATCCATGGAAACCGGAATATATAAAGGCACTACGGAAAAATTGCCATTATAACGGAAAAAACCTTGTAAAAAAATTCGAGAATCATCAGTCACAATGTCTTTTTGCCAAAAACCAATATCGACCAATGCTTTATATGGCATAGAGTGTGAAGAAAAGGTATACATTCTTTCCGGTCGCGTTAACTCCGCCATTAACCAAAAAACCGTACCAAAAGCCGTAATACGCGCAATGGCCGGTGCTTCCCAAATATTATTATTATAAACCACCGCCGGTTGATAAGCTTTGTGAATCGGATCGTCCGTGGTTAAATATTTATAAGTCAAATATGAAAAATAATCAGGATGAACACAAGTATCAGAATCAAAATACGAACACATAATATTTTCATAAGACAGTCCCATTTGATCAATCACTTTTCGCCCTTCATGTCCGGCGTAATGCGCATTAGCCCCCTTCCCCTTCATTTCATCCGGCAAACCATCGGGGTGAACGGTAAAAATTAATTTATAAAATATTTTTTCGTATTTTTCCTTTAATAATTTTTCATTAGGCGCAAAACTATCCAAACAACGTTCTTCACCGGCCAAATGAATAATCATCTTATCTTTCGGATAAGTACTTTCCCTTAAACTTTTCAAAGTATTATCCAAAACTTCAAAAGGCTCTCCAGCTGTTGGTAATAAAATGTAATGATAAATTTCCGTCCATTTTGGTTGATCTTTTTCCAATTTTTGGAGCCAATTAACTTTATTGTCTTGACGGAAACGACGCCAAGAATAAATAACCAAAATAATAAAATAAACGATTCTAAATAACCACAACAAATCAAAAGCAATAATAAAAAATATCACCCACAAAGGTCTAATAAATGACAAAACCAAAGAAGCGATAAAAACCGTCCACAAAATAGCGCCGGGTATAATTTCATGAATTCTTTTTTTGGTTTCCGGGGTCATAACACTAAACTTGGTTGATTAAAAATTAAAATCAAATTCATTGATATATTAGCGAAAAAATCATTTTTCGTCAATGTACCAATTCATAAACAGCGTGCCCAAACCCAACCACAAACATAATAATCAAACCCCAGCCAATTAAGTGTAATTTAGGCAAAGAAAAAGCCGGCTTTTGATCACCACTTTTTTTTGCTCGCCAAAAAGTGGCCACAATTAATACACCAGACAAACCAAAGGTTAAACTTCCGGCAATTTCAATGATTTTGATAAAATCTCGACTGATAAACATAAATATCGCAAAGGGCACCGACACCACCAATAGCCAAGACAACCACAAAGGTATATGCATATCAAAGTGAAACATCTGGCGCAATGAAAGACCAATGGTTATAAAACAAGTACTCATAGCCAAAGCCGCGAAAATATTTCCCAGAAGCAAAGCAAACTCTCCTAAACTTTCACCTATTCCAATGGTGGCGATTTGCGTTGTTTGCAAACCGGTCACGCCAACCACCACGACTGCAAATATCGTGTACAAAATAATAGGAATGGAACTCCCTACAATAATCGCTCGATGCACCAAGGCTTCTCGACCACGCAAAATTTCTCGTACAACAAAAATTGCGTTTATGCCACTAAAAGCAAACAACAATACACCATAGGTTAAAAAAATATTTTTCAAATCCATTGTTTGATAATTGGCAAAATCAATATGCGGAGCGCTGTAAAAAGATAAAATAATAATTACCGTCACCACCATTAAAACCATCCAAACATCAATTACTTTAATGATTTTTATACCAATGAATAAAACCACTGCCGCGATTAAATAAAAAATTACACTAAATGTAAAAGCATTTTCCGGTTGATTAAACATTTCACTTAACACTCTTCCCTGCCCAATCAAATAAGCGGTTAACGCTCCAAAGGCCGCAATCGCAAAACTAACAAACTCCAAATAAGCCCATTTTTTCCCTAGATATTTTTTCACCACGCCAACCACTTGATGTCTGAATTTGGTTCGCAAAAAAATTTCCGCCATCATTAAATGAATCATCATTATCGCCAAACCAATTAAAATTAAAACCACCAATCCGGGGATTAACCCTGTTTGAGCAATCACATAAGGAATACCCAACACACCGGCCCCAATAATTGTACCCATCAAAGCGGCTACCGCCTGCCAAAATTGTTTTATTTTCCAAAAACTTTCTTTTTCTTGAAGCATTTTGTTTTTATTATCAATTAATTTATTTTTGTTTTACTTCACGCATTTCCAGCAGATTAATTGCTTCATTATTTTCATGTGATTCACCGGAAATCACAATTATTTCATCGCCGGAATGAACAATTTTTTCTTTTTTCAAGTAACGCAAAGCGCGCATAATTAAATTTTCCAAATCATTTCCTCGAGGCAAAACAATTGGTGTCACGCCCCAAGATAAAATCAATTGACGAGAAATCCGCTTATCATCACAAGTGACAATAATCGGCACGGCCGGACGATAACGACTGACCATTCGCGCCAAATAACCGTTAAAAGAAATCGCTAAAATCGCTTGCGCTTCAACATTATTGGCCAAAAAACTGGCCATCTGACTAAAAGCTTTATTATTTTCCTCAATTAACGTCGGTTCAGTGATTTTTATAATTAAATCATCATAACTGGAAGCTTCGGTTTTCTCAATTATTTTTTTCATCATCAAGACCGCTTCCGCCGGATATTTACCATTAGCCGTTTCTCCGCTCAACATCAATGCATCGGCATGATCAATCACCGCATTGGCCACATCACTGACTTCCGCGCGCGTGGGACGAGGATTTTTTATCATGGAATCAAGCATTTGCGTGGCCACAATCACAGGCTTAAATTTTTCCAAACATTTATTAATAATCATTTTTTGCATTAATGGAACATCTTCAGCCGGCAATTCAATGCCCAAATCACCACGCGCCACCATTACCGCATCACAAGCCTCAATTATTTCATCAATATTTTCAATGGCTTCGCGTCTTTCAATTTTCACAATAATTTTTATTGATGAGGGGTTTTTGGTATTTATTTTTTTTTCATATTGCTCAATCACCTGGCGCAATTCTTGCACATCATTAGCACTACGAACAAAAGACATTGCCACAAAATCAACTTTGTTTTTCACTCCGAATTCCACGTCTAAACGATCTTTTTCCGACAAAGAATTCAAACTTAATTTTGTATCCGGCAAATTTATTCCTTTATGCGTTTCCAATAATCCCCCAATATCAACTCGACAATGAATGTTTTTTTGGAGCACTTTTTCAATCGTTAATCCAATCAAACCATCAACCAACAAAATTCGCTCCCCCTTTTCCACATCACGATGCATATTACGATAAGTTACCGGGATTTTATGTCCATCAAAAATTTCCGTTTCGGTAGTTAAAATCACTTTTTCACCGGCGCGCAATACTAAACCGGACGGGCCCAAATCACCCACTCTGATTCTCGGTCCTTGTAAATCCTGAATTATTGCCACCACTTTTTTTTCCTTAGCTGCCGCACTTTGTACATTTTTCAAAAGTTTATAATGATCTTTTTGAGTCCCATGCGAAAAATTCAGACGCGCCAAATTCATTCCGTTTTTCATTAAACGACGCAACTTGATAATGGAAGATGATGCCGGCCCAATAGTACAAACTATTTTTGTATTATTCATAATTAACAATTAAATACCGTATATTTGTTTTTATAATCAAAGCAATGCTTCAAACAAACTATTTTCCAATTAACCCCGATTCTATATTTCAATTTTATCGGCGTATTTACCCAATATTGGCACTTCCCATTTTTCACCGTTCAAGGCTTTTAACAATCCCATAATCGACATAATAAAAAAGAAAATCATTGCCAAAGTGAAAATAATTTGACCCAAAATCGGAATGATATTTACAAAAAATACAATGGCTTCGGCAATAAACAATACCAAACCTTGTTTACCATGATGTTTGGCATAAGCACTATCCTTGGCCAAAAGTAAAGGCAAAAAGCACAAAATACCGAAATAACCAACCGCGGCTAAAACTTTATTATTTTTTACATCTTGAGGATCAAACATAATGTTAAATTAAAGAATTAAATTTTAATAATTTCAATTTCATTATACCACTAATTACGAAATTTTAATAATCAAAAACTAATATTTTCATAATGAGTAAATTTAGGACGCAAGCCGACAATTTCCACCACCATCACATCAAAGCGCGGTTCCAGGCTTATTTGTTTTTCAAACAAATATTTTTCCATTGTTTGTTTGAGATGTTGTTTTTTCCGTTCATTGATACTGTCTTCCGGAAAACCAAAACAACAGCTGGTACGCGTCTTTACTTCCACAAAAATAATTTGATCTTTATAGGAAAAAATTAAATCAATTTCACCGCCGCGTCGACGCCAATTTTCCTCCATCAAAAGCCAATCTTTGGACGCCAAAAAGCGAACCGTTAATTGTTCGCCCCATTGACCGATTTTTTTGTTATAAAGTGAGCTCATGCTAAAACAATAAATTACCCAAAGTAGCTTGAATAAAATTATTATGAAGATTGGTAATGGCCAATACACCCAAGAAAATGACAATAATCCCAATCAGTTTGTAAATCAACCGACTACCCCCAGAAAAAAATCTGCCGATTTGCAATTCACCGATCAAACCATAAGGAATATCGGTTTTCCAGACAAAGAAAAAACCAATTCCGATCATAATGATACCAATAATAATTCGTCCAATCATAAATGTTTATTTTTAATATTATAGCACAATAAAATTTTTTTAAAAAATTTAAATTCTTTCATACAAATAAAAATCGGCAAGCCCTAATATCCACAATATGAAATTTTCCCACTATCAAAGATGACGGGCTATAAACATTATATTTCAACCAACTTGAATTTATTAAGAAATTTTCAAACACATAGCAATATTCAAATAATTCTTGGCTCCCCGACCAGGATTCTCCGCCGGAGGCGGATGCGCCTTTGGCGCAGAACCCTCGAGGGTTTTTACGCCCTGCCACGTTAACAGCGCAGTGTTATACCAATTTTACTATCAGGGATTAATATAAATAAAACAACCGGCTTCTACGCCGGCCTTTTTGTTATCTAGATCAGACAAAATAATCAAGCCGACGCTAACCGGTTATTATTATTGTTTGATTGGATACCTCTGATTATCATATGATTTAATTATAGCACACTTTGAATAAAATGTCAAATAAAAAACCGATTGTATAACAATCGGTCAAATTAATATCAGGCAAAAACGACTAACACAAAGAACCGTTCAAAATAATGATAAATAAAATCTGCGTAGCGAATAGGCAATCTTTCTTTTTTCTTTCGTCAGCGTTTCATATTCGCCCTCTTGGTAAAGGATTTAACTCAAATCATTATCAGGATTAATTAGCAATGTTAACAAATTATTATATTTTTGTCAAACATAAAACAGACCTTCGAAGATCTGTTTTAATGTATTTTACAAGTAAAAATATTTCACGATTTTTAATAAGTCACTCTTGGCTTTTTCACCGGCCTCTATCTTTTCCCTCAATTTTTCCGGTGTTAGCCAATAATATTCAATAAAATCATCCGGGTTAAAATTCGGCGCTTCATCAGACTGAATCTCATAAATTTGCATAAAGGCGGAAACTTGATTTTCATGCGGTATTAACTTACCTAATAATTTCCAAGAAACTTGATTAATATCAATATTTAATTCCTCAGCCGTTTCTCGCTCAAAAGTTGTCTGATAATCCTCCCCACTTTCCACATGACCACCCACACTCATATCCAGACATAATGGATAAATCCTCTTATTCGCTGTACGACGCGGAATCCACAATTCGCCCTTAGAGTTTTTCACAAAAGCATTAATTACCCGAAAATTGGATAAACCTTCTGCATAAATCTCAGATCTCAATTTTTTTCCAATTACTTGATCATGTTCATTTACTAAATCTAGCCATTCATCTTGCATATAAAAAATTAGTAAAGGCACTTTGAATAAAAAACTTGCAAACTTATAAATTAATAATGGTGCGTTTATTTAACGAAATCCGAACCTTTTTTGAACAAAACTAATGACTCGCTTCGCGCGCCAAACTGAACGATCGGGCGGGCAAAAAGGAAGGGAGTTTGGGGGAAGGAATTTTTGTTTGTTTTTGTTTTCCACTGCCGCCGAATTTCGTGCCAACGAAGTTGGCGCGCCGCCATCTTAAATTACATTAACTCGTTAAACACAAAGCTATCCCAAAGCACTGATGGTCTTTTCAATTCTTTCTTGTAGTGTTCTGTCGTAATAAACATTAGCACCGTTAATTTCCATGAAATTTAATAATTTAGCAATTTTTTTGTCGGGTTCATAAATTCCTCTAGGTATTGGGACTTTCCTTTTGGTTTCTGACCTATCAGATTTTTCGAAATTTATATTTTCGATTCTATAACGACCTTCATAGTCATATCCTTCATCAAAACTTACCGTAAGTGATTCTCCACCAACATGGACGATTGTAAATGTGCCTTTTTCTTGACTATTCAAGGCTAATTGTGCAAGTTCCTTTTCACTTAGAGATGCAAGGTCAGCGCTCAAAGCCTTATTCGCGAGTTCTAAAGCATTTAACACTTGCTTCTTTTGTTCTGGTGTAAAAGAATCAATTTGTTCTGAGAAATTTTCTAGTCTTTTTTCTTCCAAAGTATCTATCGCTGATTGGAGCGTTGCCTTCGTTTCATCTTTCCGGATGAGTTCAGGATAATTTTCCGAGCGAAAATCAAATGACGCTAACCGAGCCCTCAGAAATCGTATAGCTCCCAATAAATAAGCTTGCGTTGCATCTTTAATTTCCTCAACCGTCATTGGTAGTGGCCAGCCCACTGCTTCCGCAGCTTCAACAGAAGCAAAAGTTTTGCCTTTTCCTTGCATTTCTCTCAAGGAAACAAACGATGTTCCAGTCCAAACCTTACGATCCTCAATAGCTTTTTGCAATTCTCCATCAACATCCTTCGCAACATGCTCTGCAAATTTATTCGGTCCTAGAATTTCGAAAAATGCCCTACAGCGGGGATTCATATCGATCGAACTATCATAAAAACCCTCTAATTCTAGTTTCAATTTTCGGACATCTGCTGTATCATCATTAGCAATACTAATTGCGTATTCTTTTCCAAATAAATCTCTAACCAATTCATAGTTCAATCTTTCCTGGTGGATAGCATCTTTAGCGAAATGCCAATCCCGGACCTTTACACCTCTATAATCCTCTGTAACTCTCGGCTCAAGATAGCTTTTTACTTGAGCTAGAATGATATCACGATCCACACCTTCCACAGAGGAAGCTGTTCTTAAAAGTAGATTCGTCTTAAATGATGATTGATCACCATCGCTGGTTGGTAAGTTTTTGACTATCTCCACAATTTCGCTTGAATGCCCGTGACCCGCCATTTCTTGAGCGAGTTGTTCTAACGCGCGCCTGAAATGCTCAAATGAATCGTTTGGCCGACTATCATAGTAAAAATAGGTGTCTGCTGCATATAGTGCAAACTCCTTAGCTTTATTGGGATCGGTTTCATATAGCTGTGTAGCCTTTTCGGCAAATTCTGCATATAGTTCTGCGTATTCTTCCTCTTGTTTATAGTACAAACCAGATTGATACAGTTCGCTCAATACTTCGCCCCCTTCTTCATAAAATTTTTCGTTCTCTTCCCAATGTTTTCGTGCAAGATTTTCTAATCTTGCATTTATTTCCCCAACAATAATTGCGCGCCTTTCAGATAATTCTATTTGTTCCGGCGTCATCATACCCTCGGCTTTTTTAATTTCTTTTTCGCTTGATTGATAGCCCTCTGGTGATTTTGGCATATTTTCCTTCCCTTTTCTTATATGGCGTTCGCCAATTTCGAAAAGTTAAATGAAGTTAATAATTATTAACCAGTTTGATTACTTGTAGTTTACCCCCCCAACACTTTTTACAATAGCCATAGTTATTTAACAAATCCTCTATGTTAACATTAAGCGCTTTAGCAATCTTTGCCATAGTTTGGACGCTTTACTTATTCACTGTGCTGCTTTCGACCTTCATAAGCGTTGTGTATTTTATATCCGCTTTCTTGGTTAAATCGTCTTGCGTCAAGCCAAGTTTAGTGCGGAGTTTCTTAATGTTTTTGCTGATAATTTTTCCACTTGTTATATAAATAAAGTTTTAGCAGTATTATAGTATATGCGTTTGTTATCTGTATTTTAATATTACCAAATAAAATAAAATTAGACAAACAAAATTTCTGAAAGTTTAATTCTGATGCCCAAGAGAGCCTGTCTGCCGGTCCGCTTCGTCCGCGAAGCGAGACGAGCAGACAGGGACTTCCTTCGCTTCACTCAGGATAAACTTTTCGTCCTATTATGTGTATTCCTATTATTATTCAATAATGGTGCCCAGGAGAGGACTCGAACCTGGAACTCCACGTTAACAGCGCAGTGTTATACCAATTTTACTATCAGGGATTAATATAAATAAAACAACCGGCTTCTACGCCGGCCTTTTGTTATCTAGATCAAACAAAATAACCAAGCCGACGCTAACCGGTTATTATTATTATTTGATTTGATCACTCTGATTATCATATGATTGCATTATAGCATACTTTGAATAAAATGTCAAACAAAAAACATCCTCTCGTTGGCGGATGCTTTATTACTTTCATTCAATCACCAACTTTACGACGGTGACCAAGGGGGCGAAATGACAATGATGGGACCAACCGATGATCTAATTTAGACTTTGTTTCTGGATCGACTAATTCATCGTCAATCGCCAAAGACAGCAAATGATCACCACAACGATAAAATCGTTTACGCTTATCAGCCTGCAATGCTACTGGTGGATCATCTAATGGAGCACAAGAACAGCCCCGATGCTTAGACATTGTTATTCTCCGATAAAGAACCTACTAGTAAATTAACATAAATCATCATTAAAAAGCAAATTATCGGAAACAAAAAACCGACTGTATAACAATCGGTCAAATTAATATCAGGCAAAAACGACTGACACAAAGAACCGTTCAAAATAATGATAAATAAAATCTGCGTAGCGAATAGGCAATCTTTCTTTTTTCTTTCGTCGCCGACGCATCAACACCATCTCAGATCTCCTTTGGTTGAGGTGATTTATTCCATAATTCATCAAACTGTTCTTGAGTCAAATAAATATCGGCTTTTTGCAATAGTTCATAACAAGGATACCAAAGTGAGCACATTAACAACATGTTCACATCTTCATTAATCATTCTCTTAACAGCTTTAAAAATTCGACGGTGGACATTAATTGAGACAAGTTGGTATTTCACAGCCATTGCAGTAGAATTGTTACTTGCAATAATGAATTGCACCTTACTAAGGGGTAAAGTAGTAATAATCATTTTTTGACGATCAAAGGTCCAAATAACCTGAATTTTTTGTTCAATATTTAAGCTACCCGATGAACCTTGAAATGTTCCAGTCTCTAAATTTCCACTACCAAGAGATAAAATTTGGACATTAACCACCTGAAATGGTTGATCCATGTTATTTTGAATCCACAAAGTCTGAAAAGTATTGATTTTCATGCACCCGGAAAAAATCATTACAACCATCAATATTCCCAACTTAAATTTCATAGTGCCTCCCATTGGGAAAGGACATAAAAAGAACTTGATGGTAGATATTAACACAATTCCAGGAAAAGTCAATAGTAAAAAATGGGCATTTAACCCATTTAATTAGTATCTAAATTTTGATTAAGAGTAAAAATATTTCACTATTTTCAATAAATCACTCTTGGCTTTTTCACCGGCCTCAATCTTTTCCCTCAATTGTTCCGGTGTTAACCAATAATATTCAATAAAATCATCCAGGTTAAAATTCGGCGCTTCATCAGACTGAATCTCATAAATTTGCATAAAGGCGGAAACTTGATTTTCATGCGGTATTAACTTACCTAATAATTTCCAAGAAACTTGATTAATATCAATATTTAATTCCTCAGCCGTTTCTCGCTCAAAAGTTGTCTGATAATTCTCACCGCTTTCCACATGACCACCCACACTCATATCCAAACACAATGGATAAATTATTTTGTGTGCTGTGCGTCGGGGAATCCATAATTCACCCTTAGAATTTTTCACAAAAGCATTAATTACGCGAAAATTAGACAAACCTTCCGCATAAATCTCCGATCGTAATTTCTTCCCAATTACTTGGTCATTTTCATTAACCAAATCAAGCCATTCGTCTTGCATATTTTGATATAAATTGATTTAAATCTGATTACCAAACCACATTAAAATTATCTTTAATATTACAATATATTATTTCCCGTATTTTATCAAATATTCACTTAAAATAAAATATTTTCCACTAATTAAGCCCTGATTATTTAATAAAATTTCCTTTTTGATATTTGAAAATAAAGATGTATACTGGTTATATCTATAACTATCAAATAATATGAATTCCAACCAACTTTATTTATCGATTGTCGTCCCGGTTTATAATGAAGAAGGCGCGATTGCCAATCTACATCATGAAATCAAAACCGTTTGCGAAAAACTCAACCGACCTTATGAAATTATTTTTGTTAATGATGGCTCTCAAGATAAAACTTTTGATGTTATGAAAACTTTGGCCCCGTTAAAAATAATAAACTTCCGCCGCAACTTTGGCCAAACCGCGGCCATGGATGCAGGGATCAAAGCCGCCCAAGGAATTTATATTGCCACGCTAGATGGTGATGGTCAAAATGATCCTCATGATATTCCTCCAATGATTGAATATCTCCAAACTCAAGATCTTGATGTGGTTTCCGGCTGGCGAAAAAATCGCAAAGATACTTTTTTCAAAAAATTATCTTCTCGCTGTGCCGCTTTTGTTCGTAAACTTTTAATTAATGATGGAATTCATGATAGTGGCTGCTCACTTAAAATTTATAAAAAAGAATGCTTTCATAATGTTACTTTATCAGGTGAAATGCATCGTTTTATTCCCGCCACCCTAAAAATCAAAGGATTTAAAATTGGAGAAATGGTAGTTAACCATCGTCCTAGAACAACCGGTTCAACCAAATATAACTGGAAACGCGGAATTAAGGGAATTTTGGATATGTTCTCGGTCTGGTTTTGGAAAAAATACTCCAATCGCCCCTTACATTTATTTGGTGGTGTGGGGATTTTCTTAATCCTTATTTCCGGATTGGCCGGTTTATGGGCGATTTATTTAAAAATCTTCTTAAATCGTAGTCTTTCAGACACCGCGCTTACCATGTTGGCCTTGTTTGGTTTTATGACTGGTATTCAATTTATTGTTTTCGGCCTACTGGCTGACATTTCCGCCAAAAATTATTACACCATTCATCGTGAGGAAACTTATAATATAAAAGAAATAATAACCAATGAATAATTTTAATCACAAAACCATTTTAGTCACCGGTAGCGCTGGCTTTATTGGTTTTCATACCACCAAAAAACTTTTAGAATTAGGGGTTAAAGTTATTGGAGCTGACAACTTTAATAATTATTATGACCCAAAATTAAAAGAAGATCGCAACGCGATTTTAGAAAAAAATTCCCAATATCATTTATATCGCGGTGATTTAAGTGAGGAATCATTTGTTAATAAAATATTTAAGGAGAATAAAATTGATCAAATTTGTCATTTAGCCGCTCAGCCTGGGGTGCGTTATAGTTTAGTTAATCCTCGCGCTTATATTAAAAGTAATATTGATGCTTTTCTCAATATTTTAGAGGCGGCTCGAAATTTCCAGATCAAAGATGTAGTTTATGCGTCATCCAGTTCAGTTTACGGAAATAACAAAAAAACCCCTTTTAGTGTCAACGATCCCGTTGATAAACCGATCTCCCTTTATGCGGCGACGAAAAAAGCCGATGAGTTAATGGCCCATACTTATCATCACTTGTTTGGAATAAATACTACCGGCCTACGATTTTTCACCGTCATGGGACCTTGGGGCCGACCGGATATGTCCCCCATCTTATTCACCGATGCAATTATTAAAAATGAACCCATAAAAGTTTTTAACTTTGGCAAAATGCGACGCGACTTCACTTACGTCGCTGATATTGTGGAGGGAATTATCCTCGCATTGGGGAAAATGAACGGTTATCAAATTTTCAATCTCGGAAACAACAAACCAGTAGAACTCGAATACTTTATTTCTTGCCTGGAAAAAGAACTCAGGCAACAAGCAAAAAAAAATTATTTAGAAATGCAACCCGGAGATGTGCTGGAAACTTATGCTGACATTGAAACGACAAAACAAATATTAGGTTGGGAACCTAAAACCACGATAGAAGAAGCGGTGAAAAAATTTATTCTCTGGTATAAAAATTACCATAAAATATAATCAAATAATTTATGAAAATTTGCGTCTTAGGTGTTGGCTATGTGGGGTTGGTCAGCGCCGCGTGTTTTGCTGAGCTGGGACATGAAGTAATGGGAATTGATGTTGACCCGGAAAAAATAACTAAATTACAACAAGGCATTTCTCCTATTTACGAACCGGGATTAGATGAAATATTGAAGCGAAATTTGGAATCCGGACAACTAACTTTTAATCAAGATTTAACCCAAGGATTGAAAAATGCTTCGGTGGTTCTAAATGCTGTCGGTACACCGCCGGACGAACAACGACGCGTTGACCTACGTTTCGTCAGACAAGTAGCTGAAGCGGTCGGTAAATCATTAAATAATTACCTAGTTTTTGTAAATAAATCAACGGTTCCGGTAGGAACCGCCACTGCGGTAAAAAGTATTATTTCTTCCAACCTGAAACAACCGATAAATTTTGATGTTGCCTCTAATCCGGAATTTTTAAGAGAAGGATCCGCGGTAACTGACTTTATGAATCCTGACCGAATTATCGTGGGCGTTGATTCACCCCAAGCGGAAAAAGTGTTACGCGAACTCTATCAACCTTTAATTGATCAAGGTGCTAATTTTATGGTTACCGACATCAAGAGTGCTGAATTAACCAAATACGCCTCCAATTCATTTTTGGCCACCAAAATATCATTTATCAATGAAGTGGCAAATTTATGTGATGCCGTCGGGGCTGATATAACTCAAGTGGCCAAAGGCATGGGCTTAGATACTCGCATTAATAATAAATTTTTAGAAGCCGGTCCGGGATATGGTGGTAGTTGTTTTCCTAAAGACGTAGATGAATTTATTCATACCGCCGCTGACAATGGAATTGAAATGCGCATCCTGGAATCAGTAGTAAAAGCCAATCAATTTCAACGTTCAATTGTTATCCAGAAATTACAAAAACATTTACCTAATTTAAACGGTAAAACCATTGCCATGTGGGGCTTGGCCTTTAAACCGGAAACTGATGATGTTCGCGAATCAGCTTCATTGGATATTATCAAATCACTAATTCAAAAAGGGGCCAAAGTTAGAGCTTACGATCCACTGGCCATGGAAAATGTAAAAAAAATTATGAACCTAAACGGAGGAAACAAAGAATTGGAACTGTGTGAAAATAAAATTGATGCTTTAGATAGAAGTGATGCTTTAATTCTAATGACACATTGGGATGAATTCAAAAATGTTACACCTGAAGAATTACAAACCAAAATCAAAATTATTATTGATACACGTAATATTTGGGATCGTCATAATTGTGAATCGGTTGGAATAATTTATGAGGGAATGGGAAAATAAAAAAATGAAAAGAATTTTATTACTAAATTATGAATTTCCTCCATTGGGTGGCGGGGCCAGTCCGGTCAGTTATGAGATAGCTGATCGTTTATCAAAAACCAATGATTTTTGCATTGATGTCATAACAATGGGATATAAAAATCTTCCGCGATATGAAGAAGTAAATAATAATTTCAAAATTCATCGCGTTAAATGTTTAAGAAGCAAGAAAGAATTATGTCATCCATGGGAACAAGCCACTTATTTGTTTTTCGCTTGGCAAAAATGCAAAAAACTTCTTAAGTTAAATCACTATGATCTTTGTCATTGTCATTTTATTATTCCCACCGGGATTCTAGCTGCAAAAATCAAAGAAAAATATCATTTACCATACATCATCACCACCCATGGCAGTGATGTGCTTGGATACAATGCACGCTTCAAATGGCTTTATCCTTTTTTGATTAAAACATGGAAAAATATTTTAAATAATGCTAATGAAATAATTTCACCTTCCAATTTTCTCAAATCGGAAATTATGAAAGTTTACTCGCAATTTGAGGAAAATAAAATAAAAGTGATCCCAAATGGCTTTGACACAAACCAATTTAAACCTCAAGAAAAAAAGAAATATATATTTTCATCCGGCAGACTTCTTGTTAATAAAGGCTTTCAATATCTAATCAAAGCGGTCTCAAAAATAAATATCCAATATGAAGTTCATATTGCAGGCGACGGACCAATGCTAAATGAGCTAAAACAACTGGCCGAAAAATCCAAAACACCTGTTATTTTTCATGGTTGGCTGAATAATAAAAGCGAAAAATATAAAAACTTACTGGAACAAGCTTCAATTTTTGTCTTAGCTTCTGAAAAGGAAAACGCCAGCATTTCACTTCTTGAAGCGATGAGTGCCGGATGTGTTGTTATAACCACCAATCAATCAGGTTGCGCGGAAACTATCGGAGATACCGGCATATTAATAAAACCAAAAAACGAAGAGGATCTAAGATTATCTTTACTTAATATTATAAATGATCAAAATTTACAGAATAATAAACAAGCAGAAACCAGGAAAAGAATACTAAACACTTATAATTGGGAAACGGTCTTACTCAAATATAAACAGGCATATGAAAGAAATATCACCCCTTCATAATAAAAATAATATCATAACGCAACCGCATGAGCTGGGAAACATCCAAGCATCATTGGATTACTTTTTAAAATTTAATATCCCCCAAAATGCCAAGATACTTGATCTTGGTTGTAATTATGGAAGTTTGATTTTCAATTTATACTCGATAGGTTATCAAAACGTTTATGGGATTGATATTAACCCTGATTCGATCGAAAAAGGGAAAAATAATTACTCCCTGATAGCCGATAAACTTAATGTTCATCAACCAGGGACAACCCCATTTTATAACAACGAATTTGACGTTATTTTAATGTTTGATGTAATTGAGCATGTCCCGAATATCAAGACTTTTATCAAAAATGAAGTTTGGCGCATTTTAAAACCTGGAGGATTGTTTATTTTCCAAACACCAAACAAATTAATCAATATCCCCTGGGAAATTATCAGCAAAAAGTCTTGGACAAAATGGAAAGAATATCACTGTTCTCTTCAAACAATTTTCACATTACAACAACTATTATCCAATGCTGATTTCAATGATTTAGCGATCGAAAAAGGCAATGTTTTAACGCAACACAATATTACAAAAGTTAATAAAATATTTGGACCCATCGGTGCATACTTTCTTCATATGCTACAAAAATTTCCACTTACGATATATCCGAATTTTTGGGGAAGTGCCAAAAAACCATTGACCAATACCACTATTTTATGAAAATTTGCTTCATCGCGCCAAAAGCTTACCAATTATTTAATCCCAAAGTTAAATCAACCTTTGGCGGTGCTGAAGTACAATTATTTTTATTGGCAACGGAATTAGCGCAAAGGCACGATCTGGATATTCATTTTATGGTGGCGGACTATAATCAATCTTTTATTGAAAATTATCATAATGTAAATATCTGGAAAGCCATTAATTTTAAAAATAATTTCATCCTTCAAAGTTTTACTTTTTTTAAAGTGTTTAATAAAATAAATGCTGATATATACATTCAAAGAACTTTAACTTTGCAATCAGGATTAATCGCCCTATACTGCAAATTAAAAAGAAAAAAATTTATTTATATGGTTGCCCACGATTCAGAAGTCGATGGGACTCACAAACTTTATCGGAATAAAATCACAAACTTTCTGGCAAAAATCAATTTCAAATTTGCACATAAAATTGTTGTTCAAAATAATTATCAAAATGAAAAATTATTAGCACAAAAATTCAATCCTCATATTGTAAAATCAAGCTATCCAATTGAAAAAAATTTCAAAAAACCAAACTACCCTAAAATATTATGGGTTGGACGATCCGAACCATGGAAAAGACCGGAATTATTTTTGGAAATCGCCAAATTATTTCCACTGGAAAAATTTATTATGATCTGCGCTCCATCAACCGATACCCCTGAACTGGCAAAAAAAATAAAAGCTGAATCAACTCATATCAAAAATCTAGAATTTATCGAATTTGTCCCATTTAAAGATATAAACCAGTATTTTCTTAACGCAAAGATCTATATTAACACCTCTGTTAAAGAAGGATTCCCAAATACCTTTATTCAGGCAACCAAAAATCGTACGCCCATCTTATCTCTAAATGTTAATCCTGACAATTTCATTGTCGAATATGATTGTGGCTTTTTTTGCAACAATAATCTCAATACAATGATAAAAAATATTCAAAATATTTTAATTAACCCCATGTTATATAACCGCCTTGCTCAAAATGCATATCAATATGCCATAAAAAATCATGATATAACAGTAAATGCAAATAAATTTATTGACATCATAACAAAATGAAAAACATCTTATTACAACTTGGTCTAACTCTATCCGGAAAAAATATTTTTTCTGAATTTTATCGATTGAAAAGTCTTGAATTCAATAATTTGGAAAATAATCTCGAAATCCAAAAAAAAAGTCTCAAAGAAATTTTACTGCATGCCTGGCAACATGTCCCCTACTATACAAAAATTTTACATGATCACGATGTCGTTGTTAATGGCGTTATTAATCTAAACAACTTCAATAAAATTCCTATTTTGACAAAAAAAATAATTCGAGAAAATTTTTCTGAGCTCAAATCAAATGATACCGGATATTCAAAACGAAAACCTTTTCAAAACACCTCGGGTGGTTCTACCGGTGAACCCATAAAATTCATTCAAGACAAAAAAACTTGGACCACCGGCATGGCGGGTAAATGGTGGTTTTATTCATTTATTACAAAATATCCATGTAAAATGATCAAGCTTTGGGGCTCAGAAAAAGAATTTTTGAGTGGTAACATGGGAAGCAAAGCTTTGATAAAAAATTATTTCAGCCAAAGACTTTTATTAAATACCTTTCGTATGTCTGACCTTGATATGGCTAAATATGTTAATAAGATAAATCTCTTCCACCCCGCAATTATTGAAGCTTATGTTCAATCAATCTATGAATTAAGTAAATTTATCATTGATAATCGCCTGGAAGTATTTTCTCCAAAAGGAATAATTACCTCGGCCGGTACTCTGTATCCTGAAATGAAAATGATAATTGAAAAAGCTTTCAAAACAAAGGTTTTTAATCGTTACGGATCAAGAGAAGTTGGTGACATGGCTTGTTCCTGTGATAAAAATGAAGGTTTACATTTAAATATTTTTCAACATTACTTGGAAATATTAAACGACAAACTTGAACCTTGTCAACCAAATGAATTGGGGAAAATTTATATCACGACTTTGGATAATTTTTCAATGCCACTAATCCGCTACGATATCGGTGATATCGCAATTCCAACCGAAAAAAAATATTGTTCCTGCGGACGTGGAATTCCCCTAATTAAGAGCGTAAACGGCCGTGACAACAGTATCATTAAAATCGAATCCGGTTGCCTAGACAGTACCGCCTTAACTACCAGTTTTTATTCATTTGGTTCTATAAAAAAATATAAACTGACCCAACATGATATAAAAAATTTCACCCTTAAATTAATAATTCTTGATAAACAAAAATGGCAAAAAGATCAACCGGAACTATTATCAAAATTAAAAAAGATTTTGGGAAATAACGTGATAATACAAATTGAAATAGTCGATAAAATTGATTCATTGGCCAACGGCAAATACCAATATATCACCAGTGAATTATAAAAAAAAATAAAAAAATTTATATGAACAATGAACAATACCAAGAAAATCTCGAAAAATCATCAAAAAACAAGCGTGACAATCATGGACATCAATATTTTGGTGATAAAGTTTCCACAATCATCTTTAAATTAACAAAAAAATTCATTCAAGAACCTATTTTAGATGTCGGGGCCGGAACCGGCGCCCTTATAACAACAATAAAAAAGCATAAATATCCAAATATTAAAGGGATTGATTTGTATCCCAAAGCTGATTTTATTATCAAAGGACTTATCACCGCCCTACCCTTTCAAACAAATGAATTTAAAACAATTTTTTGCACAGAAGTTATTGAACATTTAACAAACGAACAAATTACACAGGGACTTAATGAAATTTTCAGAGTATTACAAACCAACGGTACCTTGATAATAACCGTTCCCTTTGATGAAATACTCGAAAAAAACAGTTTTACTTGTCCTAATTGCAACCATCGTTTTCATCATGTTGGTCATCTCCAATCATTTTCAGAACAAAGAATTATAACCATACTCAAAAATCATGGTTTCCGAATATTAAAAATTAAAACATATGCATTAGGAGCAATGGCGAAACTACCACTAGGAATCTATTTCAATTGGTTATTCAAAAAAATTAATTATGAATTTATCGGAAAATCATTAATGATAATCTGTAAAAAATAACAAACATCTATGATAGGAACAATAAAAAAAATTCTTCAACAATCAATAAATAAATTAGGTTTTAAAATTTCCAAATCAGATTATATCATCAATAATGATTTAGTCTTTCAAAAGATTTATAATATTTGCAAGGATTACACCATGACTTCTAAAGAAAAAATGTACGCCTTATATAAATCGGTTGAATATGTTATCAAAGCCAAAATCCCCGGTGATTTTGTTGAGTGTGGCGTTTGGAAAGGAGGCAGCACCATGTTAATTGCTCTAACCTTGCAAGAATTAGATACCACTGATCGAAAAATCTATCTTTATGACACCTTCGAAGGAATGTCAGAACCATCCAATATTGATATGCGAATATCAAACCAATCAATTTCGGCTTTCTCAATTTGGAAAAAAAAACAAAGACAAGGATTTAACCAAATTTGCTACTCAGGGTTATCAGAAGTGCAAAAAAACATGTACAACACCGCTTATCCAAAAGAAAATTTAATCTTTATTAAAGGCAAAGTGGAAAACACCATTCCCGATCAAAAACCCAACGAAATCGCGCTTCTCCGCCTCGACACCGATTGGTATGAATCAACTAAACATGAATTAATCCATTTATTTCCGATTTTGAAAACAAACGGCATTTTAATCCTTGATGATTATGGTTATTGGGCCGGAGCCAAAAAAGCGGTTGATGAATATTTTTCCGATTTACCCATCTTACTTAACAGAATTGATAATACGGGCAGATTGGCCATTAAAATTACAGAATAAATTAAAATTATTGATTTTTTATATAAATTATAAACTTTATTTTGCGATATAAAAAAAGAACCAAGTAAATTTTTAAATACTGGTTCAAAATATTAATTACCCAATGTTATCGCAACCAAATACGATCAAGAATTTAATGACTTAAATATCTTGGTCGTATTTTTTTATTAAAATATGCTGTAAACCCCCAAGTAAATAACAAATACGAAATGGTCGTGGCAACCGCCACCCCTAAAATTCCCCAAAAATAAACAAAAACAATATCTAAAAATAAATTGATCAATACCTGAACCAACCAAAAAAGCTGGGTTACTTTATAAAATTTTGCTGAATTATAAAAAGGCATGATAAAGGAATAATACAAGGAACATAAAGCTCCCACCGATAAAACATGAATCGGGATAATCGCATTTAGATAGTCAAGGTAAAAAAATCTTATTAATAAACTAATCAAAACATTTACAATTAATAGGACTATAATTGAAAATATAATAATCTTAGGTCTGTAATTGAAATAATATTTATCCAACTTATCTACATACTGTAAATTTCTTGCAACAAAGGGTGTAAAATAAGTATTAATCATCAATGAAATAATAATAAAACCTTTAAATATTTGATAGGCAAAATTATATATCCCAACATCTTCCATAGTTACAAAATATCGAAGTACCAAATTATCTCCCCAATTGATAAAATAAACCGATACCGAACCCAAAACAATCCAAAGACTAAAATGAGTTAAAGTTTTGAAATTATCCAAGGAAAAAGATAATGGGAATATATTTTTATAGTTGATAAAATCCAATGAAATAAACAGCGTAATCAAAGCGGCAATAAAAAATCCGACAAAAATATTATAAAGATCAAATACTCCTATTTTGTAAATTCCCAAAACATATACAATAAGAATAATATTATAAAACAATTCTACAAAAATATGCGCTCGTTTATTATCTTGGCCCATAAACAATGCGGACAAAAAACTTTTTATCACCAACCCGACAAAAGCCATGATAAAGACCAGGCGATATTCTTGATAATTCAAACCCGTAAAAACAATCATTTCTCGACCCCAAAATATAAAAATCAAAGCAAAAATTAAAATTGAACCAAGCAAAACCACCAATGATGAAGTAAATGTTTTATTCGATTTTTTTGTTTGAGTATATTCTTTATTGGACTCAATGCTTAAAGGCGTTAATAACGGACCGATGAAAATAGCCGTACCAAAAAACAATAACATCTTAAAAAGCGAAAAAGACCCGAAAAGTTCCGGGGTTAAAACTTTTGCAATTATCAAAGGCAACGAAAAAGAAATGACCTCAGATATTGTTTTTAATCCAATAAATGAAAAAAAACGCTTTCCTTGCTTAATTTGTCTCAATATATTCACAAAATATTTTAATTAGATTGACGATCAACATTTATTAAGCTACCCGCACCCTGCAATGAATTACGATCAAAATAATAAACATCAACACCGGTATCATCAATCCCGGTTCCATGATATTTAGTAAAATTATTTTCCGCATAATTATAAATTTCCGGCCGAATATGCATTTCTACTTTATCAACCTCCCAAACCAACCAACCAGAATCGTATAACATTATACGACTCATGAATTCATCAAATGAATACCCCATGCGCCATTCCATTTTATAAATATCTTCGGTTTTCAATCCCCACAAATAATAGGCTCTTAAACTATTTGAAATAACCAACTCTCCCGGTTGATAATTGTTTTTGATTATTTGATATGCCTGGCGCAATTGAGGATAGTTATTGAAGTTATAATATTTTTTGGAAAAATCGAAAAAAGCCACTAAAGTAATTAACATAATTAACAAAACAAAAACAATAGAAAAAACTCTGTTATTAACTGTTTTAATTATTAAAAAAGCGGCCAAACATATCAATATAAAAGCCATTGGAACAACAAAGGAAATATAGCGTGAATCAATGAATAATCCGGTTTTCATTATAAAAGTATATGTCAGTAATGATCCACCCACAATCATCAAAAGATAAAAAAATCTTAATGGGAGCTTATGTTTGTATTGCGTCACAGCAAAAACACTGGAAATCAAAATCCAAAGAAAAGACAATGATTTTGTTAAAGGATACTCCAATAAATAATCCATATACCTTATTCGATAACCGGGCGCACCCCATTGTAAAATTTGTTCAATGATCAAATCAAATATTGGCTTAAAGATGAAAAAAAATAATGCCGGTATGATAAAAATTATAAACAACAAATAAAGATAGCGCTTTTCTTTTGTAAATAAAAATTTAATAAAAATAAACAGGATAATAAAGGGGACTAAGATGAACGCCCCAACATGCAACACACATGAAAGCCACAACAAGAAAAAACTCCAGAGAATAAACGTATAATTAAAATCTAAAGTTTTTACAATCTGACTTAAAATCTTATTATTAAATTTATATGCTCTTTTTTCATCTATCGCTCGATAAACAAAATAAACTGTCAACGAAAAAACCGGTATCAATAAAGAATACATTCTGGGGAAACGCGACCATTGAATCATCACCGGACTGAATGTGAACAAAAAAGCGGCAAGAAGAGCAAAATTTTTATTTTTTATAAAAAATTTGGCAATAAAATAAATAACCAAAATACTTATTACACCAAATAAAGCTCCCGGTAAACGCGTTGAGAACTCCGAAACTCCCAATAGCCAATAAGCGGGCACAACTGTCAAAGTATAAGGCCAGCCTCTGGTATAATTACAATAAGGATCAACCTCCAAACAATCCGTATTTTTCCCTGATGTATCATGGATCCAATCCCATTTATAAAAATCCCCCTCTTGTAAATAATTGTAGGCCACCGAATTAACAAACAACTCATCATCTCGCAAATCATAGTCCCCTAAACCATAGAACCTGGTTGCTATACCAATAATCAACAAAAGAAGCAAAACGATCGAATATTTCCATCCTTCCTTATACATCCATCTTATAATTACGTACGGTATCCTGATTAAAAAAATTAACGGGGATAAAAACAAATAAAAGACATATTTGAAATAATTTTTATTTTTCCAATAAATTTTAAGATTAATTTGCCAGTCCAAATTACTGATCAATACAAATTTTTTATTAAAAAATTGTTTTCTTTGGTTTTCGAAATTTTCTTCTCTATTTTTTTCCATCTTTATTTCTTTCAATACTCTTTCACTATTATGCCAAAAAGTTAAACAACCGAAACCAATCGTCAACACAACAACCAATGCCTGATATTTATTCAACCAATTAAAATTCAACAATGGGTTAAAAGTAACAAGTAAAATAAAAATAATAAAAAACAAATGAGTTATCAGCCATCTTTTTTGATAAAAACTACGAAATAATTGCATTCTTGAATTTTTCAATTTTTCAATAACAATTTCAGAAAAAAACTTTTTCTCAAAATTAAAGAAGTAAATCAAAACCAAAATTACAGCTAAAGCATTTGATATGACCGTTAAATTATCATCATGATTGATAACAATATTTATCAAACAAAAAATCGCCAAACAAAAAACAAGCAAGCTTAGAAATTTATCTTTCAAAAGAAAAAAAATACTGTTTATTTTACGCATAATCAAAAGGCAAAAACCCAAATTCGGCTACCGTATCTTTCTTGATCCGTATAAATTAATTGCTGCTCACCGATTAAATCTATTATATCACGCTCCAATCTAATCGATAAAGCCATATCATCAACAACAATATAACCGCTTTGTTCGTCGATAATTTGTTTTAATTGTTCTACATTTTTAATTGTAATAGCATTATTATAAAATTCTCGTTCCGGCAATAACTGTTGATTCAAATAACCACCATTTAAATCTATCGCTAACCAATAATCACTTTTTCCCAAATACACTTTATCCATTTGCGTATAAGGTGAAATTATCACTTTATTTTCATCAAAGCTAATTTGCTTTATTACTTCATAGGCTTTTTTAAAATTGGGTTGAGGGGTAAAAGATTCCAAATAATAATTTACTTGCGGTAGAAAAACCATAAAACGATGACTAATAAAAACCGAGCCGCCAATTATAATGATTAACAGTCCTATAAAAAGACTCTTTTGCATTTTAAATTTGTTACTAATAAAAAATAAAGTATAAACCGCGAAAAGAAATAATAACGGCGTAAGAAAAAAAAGATAACGATAATGCAAAGTTTTAGCGCTAAAAGTAATAACCAAATAAGGGAGCAAATACGATATAATTAAAGTTAATGATACTAAAATTCTTTTTCTTTCCAGCAAAACTAATAACATCCCGATGATTGCCAAAGAAAAAATAATCGGTATATAAGTAAAAAGAAACATTTGATAGTTTTTACCCAAAAAATAACCATTTTTATTGACCTGCTGGAAAAAGGCAATTATTAAATCAACCATGATGATTATTGAAATAATTAATACCCCGCTAAAAATCATTACCCTTGTTTTGTCTTGAAAATACAATTTAATTTTCTCTTTTTTTTCTGTAAATAATTTCAATATCAAGACAACTAAATAAATCGGCAAAAGAAAATAGCCAAAAAAGTGGCTGAAAATTGTCGCCCCTGTCAAAATTATCAGAAAAATTAATTTTTTATAAGAAAACTTTTCGAGCAAAGAAAGGAAAATATAAATTGATAAAAGAAAAAAGAATTGTAATTGAATATACATTCTGGATTGTCGACTCCAAGCAATTTGCCAATATGATAATGAAATTAAAAAAGCTGCCCCCAAACCAACCAATTCATGGAAAAATCTTTTACCCAATAAATAAATTAATAAAATACTTCCTGTTCCAAAGATTACAGCCACGCTTCTTGTGGCGATAGGATTAAATCCACCGATTTTTACCGCGCCGGCAATTAAATAAGTATTTAAAATTGATCGACGATAATCCTGTCCTGAATCCAATGTCGGATAACCTTTTTCCAAAGTTGAGAGCACTGCATTTACAGTATATCCCTCATCAATCCAATACGATTGTTCACCTAATTTATACACACGAAGAATAAATCCCCAAACTATAATTAACAGCAAAATTATCGCAACAACGATTTTAGAATAATTTTGGTTGTGGATAAATTTAAACATGATCTTTTTATTTACCTAATTTTAGATAAAAAATTTTTTATAATTTTTTACTTAAAAGTTGATTGAATGCAACACTGTTTTATGGTATAATATTAATGAAATTTAAGCAAGAAAATTTTAATTATTAATATATAAAAAAAATAGAAAAAAAAGTATGGCAAAAATTGTTAATTATTTTGCCGGCAGTAAATTTCGTTTGAAAATTTTGCTGGTAATTGTTGTATTGCTACTGGTCAGTGCTCCTACAATTTATGCTCAATTTATTCGACAAACCGGAGACACTGGTTGGGGTTATGGCTATGGTTATGGTTATGGATTGGGTTATGGTTGGGACGACGGCAATATTGCCGGTTATCGAATTAGTGGTGATAATTTAGACACCATTGATTATGGCTATGGTTACGGTTATTTGGCTGAAAATCAAACCTATAATGAAGAAACCGGAAAATATGAAGTCACGATTGATGACATGGCAAATCTTTATCAAACAGGATTAATCAGTTTTGAATTAGATGGTGATGATATTGTTTCATTCTTTTTCACCGAGGCAATTGAAATAACAGTTACTACGGGAATTACAATTAATATTCCTGAAGGGACAACCTTTACCAAAACCGGTGGTGGAAACATGACTTTAGCGGAAGTTTTAACCCTAACAGGAAGCATCCCGACTGTTACCGGATTACCTTCCGGCTTTACCAGTCAAGGTGCTGTGGCCTTTGGTATTCCTACTTTTGGTATTACTGCGGACCAAGACGTTACTCTAACAATCACTGGCATTGCCTCAGCATATAATGGTCAATCACTAAGTATTTACCATCAAACTCCGGGATCAACTACCTGGTCAGAATTAGGTACCTGTCCGGTTTCAGGTGGCACTTGTGAATTTAGTACAACTTCATTCTCATCTTTTGCGGCAACCAGTTATTCATCCGGCTCAAGTGGTACTTCAGGCAGTACCGGTGGATTTATTTGGCCAAGCGAAGAACCAACAACAGAAACCCCGGCAACTGAAACTACTGAACTTTACGCTAATGAAATTCCAACAAAACCAGCAGTACAAAATTATACTTTAGAAGCTCAAGCTTTGGATTTATACAAAAAATTGTTTAATACTTCTCCAACCGGCGATGAATGGAACATGGTATATTTCATTGCTTACGGTACCCCAAGCACTTACAAATTAGGTGCTGGTGAGCGTGCCGGTGTTATCGGTAGTTATTATTCAGCTTTTGAAAGAAAGCCTATTACTAATGCTCAATGGATCGATGTATTAAAGATTGCCAATGGTCGTTGGCCGGGAGAAATCAGCATCAAAGCATTAGAACGTGCGAAAGTTGAATTTGGTAAAATTTATCGACGCTCACCAAACATGACTCACAACTATGATAATGCTGCCGTCACTGTAATGGCTTATGGCTTAAGACCAGCCAATCGCAACTTAAACAGCGAAAAAGTAGCCATTGGATTCTTCCGCGCTATTTATCGCAAAGCTCCGGTTACTCCGGTTGATTGGGATATTGTTCGTGCCATTGCTTATAGTGGTGCTACCAGATAGAAATCAAATCAAATAGAAAAAACTCGCTTTACAGCGAGTTTTTTCATTTCTTAATATTCAAGGGACTTAATTCGCTTTACTAAGAAGAAACTACTTGTCCTACTATTTAGCCTTAAAATTATTAATGGTGCACTTGTTCGGTCTAGAACCAAATTAATACAGTCAACCAAGGGCTTATTT
>CAYPSS010000006.1:0-48440 GCA_964413735.1 uncultured Gammaproteobacteria bacterium
TAACTCCTAATGAGGCGTTAGAAAAAGTGCAATATGTCCGTGCCTAAAACAAAATGTTACCCCTTGGGAAGCTAATGGCCAGATTTCCACTGGAACCGGAACTGGCACGAATGCTCGTCGCCGGTATTCAGTCCGGTTGTGTGGATCAAGTCATCACATTGGCGGCCTTTATTTCCGCACGAACCGTTTTTTTCCGACCCAAGGAAATGAATCGCCAATTTGAAGCCCGCATGAAATGGCGCCAACTTTCTGACCAAAGATCTGATTTTCTAACATACTTGAAAATTTGGAATCAATATCAGGAAAGCGAAAAAACTGAAGGCTTGACCAGTGGTCAGTGGGCCTTTGATAACTACCTGAATGCTAAGGTATTACGCGAAATCGCTGACATCCGCAGACAACTGATTGACACCGTTAAATCTCTCGGACTGCCACTTTCCAGTAACCCTGATGAGGCCTTGATTCACAAATGTGTTTTAGCGGCCTTTAGTGACAATCTGATGGTCAGCCGTGGTGAGAACTATGAGCACTTTGAGGCTGGAACGGTTTATCGCCACAAAGGAACTGCCACGATCACTACTTTTCCCAAAATTGTTGTTGCCACGACGATTAGCAAAAGAGGCCATGAAGTTCGTGGCGAACAACGCACCTACATGGATCATGTGGCACCCATTGAAGCTAGTTGGGTACAAGAAGTTTGTCCGCAGTTGATTACTAATATATGGAATTGGAATTCCTTGCGTTTTGATCATTTTAAGAACTACTTGGAAATCAACCAAAATCATGTTTTCCGTCAGCGTTGGTACATTGGGGAAACCACAAAACCGGTAATTCCCGAACTGTTCACTCAAGCAGATGATCACCGGCAATTGCAAATTCACTTTTTGGCTCTTCTCTTGCAACATGCGTCACAGCGACTGCAACAAGCCAACCCACTTCTAACTTCCTACGACAAAGAAAGAAAAAGTCTGGCGTTGGTATCAGCCACATTGGCGCGTTTTCAGATTAATAACGAAGACCTCAGTAAACTGAACATGTTTGATCAAGCCCTAATTCAAAAAATCATGCGTACTCTAAACCAACGAATTGTCGAACAAACCTCAGCTCAATGGGAGGAAGAAATGACAGAAATTCGTGGATTACTAACGGAATGTCGTGCTTTAATCACTCAAGAAAACCTTGATCTGGTAAAGCGACATCGCAATCCCAACTGGCGACTGGGTGACCTGATTGATTTGGCAGAAGAAATTCTGAATACAACAAATGACGGATCCTTGATGCACCGACCGCGTATTAAGGAAAATCTTCGTCGGCTGAAAATCAATTATCCTATTCTGCTCGATTATGCGCAAAACGAAGTGGCCAAGGAAGTCGTAGCTCAGAATCTGCGTCTTCAGAAAGCCAAGCTTCAAACGCGTTTAATGGAGCACATCAAAGAAGAATATATTCTGTGCCCGGTTTGCAATGAAACCATTAACATTTCTGCTACTTTGCAAGGGATTACCTCTTGCGACTGTCGACAAGAACAATTTCAGGAAATGTTTGCTTGCACCAAACAAAACGAAGTGATTCTCTTGCAAACTACCGGCGGAGGTCAAGTTGTCGCTGAACTCGTGGCCAAAGTAACCCCCGATGGTTATAGCCATGAACTGCGGATTTTCCCCCAACGCTTGACCTTGGATATTCAGGATTTCACGATTACTCATTATTACGAACCACCAAGCGAAGAACAAATTCAGCAATATCGTAATCGTGAACAAATTGCTCAATATGCCAAAGAAAAAGCCAAGGCGGAAAAACAAGTTCGTAGCGGACATGCAATTATTCTGACTTTTGTCCAAAAAACAACTGCCCGTGGTGAACCGCAGTGGGAAGCCATCAATGGCAAATATTTGTATGTGGTTGACAAAAATTCTGAAATCCAACCTTCAACCGAGCAAAAGCGATTTTACTGTACTCGGGCCAAAAATCCCTTTGGACATAAAGGGAATCTGGCGCTGATCATGGTAACTCCGTTTTTGCCCGCTTAAATAAAACAAAACGACTGTAAAACACAGTCGTTTTTTATTTTATAAAAAATTTTATTTCAATTCAAAGGAAAAATCTTCCCACTTCTCATTATCCTTATCCGACTGACAACTAACATATATTTTATTCAAATCATAGTTGATCGGATATATACCTTTTATTTTATTTAACAAAACGGAAACATTTTTGATAGAAGAACAATCTTGACCATCATCAAACAAAAATTTTATCTGTAATTGCTCACCTAAAATCGCTCCACTCAAATATGGTGTCAAATCGACCAAATAATGTGCCCAACCATCGTTGGTCCCTTTGAAATATTTTTCCCAATTTTCATCTTGATAGCTTTGATCGCGGCGTGTTTTGTCCAAATATGTACCTAAATCATAATTTGTGCCCAAATAATTCAATTGTACCCGCACCACCGTCAAATCGTCAGACGAAGAATCATTAACCGGCGCTCCGGCATAAGAATCATTACTCAAACTAAAATACAAATCAGCCGTTGGACGACTTAATTCTTGAGATGGTGTTTGATAAACATAATGAATTGCCATGACCAAGAAAATAAACAAAACACTAACTCCGAAAAGCTTCACGATCATTCTGGTACTTTCCCCTTTCCATTTTCGCCTGATCCATTCCAAAATAAAATAAATCAACAAAAATCCCAAACCATAAATCAAAGTTTCTTGTACGCTGTAACCGGCCCATAATAAGCCGATTATCAGAAATACAAATATCATAGTCGCGCTTAACAGTGACGCATTGGTAAGGGGGGATAAATTCACTCGCCGTTGTTCACGAACGCTTTGCAGTGATCGACGCCAACGAAAACCAGCTGAATATTTACGATAACCAAAGACTAGAATTAAAAAAACAAAAACCAATGGTAAATAAACCCAATTTTCCAGAAAAAAATTTTTGATCATATTTTTTTATTTTTATAAATAGATTATATCATTTTTTATAAATAAAAAAACTTCCTTTTAGAGAGTTTTGAATAATTACAGGCTCAAACAAAGAACCCGAACAACATAGAACATCGGGAAATACCGATATTTCCCATAAAGATAATGTTTCCCAAACTGACTATCAAATCGAACCCTTCGAGAAACTGTCACTTTCCAGTGCTTCTCTTTATATAACCTAACCAATTTCGCACAAGAAGCCTCATTCAATTCTGCGGGAATAATAACTTCAAATCTACGGTCATGTGGATTAGCTCTGATTTTTTCTTCCACCGCATTCGCAGTATCCCTCATTCGTCGCAATTGTTCCGCATTTTGTCGAGTAACAATCTCAAGAGCATCAACAACTTCAATTTCACTCGTTTCATTCATAATTATTGCCCCTCCTTTAGGGTAAAAAGAACATTAAAACAACAGTGTAATATACTACTGAAAATAAAAAATGTCAACCCCAACAAAAAACCCTCAATTTTTGAGGGTACTTTATTACGAAAGACTAATTTGATCGCCATCATTCCGCTGATCACTATGAAGTTCAACCGTATAACCAACCTTACGATATTCGCCCATAACATACTCTACTGAATCAGGAGTCATACCTCCAACAACATCCACCCATAACTTATGATAAATACCTTGCTTAGCCAACTTCTCTTCAATCTTTGCAATCATCATTTGAATTAATTCTTGCTGTGATTGCAAATGTTTCGCCAAAACCTCAGCCTTGGGAGTAATTTTAATCTTCAAATCTGCCATTGGATCCTCCTCCTTGGAGAGAAACAATTCCCTATATTAACATAACATCAAATGATGTCAAGCCAATTTTTTGATTCTCAATTTTACTTTAATTTACACTCAACAGTACGAAGCATACCTCTTATTGACATTCCTTAGTATTTTGTTAAACTACCTTATCCCCCTACCCATTGGAGGGACTATGGAAATTACTTTTTGGATTCTTTTTATTTTTTTTGGTGCTTTAACAACTTTTATTACCTTAAGACTTTTAACAACGTGGCGTCTTAATTTTTTGACCACTATTATTTGGATTATTGGTGTAATTGTCATTAGCTTGGGGTGTGGAATGATTTGGGGCAATGTGGATGAAAAGATTTTTGGCGAAAATATTGTCGGCAAACCAAGCACAATCATTGAGCAAATCTATGAAGAAGTTCAAGATGGTCTGGGTCAAGTTGAGACCAGAATCAAGCAATAAATAAAACTCACTTAAAACAGTGAGCTTTTTTTATAAAAAAATATTATTTTTGTTTCCGAAATCGAACGATTATTAAAATCAAACTTCCAACTATTATTAAACCAGAAAAAACCATGGCCCAACGCACCCCAAATATCACAGGGCTATAATCAATGCGCAAAAACTCCAGACAAAAACGCTGAATGGAATACAATATCAAATACCCGCCAAATAACACTCCCGCCGGCCAATTAACTTTCCCTTTTATCTTGAGGCAAGTTAAAGTTATCAAAATTCCAAAGATAATTAAATTACCCAAACTTTCATACAAAAAAGTTGGATGAAAATATTCATTATTCAAATACTGTGCTGGACGATACAGCGCTTCAATGGGAATTCCCCACGGCAAATCCGTTGGTTTACCAAAAATTTCTTGATTAAAATAATTTCCCACGCGACCAATCGCCTGCGCCAAAGCCAAACCTGGAACAATTAAATCTGCCAATCGCCAAAAATTTAATTTATTTTTTTGAACAAAATATAACACGGCCAAAAATCCACCAATCAAAATTCCGTGAATCGCTAAACCACCCTCCCAAACTTTTACAATATCCCACAAATTTTCACGATAATATTCCCAAGCATACAAAACATAATAAAGGCGTGCACCAATCACCGAAAAAACCAACCAATAAAAAGCCAAATCAACAATTTGGTCAGCTTTTATTTTTTCTTGTCGCGCCAATCTAATAACTATCCACAAAGCCAACAATCCACCAACCACCATCAAAAAACCATACCAATGAATTTTTACCACACCCAAATTTAAAAATATGGGATCAGGAATATAATTATGTAAAAAATTAAACATAAAACAAAAACTTATTGTTCACGCACGAACTATACTATTTTTTGGTAATTAATGATTTTTTCGCTTTTTGCACCTTTTCCACCATCATTTTTTTGGTTTGTTTTTCAATCAAAGCCCAACGCGCTTTTAATTCTTCGGCGACCGCATCCCAAGCCTCAGCGTTCATTTCCTTGTCTTTTTTCAAATCATTGACCACCTTGGCCACCAAACCTTCATAATGTTTTTTGGTAATTGTGGACATAGCGCCGATTTCCAGACTTAAACGTTTCATTAATTTATCCGCCGCACTTTTGATTTTTGCACGATTTTTATCACCGGTTTTTTTGTTAAACAAGTAATTGGCAATTGACCCAACCAATAACCCGAAAACCGCACCTTTGATTAATGTTTTTTTGTTCATAGTTTTATTTATTATTTATAACTTGTTTATATTATACAATATTATGCTATTTTAACCAATTTTAATCATATTAACGGACAATAAAAGATGATTTTAATCCAACTCTTGCCAAAAATGTATTAGTGTGATAGAATCTAATTACTAAATTATCTATATTACATATGAAAAAACAAGGACATCCGACATACCATAAACAAGCGGTTATCAAATGCGCTTGCGGTAATGAAATTGTGGTGGGTTCAACCATGGAAACGATCAATGTGGAATTGTGCCATATTTGTCATCCTTTTTATACCGGTAAACAAAAATTGGTTGATACCGCTCGTCGCGTTGAAAAATTCCAAGAAAAAATGGCCAAACAAAAAAATACCGCCACAGAACGTAAAGGCAAAAAGGCCAAAAAAGACGCACAAAAAAAAGCTCGCGCTCAAAAAAGTAAATAACCTCAGACAATTGACCGGTCGTTCCTTAATGACTGGTTTTTTGTTATAATATCATATATGGAAGAACAAATCGCCAAAATCAAACAACATTATCAAGAAATTGAAACCGCTCTCCAAAGTCCGGAGATTTTAAATTCCCCGGAAAAATTAAGAACCCTTTCCAGTGAACGCGCGGATTTATTGGAAATTATCAGCTTGATTAATCTGTATGAAAAAACAAAAAATTCTTTAGCTGATGCGGAAAAAACTTTGGCGGAAACCGCTGATCCTGATTTAAAAACTTTAGCTCAAGAAGAAATTGATTCATTATCTCCACAACTCTCAAACTTGGAAGAAAAGATCAAATTTGAACTAACCCCAAAAGATCCACGCGATAAAAAAAATGTGATCGTCGAAATTCGCGCTGGCGCCGGTGGTGATGAATCCGCTTTGTTTGCCGCCGAACTTTTCCGCATGTATTCCAAATATGCGGAAACTCATGGTTGGAAAGTCGGTATTATCTCATCCAATCAAATCGGACTGGGTGGTTTTAAAGAAATTATTTTTGAAATTACCGGTAACAAAGTTTTCGCGGATATGAAATACGAAAGTGGTGTTCATCGCGTCCAACGCGTACCGGAGACGGAAAAAGCCGGTCGCGTACACACTTCGACCGTGACCGTCGCAGTTATTCCCGAAGCTGATGAAATTGATATTAAAATTGATCCCAAAGATTTACGAGTGGATACTTTTTGCGCCGGTGGACATGGGGGGCAGAGCGTTAACACCACCAAATCCGCTATTCGCATCACGCACTTACCAACCAACACGGTGATTCAATGTCAGGATGAACGATCACAACTGCAAAACAAAGAAAAAGCCATGAAAGTTTTACGTTCTCGATTGTTTGAAATTGAAGAAGAAAAAAGATACAAAGAACTCGGTGAAACCAGAAGATCTCAAATCGGTACCGGTGATCGCTCGGAAAAAATTCGTACATATAACTTTCCTCAAGATCGCATCACCGACCATCGAATCAAAAACAGTTGGAATAATATCAGCGTAATCATGGATGGAAATATTAACGAAATTATCAATACCCTTAAACAAGAAGACCAAAAAAAATCCCTAGCCAATCAAACATGACCCTTTGTCAAACATTAAATAATCTATCGCAAAAATTCATCCCAATTAGCGACTCCCCCTTATTGGACGCGGAAATATTATTAAGTTTTATTTTGAAAAAAGATAAAACTTTTTTATATACTTACCCGGGAAAAAAAATCACGATAACTCAAGAAAAAAAAATAAAAAATCTGGCGCGTCGTCGTCAATCTGGTGTCCCGATTGCTTATCTGGTGGGCAAAAAAGATTTTTACGGTTTAACATTTTTTGTTAATAAAAACGTTTTAATCCCGCGCCCAGAATCCGAATTGTTAATCGATGAAACTCTAAAATTAATAACACCGAAAATCAAAACCATCATCGATATTGGAACCGGATCAGGTTGTTTGGCAATTACTCTAGCAAAAAAATTACCAAATATAAAAATCTTTGCCAGTGACTTTTCCGCCCAAGCTTTGGTCATGGCCAAAAAAAACGCCCGCCAACACAAAGTAAAAATAAAATTCATCAAAGGCAATTTATTAATCCCATTTAAAAAAAAGAAGAGCGATATTATTATCGCCAATTTACCATATGTACCAAAGAAAAAATCATACCATAAAAATGAACTGGGGTTAAAATTCGAACCATCACGCGCTCTATATTCAGGCAAAGACGGTTTGAATGCTTATCGCTCATTTTTTTCTCAAATAAAAAAAATAAAATATTTACCTCAATATATTTTAATTGAACACGATCCCAGACAAACCGCCACTTTGCATAAAATCATAAAAAATCATCTCTGTCCGATAAATTTAATAACAAAAAAAGACCTGTGCGGTCTTGATCGCCTGACCATTATTCAACTTCCTCAACGATCGGCAAAATAGAATCAGTGATATTAATCACATCAGAATAATTTTGTTTGATATATTCAATATCCTCCTTGTATTGATCAGCAACTTCGGAAAAATCAATATACGCAATATAATCACCGACCGCCGGGGTGTCGGACAGTAACTCCACTTGCGGATATTTTTCCAACCATGCCACGATTGCCGAGTGGTATTTTTTTTCTTGAAAACATAAATTATATTCCGGTGGCCCTTTATCACCCGCCACCAAATTCAAAACTTCAGCTTCTTCCCTCATACTGGCTAATATATTTTCGCGAACCTCAACCGGGACTTTAACAAGCACACAAGCCTGAGCCAACAAATCTACCATTTTCAAATCCATGAGCCACGGGAAATCGGTCATAAAATTTTCCAGCATTTTCTTGGTAGTTAAATAATCATCACCTTGAAAATACGAAGTAAAATAAAGAGTATTGGGACGCAATTCCAAAGTCATTGTTTTTTGTTGCTCGGTCAATTGTTCTTTCACCGCTTCCACAATTTTTTGCTCCGCTTGTTGTTTTTTTTGTTGATCAAAATAATCTTGCATTTCTTGCCAGACCACCTCCGGATGAGGCATATCAACATTACTATAAATATCCAAATCAAACTGTGGTGGCTTGGCCAAATTACGACCATGAAAAATCAAATTATATCCCCAGATAATAAAGGCCGAACCAAAAATTATGACAGTTAATAAAACAAAATATTTTTTAATCAATTTATTTAACATAACCATCAGTGATTTTCACTTGAGGAAAATGCGTCGGCAAAACCTGAATCCAAGTTAAACCGGCATTAAACTCAATTTCTTCACCGGTAATTTTATAAAACTTCGTACGATTGGACAATGATGTTCGACGCCAAGTTGCATCAAAAACTCCCCCATCCAAAAAAACTTGAGCCGGACCATCACCCAAAACTTGGGTTTGACGTCGCCCATAAGAATCAATCACTTCACTTTCACTATACATTACCACAATATTTTTTGCTGTAATCGGCTGATTACTTACATCAACTGCTTGCTGACCAAGCTGATATCGCCAATAAACATTGTTTTCCGCCTCATATTTCCATTCAACATTATAAATCAAATTACGATAATCTATTGCCAAGACAGAATCAAAACCGCGATTCCCCACCTCAGCCTCATTTTTAAATTTCCAACCGTCAGTTAAAGGTGAAACCTTCAATTTTTTATCGTCCAACATTCGTCTGATTTGCTCCATATTGGTAAAAGTATTATGAGGCGCATAACGATAATGATCCCGCCAATAATACTCACCATTATTAAACTCATTAAAATCAATCAAGTCTCGATTCTTTAATAAAGTCAAAGCTTCATTACTGCCACCAACATGCGCATATAATCCGGCAAATTCAGTGACCCAATCCACATAATACGGACGAGCGGAACGAACCGGGCCGATTAGTTCCACCATCTCACTTAAATCATAAATTGCCAGTAATCGCGTAATCGGCGCTTCGACAATCGCTTCAAATACCACCGAGGCTTGATTGATTCCGGCCGGCGGTCTCGCCTCCGAATGATTATCAATCATTACGGCCACTGCCCCGGTATCATCTTTATTACAAACCCCATCCAATATTCGACGCGTCAAACAATTTTCCTCAAGAAAATCATTATTAAAATTATTTGATTCGTCCACCAACATCAAATCATTTTTCTGAAAAACAAAGTACAAACTCAAACTTCCGGAAATTAAAATGATTCCGCTGATAATAATCCAAATTTTTTGTTTTTTAATAAAAGTAATGATTTTTTTGATCGTCATAAACAAAAAAGAAGTGCTCTTGTTATTCATTATAAAGCACTTCTTTTTTTTATTCAACCGTAAATAAATTTTATTTGGTTTCTCCCCCTTCAGCTGATTCTTCATCTTTTTTCTTACCAATCACTTCCGGCATTTCCGGTGTCACATCGGTACTGACTACTGCCGCTTCCTCTTTTTCCGGCGGAGTCACAGAAACCACCGATTCATCCAAAGCATTCAAAATTTCAATGGTAGACGGGATCGCTAAATCTTTTACATAAATCGTATCTTCGTAAGTATTCAATCCTGACAAATCAACCTGAATTTCATGAATCAAATCTTTAGGTAAACACTTAACTTTCAATTCATCCAAAGCTTCAACCAAAGTCCCTCCCATACTTTTGATTACCGGAGCTTCACCAACAAATACCAACTTAATGTTAGCTTCAATTTTTTGACCGGCTTTAATCTTGTAAAAATCAATATGTTCAATATCCATTAATACCGGCTCAAAACTTACATCTTTGATTAAAACATCAATCGGTTCTTTTTCTCCGGCAATTTCCAAAGAAATAATGGAGCTTTCCCCCGCTTCACGATAAGCTTTTTTCAAAGCCACCGCATCAATTTGCACATAAATGTTCTCCTTTAATCCCGGGCCATAAATTACTCCCGGCACCAAACTTTGCTGACGCAATAAATCAACTTTTTTACCTAAATTTTCGCGTTTTTCAGCCTTTAAACTATAAGTTTTCATAAAAATGAAATATTTTGTTAAATTAGATCTTTCATATAATAAACAATTTGCTTAATTTTGTCAATATAAAAAAACCCTTACGGGATTTCATCATATTATTAGCCGATGACCGACTGCCAAGAAGATTTTTGAGGCTCCAACTTATCATAAACCGCTAACACATCATCAGCGGTAATTTTTGGTCGCCGACTTAATTTTAAAATTTCCTCGCTATTTAATTCTGTCAAAAAACCTACTGAACTGACCCCCTGCATTGATTGCATAATTAAAACCACTACCCGCCCCTTGCATTTACGACATTGCAAAAAAAGACAATGCTCATTTTCCCCTTGACTAATAACCTTTATTTGCTCGGGGAAATTTTGCGTATTACAAACCGGGCAAGTGGAAATAATTTTCAATTGTTCACTAGGTGGAAACACAAAAATAATAATTAATTTATATTTTAATTATAACGAAGAAAAACTAATTGGTAAAGTAAGCCCTAAGTTTTATCAGAACGACTAATCACACTTTGAGCCATCCCAATCAACAATAAACTGATTATCAAAAAACTTCCCCCATAACTTAGAAACGGCAAAGAAATACCGGTAACCGGTAATAAACCCAAATTCATCCCCACATTAACCGTTAAATGAATCAAAAATAAAACGGCTATACCCAATAAAAAATACATCCCAAAATCATCAGGGGCACGTTTGGCGGCCCGTAATAATCTCCAAAAAACCACCAAATATAAGACTAAAACCAAAATTACCCCCACCAGTCCCAACTCCTCGGCCACCACGGCAAAAATAAAATCGGTTTGACTTTCCGGAATAAACTTTAATTGACTTTGAGAACCAAAACCCAATCCTTGCCCCAGAAATCCGCCTGATCCAATCGCAATAATCGCTTGAGTCACATTATAACCGCTTCCCAAAGGATCAAGTTCGGGATTAATAAAAGTCAAAATTCTATTTTTTTGGAACTCTTCAAAAACCCCAAACCATAAAATCAACACCACAAACAAAAAAACCAATAATAACAAAAGCCAATAACGCCACCTGACTCCGGACAAAAACAACAGTACTCCCCATAATCCCACCAAAACCAAAGAAGAACCCACGTCTGGTTGCATTAATACCAGAGAAATCAAAATCAACATCCCCACCAAACTGACCACAATATGCCTAATTTCATGGAACTGTTGGAAACGATTGGCGAAAAATTTTGCCAAAAACAACAATAATGCCACTTTAGCCAATTCCACCGGTTGAAAACTAAAACCGAAAAAATTAAACCAACCCGTTGTACCGCGAACAGTGGTTCCAAAAAGCAAGACCAAAACCAATAACATTACCGCCCCCCAATAAATATAACGCGAATACAAACGAAAAGCTGAATAATTCATCGATGCCACCACAAAACCTAAGCCACTTCCCACTATCAAAGAAATTATTTGTTTACGAAAGTTTTCAAAATCAGGTGGTTCATATCCCAAGCTTACACTGTAAATCGCGGTTAAACCAATCAAAACCAATAAAAATACAGCGCCAAAAAGCACCCAATCAAAACTACGCAATTTAAATTTAAACCCGGACAAAATCATAAAACAATATTTCCCTCAACATATATAATGAGGTGGTCAAAACCACCTCATTCATTATGAAAAAATTTGCGAAAAAAATCAAGCTTATCATTCAAACCCTTTAAAACTCTCGGGGTCTAAAATATCAATTTCGGGGAATATGTAAATTTTATTCGGACGAGTAACCCCATTGAAAATATTAAATGCCATATTATAAGAGTTTCCGGAATTCAAAATTCTAATCGGCACTTCGTTAACATAAACTAAAGTATCCTCACGATATAACAAAACTTTTAATTTAATATCCCAAAAATTATAAGCGCTATTATTTTTTATTACCGCCTCCACTCGATTAATATTCAATTCCCCACCGCCAATTTGATTTTCTGAAATAAAAGTCGGTTCCACCACTTCCAAATTCAAAATTTTATCCCGCAAATTTTCATAAAACGCCACCTTTTTCCACTTAATATTATCAATCACCAATTGCGGATTGGAAATCGTTATGGCACTGGGAACATGCAAATTCATAACAAACTTTTGTTGCAACGGCAAAATAAAATCCGTTTGACTCAAACCGGAAAACTCATTGGCCACAAAATGATAAGTCAATTCTTCCACATACCAAGAATTATTCGGATTATTTATTTCCGCCACCAAATCATAATAACCTTCGGACCCACGCAACACTTCAACCATATTAATGGCTAATGGCTGAGGTTCAGATAACTCAGTCAAATATCCATAATTCAATTTGTCGGAAGTTAAATCTTGATATAAGGCATTGACTTGACCACGACCGATAAAAAAATATTGAATCAAACCGTAAAACACCAATAAAATAATGAGCAAATCAAAAAAAGCCAACGCTAAAATTCCCAAACGACGCAACAGTAATTTATGTGATGCGTACCAATAACCGAATTTAATTTGCTTACCGGATAATTCAGACCCCGTCGGGGAAAAATCAGGCGCTAAACTCGTTTGCTCCATAAAAATAATGATTAACTGTTCATAGTATACCATTTTTGTTATTTTCCGACAATTTTAATTTATAAACAGATTGTTTGCTTTCATAATAAATCAAAAATTACCCACCTTCATATCCCCCATCAGCTCTTAACAAAAAGCATTAAATTTGTTATACTGGTTATGTAATTTATGAATAATTTTTATTATGCCGAAACAAGAAAAAATGAAAAAAAATCAGACTTCCGCTAATTATGGTGCTGAACAAATTACTGTTTTGGAAGGTCTTGATCCGGTTAGAAAAAGACCGGGGATGTATATTGGTAATACCGCGAGCGAAGGTTTACATCATTTAATTTGGGAAGTGGTAAATAATTCCATTGATGAATCCATGGCCGGCTTTTGTTCGGAAATCATTGTCAAGCTTTTACCCAACGGTGGCGTACAAGTGTCTGATAATGGACGTGGAATTCCGGTGGAAATTCACAAAATCACCAAAGTTTCTGCCCTCGAAACTGTTATGACAAAATTACATGCCGGCGGTAAATTCGGACAAGGTGGTTACAAAGTATCTGGTGGTTTACATGGAGTTGGTGTTTCCGTCGTGAACGCTCTATCCACTTTAACACGAGCTACCGTACGTCGTGATGGAAAAATTTATCAACAAGAATATAAAATCGGTATCCCACAAAAAAAGGTGGCGATGATCGGAACAATCAAAAAACCGACCAAACCGGACTTTTATAACCCGGAAGAATTTTTCACCACCGGTACTACTCAAGAATTTTATCCTGATAATTCAATTTTTACCGTCACAGAATTTGACTGGGAAAAAATCCTCAATTATTTACGCCAACAAGCCTATTTAACCAAAGGCGTGAAAATCACCGCTATTGACTTACGAAACCCAAACGATCGAAAAAAATTCAGTTTCTTTTTTGAAGGTGGGATCAGTTCATATGTTAAACATTTAAATCGTAAAGACAAACCGATTCATGATAATATTTTTTATATTGATAAAACCGTTGATGATGTTCAAGTGGAATTGGCACTTCGCTATACCGAAGAATTTTTTGAAACCGTAATCGCTTTTACCAACAACATTCTTAATCCGGAAGGTGGAATGCACGTGGCTGGTTTTCGTAGCGGTTTAACTCGAACTTTAAATTCATATGCCCGAAAAAATAATTTATTAAAAGAAAAAGATGAAAACCTTTCCGGTGATGATGTCCGCGAAGGATTAACAGGTGTTATCAGCATCAAAGTAAAAGATCCGCAATTTGAAGGTCAAACCAAAGCCAAACTGGGTAATGCGGAAGTCAAACCAATAGTCGATCAAGTAATTTCCGAATACTTGGATATTTTTCTTGAAGAACACCCCAAGGATGCGGAAAAAATTATTGGAAAATCCCTACTGGCCGCCCAAGCTCGAAAAGCTTCACGCGCGGCACGTGAAACCGTTTTGCGCAAAGGTGTTTTGGAAAGTTTATCTCTACCTGGCAAATTAGCCGACTGTTCCAGCAAAGAAACGGATAAATGCGAGTTATATATTGTTGAGGGTGACTCGGCCGGCGGTTCCGCCAAACAAGGACGCAATCGTGAATTTCAAGCGATTTTACCTTTACGCGGTAAAATTATTAACATTGAAAAAGCGCGAATTGATAAAATGTTAGCTAACAACGAAGTTAAATCTTTGATTATTGCCCTTGGCACGAACTTTGGTGAACAATTCAATTTATCAGGTTTACGCTATGGTAAAATCATTATCATGACTGATGCTGATGTGGATGGTGCGCATATTCGAACATTACTTCTAACTTTATTTTTCCGTTATTTCACTGAACTAATTATCAATGGTAATTTGTTTATCGCCCAACCGCCACTTTATTCAGTGAAAAAAGGCCGAGAAACTCGTTGGGTTTATTCTGATGAAGAGTTACAAACCACCCTGGAAGAAATAAAAAAAATAAAAATCGTAGAAGAACCAGCCCCCAATACCAATGAACCAGATACCACGATCACGGAAACTTCCGAAACTTTATCGGAAATCGTTGAACTGCATGACGATTCGTTAAAAGGCATTACCGTCCAACGCTACAAAGGTTTGGGAGAAATGAACCCTGATCAACTATGGAATACCACCATGGATCCCAGCACCAGATTATTGAAAAAAGTAACGGTGGAAGACGCCACCAAAGCAGACGAGATTTTTGATATTTTAATGGGCTCAGACGTGGTACCGCGCAAAAAATTTATTCAAACTCACGCCAAGAGCGTAAAAAACCTGGATATTTAATTTAATAAAGACAATTTTATGTTTGAAGAATTTAAAAAATTCGCCTTTAAAGGTAATGTCATCGATTTAGCGGTGGCAGTGGTGATTGGCACAGCTTTTGGGAAAATTGTCAGTTCCCTGGTCGAAAAAATAATTATGCCCCTAGTTGGGTTGATTACCGGTGGAAATAACTTTTCACGCTTATCAATCACTCTAAAAAAAGCCTCTCTCGGCCAACCAGGATTAACATTAGACTATGGAATTTTTATCGGTAATGTGATTGACTTTTTAATTATTTCTTTTTCCATTTTTATTGTGATACGACAAATCAATAAGTTCAATAAAAAACAAGAACCGGAAATAAAAACTCCGGAAGAAAAACCAGAAATAGTATTACTGCGAGAAATTCGCGATTCATTGAACAAAAAAAGTGAATAATCTATGTCGCCAGAAATTCCTCCAATTAAACCCTCATCTGATTCAAATAAACCAATTACGATCACTAATAATGACCACCAAGTTTTTTTGGCTTCAGAAGAAGACTTTTACGCTAATTTAAAAAAAGAAAAACCATTTCACCATGGTGGTGAACCGATTAAATTAAAATTTGATGATACCGAAAGAAAAAACGCTGCTCGCGCCTATGGTCTACCCGACGATGCTGATTGGTATGAAATTTATCAAAAACAAAAGGACATAGAATCAAAATTAAATTAATCTATCATAAAGAAAAAATACGCTGTGTTAAGCGTATTTTAATTTTTCTTTAATTCACTTGGACAATTATTATGCGCTTTTAATCGCAATCTCAATCCCTTATTGAATTTCGCTGCCGGACGATTAAGCAAACACTCAATCAAGCGGGCGGGTAAAGCGGGAAAAGCAATTAAGTTATGTACCAAGTCTTCGGAATATTGAGGTAAAGCACATAAACGATTAATCACTTCCTGCGGTAAAGTCGCCCCACCCAACTCTTTCAAACTTCGACCACCGGAAGCGACAATGAAATGAACCACTTCCGCCGGATCGCTTGATTGCATTTTTCTCTGAAAAACTTCCCGACTATGATCAACCACTCTAGCCGTTGTCTCATGACCACTGATTGTTCCGGCCAAAGCAAACAAATTGTATCCGGCCAAAACTTTTGCCACAACCGCTTGTGATGACAAAGGATTTTTTAACAAAGCGCTTCGTACTCCCTCATCATACATCAAAGCGGTTTTTTTCGTTAAGGCTAACAATCCTTGAACAGTTTGATGATGCCTCGCAATCAATTGCGCATGTGTCACCGTAAAATGAGGATTATTAATTATCGCCGTCACAATTACCGTCGACGGATCAAAACACAAAGCGAGCAAAACTTCCCCCCCTTGCGAACTTTGTGCTAATTGCAATCGCGTTTCAAATGACATTGAACGACAACGCTCATAATACACCAATCGATAATTGACGTTTTTGTTTATTATTAAATACTCCTGTGAGTTTATTGATCAAAACCTGATTCAGTTTACCGAAAAATTACAAATAAAGCAATATGATTATAAATGTTAATCAATCATTTTAGCTATTGCCAAATTCATTAAAATATACTATAATTATTTTGTATTAAGGCCTGGAGGCCTTTTTAGATAAGTAATTTTGCTAATTTTAAGTAAAAATATGGATTGGACAAACAATCGACTTTTTAATTATTTGCGTGAATCTTACAAAGAATTGCACAAAGTCACTTGGCCGACAAAAAAACAAACCATTAAATACACCATGGTGGTGATTGGTATTTCGATTTTTGTCGCCGCTTTCTTGGGTGGTTTGGACTTCTTGTTTTCTTATGTTTTATCTTTAATTATCAGTTAATTTTGCAATAAATTATTTATAAATTTATGCCAAAACAACAATCTCAAGGTCGCCGTTGGTATGTGATTCATACCCAATCAGGACACGAAGAAAATGTGGCGGAAAACCTAAAACAAAGAATCGAGTCCATGGACATGGAAGAAAAAATCTTCAATGTTTTGATTCCACTTGAGAAAAAAATAAAAATCAAAAACGGCAAAAGAAAAGTCATTACCGAGAAAATTTTCCCGGGTTATGTTTTCGTGGAAATGTTGGTCACCGATGATTCTTGGTATGTGGTGCGTAATACGCCCAATGTTACCGGTTTTATTGGTACCGGCACTATTCCCACCCCAATCTCCGAAGCGGAAATGAAAGAACTGCAAAAACGTATGGGCGTTGAAGAACCCACAGTTTCCATTGAATATACCGTTGGTACACCGGTGAAAATTACCGATGGACCATTCAAAAACTATGAAGGCCGAATTGATGAAGTGGATGAATCTCGTGGAAAGGTAAAAGTGGCGGTTACCATGTTTGGTCGAGAAACTCCGGTAGAATTGGATCCGTTGCAAATTCAAAAAATTTAAATCGTTTATTATCAAGTTGCTTGGATTTTGGCAAATAACAATCATTACTTGTCAGATACCTAGGCGCTTATAAAAAATATGGCAAAAAAAATCATGACGCAGATCAAACTGCAAGTCCCCGGCGGGCAAGCTAATCCAGCACCTCCGGTTGGTCCGGCTCTTGGTCAGCACGGTGTTAACATTCAGGGTTTTTGTACTCAATTCAATGAAGCGACCCGCGATAAAATGGGAGATATTATTCCGGTCATTATCACGGTTTACGAAGATCGCAGTTTTGATTTTGTTTGCAAAACTCCGCCGGCTGGTGAATTGATCAAAAAAGCTTTGGGAATTAAAAGTGGCGCCAAAAACGCTTTAACGGAAACTGTCGGCACCTTGACCAAAGCACAATTACGAGAAATCGCCGAGAAAAAATTACCCGATCTCAACACCAACGACGTGGAACAAGCAATGAAAATTATTGCCGGGACCGCGCGTCAGATGGGAGTAAAAATTCAAGAATAATTTATTAATTTAATAAACTTGTGGGAGCTTGTTTAACAAGCGCCTTAACCACGAAATTTATGGCTAAACATTCAAAAAGATTCACCGGACTGCAAGCGCAAATCGATCCCAACAAAACTTATGGATTGGAAGAAGCGATTGAAACCGTAAAAAAAACCGCGACCACCAAATTTGACTCATCGGTGGAAATTCATGTTCGCTTGGGAATTGATCCGAAAAAAGGTGAGCAACAAATTCGTTCAACCGTAGTCCTACCGCACGGGATAGGTAAAACCAAGAAAGTGGCCGTATTCGCGGAAAGCGAAAAAGCCAAAGAAGCAAAAGCGGCCGGCGCTGATTTAGTCGGTGAAGATGACTTGATCGAAGAAATTAAAAAAACCGGCAAAGTTGATTTTGACATTGCCATTGCCACTCCGGAAACCATGAAAAAAATGGCGGTTATTGCTAAAATTCTCGGGCCAAAAGGTTTAATGCCTTCGCCAAAAAATGAAACCATTACCACCAATATCAAAAAAGCGGTGGAAGAGATGAAAAAGGGCAAAGTGACTTTTCGTAATGATGATACTGCCAACCTACATCAATCAATCGGCAAAGCCAGTTTTACGACCGCTCAATTGGTAGAAAATTTCAATGCTTTGCTCGAAGCTCTGGAAAAAGCCAAACCGGAAACTTCAAAAGGAACTTTCATCAAATCAATTGTTTTGACCTCGACCATGGGACCGGCGGTCAAAGTGGAATACAAAAAATAAATTTTACTTTTCTTATAAAAAAACATCTCGCTTTTACGAGATGTTTTTTGAAATTAAAAAATACCAGATATTATCCGGTATTTATATCAAGAACAAAGATCAACTTTTAACAGCATCTCATTTACACATCCACCATTTATGTAATCGATGCAAATGAAGATAGATACAAAAATGTTCAAAAAAAATTTCCTGCAACATACTCTTCTCATCAAGAGTTATTCGTTTAAAACCACAAAATTCTATTTCTTCATTGTCAGAAATTAGAGGTAAGTTTAGACTTTCCCATTTTACAGTCATCATGATTTTATTTTTATCTTGACCATATGTTACAAAGATATATGGTGGTGAATCCTGTTTTGGGAATTGAGGCATGTGGAAGAAAAAACAATGACGATAAAAGCAATTTGGTTTACCTAAAAAAGTGACTCCCGTTCTACCGCATGTAACAACCGACCAATGTAAATTTTCAGATTCATTAATTGGTTCGTTTACATAACTTCGTTGCACTAAAGTATTTAAAAATCGCTCAAAGCGCCTATCTTGCCAGACAGTCGCTTCATAGGCAGCAATCATTTGCTTGACCATCGCCCAATAATTAAATTTAAATGCCCACACTTCATCTGTTTCAATAAAATCATATTGTGCCTGTATTCGCTCAGATTCATTAAAAGTTATTCGAAAAACTTCACTCAACAAACGAAATTCAAAGGCCGCCATGCGAGGAGTTTTAAAATTAATAACAATTACAACATTATTACGATCAATCTTCCCCAATCCTAAGCGAAACATAAAACCTCCTATGGTTTTTGTGAAAGAAACATTCTAAAAAAACATTACCAATAACCCTTTATCTTGTCAATATTAAAAAATACCAGATATTATCCGGTATTACTCTTAATGAAAAAAACTAATTATTATTAACATCTAATGGTGCCATAAAACGCTGGTAATAAAGAACCAAAGCTTCCCTTAATTCAAAATGCTTACGAAAAACCTTAACAAACAAAGCATACTCATAGGGAGATAAATATTTGATACCATGAACTTCCACCATCGCATCTTCAAGGTTTTTCCCTAATTTATCTTTCATTGTTTTCTGATTTACCATTCGATTTTGCATTGGATCATAAGTCAAACATCCATAAACATGAGGCAATTGCTCAGTTGAAAGAACCGCAGAGAAATAATAACAATAATAACTTTGTTCATCCGGTGAATCAACTTTTTGCACTCCACAATGCACCCAACAATGAGCACCCCACTCATCAACTTCATGTGAAATAACACGATGTACTAATTTAAATAACAACTTGTTATCTTCCATTTCAAGAATTGCAGTATTATAAGCACCAACCTTATCTAGCAATTCACAAGCTTCATCCATTGTCATATCTACACAATGAGTTAAATCATATTCTTCTTGTACCAAATGACTTTCCCTGGCTCTAATTGTAAAGTCATCACTTCCCAAACGAAATTCAATGGCCGTACAATATGAAGAGCTGATTCCATTGACAATCACCAAATTCTGACGATCCTTTTTACCAAATCCTACATGCAACATACTACCCCCCTATTGTTAGGGTGAAAAGAACATTGTGGAAAAACTTTACCAATTGTCATTCAATTTGTCAAGATTAAAAAATGCCTGATTTTATCAAGCATTCTTAACTTAACGTACAATATAAAATTTTTCAGAATACCATTTCAACAAAGAAAGTCTAAGACAATCAGAATATTCACATAATGACTGAATAATCATGGGACATCTCCTCTAATAACCTGACCGGTCAAATCATGCAAATATTTGTAAACAATATTACGGAGGGAAAAATATCTCAGCATAATTTGCTTTTGTTCATCACTAATTCGCTTAATCCCACGACACATTCCCCCATCCTTCAAAATTCCTTCCAACCAATTATCCAATTCCTCCGCCTGATCTACCCTCTGAGCCAATGGGTCATACAAAAAGTACATAGTCTTTGCTGATGGATTATCAGAATCATTAGCCACAAACCAATATTGATGATAAAAGGCATTCTCTTTTGGTTCTTTGATTCCCCAGACAACAAAATTACCACGTGGAGAATCAGCACCATGAACATCAACATAGTGAACCAAATCACTGAACAATTTTGTTATTCGAAGTAAATATTGACTATATTCTTCCAAGGCATCGAAAAATCCCGGATTCATCGTAACAATTCGCGGAATCATGACATGAGCCATCGCCATGCCAATAGATTTTTTTTGACAAATAAATTGACTATTTTCTAGACTGAAAATAATCTCCAAACAATTAAAAGTATCTTCATCGGAAATAATCAACAAATTTAATCGTGAGTGATTTCCTGAATTTTGGCCAAACAAGCACTCCATACTTACCCTCCTTGGGGAGTTTATCAAAGAACAACTTAACCGAATAATCGGCAATTTTTACCATAATACAAAAACAATGATTTGTCAATGGTAATTTCCTTTAATTTTTAGCTGAAAAATACATCCACAACCTATACTTTGCCACACCGATAAACCTCTGTTAAAATAAACATATTAAACAATTGACTGGAGGGCCTAAATTTATGACTGACCAAAATTATCATCGCCCATCATGGGACGAGTATTTTATTAAAATCGCGGAAATGGTTGGCTCACGTGGCACTTGCGATCGTGGACGCGCCGGTTGCGTAATTACGGTTGACAAAAGAATTGTTTCCACCGGTTATGTGGGAGCACCGATTAATGTCCGCCATTGCGATGAAGCGGGCCATGAAATGCACACCGTTCGCCACGAAGATGGTCATGAAACTCGTCATTGTATTCGCACCACACACGCTGAACAAAACGCCATTGCTCAAGCCGCTCGCTCGGGAATATCCATCAAAGGCGGTTCACTTTATTGCAAAATGACCCCTTGTTATACTTGCGCCAAAATGATTATCAATGCCGGGATCACTCGCATCGTGTGCGCGCAAGATTATCATGCCAGTGATCGTAGCAAAGAAATCTTCGCGGAAGCTGGAGTTGAATTTGTTTTACTAAGCGGAGAAATGACCACTTATGCTGATATGGGAAATAATATGCCTCATATTATTCCGGAAGTAGCCCCAGTCCCACCCACCATTCCCGCCCCCTCATCAGTCCCCCCGGAAATCAAATCCGATAATGTTAATTATGGTTTAAATCAAAACATTTATATTTACGATGAGTTCAATCCCGAAGACACCGCCATGATGCAAGCGCTCTACTCGCGCAGTCCGCAAAGCGTGGTCGAACATGTGGAAAAAGTAAAAAAAACCGGTTCAGGTAAATTCATGGAAACTTATTATGTTGGTTATGGTCATTCCAGTATTGCCGATTGTGGGAGCACCACGGTGTTTGTGGAAAAAATCAGTATTTTAGCGGACAAAGCACTACAAGATTGGCCATTATATTCCGGACAAGAAACCAGTACCCGTTATGTGGATATGTCCAAACAACCAATCGTTGATCCGCTCCAAACCGCCGAATCAAAAAAGATTCTTGATTTATGGATGAATTTTTATATTAATAATCAAACGCGAGTTCAAGAACATTTAAAAAAACAATATCCGCGCAAAGATGATGAAAAAGAAACGGTTTATGAAAAAGCCATCCAAGCCCGCGCCTTTGATATTATGCGCGGTTTTCTACCAGCCGGTATTACCACTCAATTAAGTTGGCACACCAATTTACGCCAAGCTTGGGACAAATTATCACTCATGAAACATCACCCTCTCGAAGAAGTACAAGAAATCGCGGAAAATATTTTGAAAGGATTAAAAGATAAATATCAAAACAGTTTTTCTCATGAACCAACTCCGGAACAAGAAGCTTATCGCCGTGAATGGAATTTCATGTACAATTATTATGAACCGGAAACACCACCGACTGATTTTCGTTTTTCCACAGATATCAAAGTTCATGAGCTAAACCAATACAAGGATATTTTGGCTCGTCCGCCAAAAACTGGTCTCCCCCATTTTCTAACTGAATTAGGCATGAACACCTTTGAATTCATGTTGGACTTCGGTTCATTTAGAGATATTCAGAGACACCGCAACGGTGTTTGTCGCATGCCACTGCATACCACCAAATACGGTTTCAACTCTTGGTACTTGGAACAACTGCCGGAAAGCGTTCTTAATGAAGCGCAAATTTTAATTAACGATCAAATTGTTAGAATTGAAAATCTTCCCACCACCAAAGAAATTAAACAATATTACATTTCACTCGGCTTCAATATGCCTTGTCGCGTTACTTATGGACTACCGGCGGCCGTTTATGTAGTGGAACTTCGCTCCGGCAAACCGGTGCATCCGACCTTACGAAAAATCGCCCATAAAATGTCTCAGGCCTTAACTGAATCATTCCCCAATTTAAAATTAAACGTGGATTTGGAACCTGATGATTGGGACGTACGTCGTGGCCTACAAGACATTATTAAAAAAGAAGACTTAAACAAATATTAAATTAAACAAAATCTATGTCCAAAATCATTATTGGACTGGTTGGACCCATTGCCAGTGGTAAAGGGGCAATTAGCGATTATTTGAAAAAAAAATATAATGCCGGGTACCATCGCTTTTCCAATATTATGCGCGATTTGATCAAACGCTTGGGGCTACCGGAATCACGCGAAAATCTGCAACAAATCTCAATCTGTCTGCGACGGGACTTTGGCGAAGATCTGTTTGCTCGTGCCATTAAAGCGGAAGTGGAAAACGATGAGCATGAAATCGTGGTCGTCGATGGCATTAGACGCCAAAGCGATATCACTTTTTTGCGAGAACTGCCAAACTTTATTTTGATTTACATTGATGCGGATATTCAAACTCGTTATCAAAGAACGGTTAAACGCGAAGAAAACGCGTCTGACGCTGAGAAAACCTTTGAGCAATTTATGGCCGAATCAAACGCCGCAACCGAAACCAGTATCCCGGAATTAAAATCTTTGGCAACTGAAGAAATTGACAACAATGGAACATTGGAAGAGTTATACGAAAAAATTGAAACCATAATCCAAAAACACCATGCAAGTTAAAATAAAAAGAATCGACTCTTCATTACCTTTGCCGGAATATCAAACGATCGGTTCCGTGGCGTTTGATTTGTATTCTCGGATTGACGGCGAAATTTCGCCCGGCGAAATCGTTATGTTTCCCACTAATTTAATTATTGCCACGCCACCCGGCTATGTTTTGATGATTGCCCCACGATCCAGTTTGTGTCGCAAAAAAGGACTTAAACTGGGAAACACCATTGGTGTCATTGACCAAGATTTTTGCGGTCCGGAAGATGAAATTTTATTACCACTGCAAAATTTTACCAAACAAACCGTTTCCATTAAACGTGGCGAAAGATTGGTCCAAGCCATGTTTGTTCGGATTGATAAGGTTTCTCAATGGCAAGAAGTTGATCAAATCACTGAATCGTCACGTGGCGGTTATGGCAGTACCGCCGGTTATGAAAACTAAATCCGTTTTATGAATTTGGAACAAATAAAACAACATTTGTTCTCCACTAAAGTTTCCGCCATCATGAAATCGGAGTTTGAATTTTTATATCGTGATACGATTGATTTTATTTTAAATAAATATCTTGATTTTTCCCGACATATACCTGATGAAGAAATTTTAAAATATCTACTTCCCATTGCTTCTCTACCGGATTTTCAAATTAAATTTATTACCGAAACTGAAAAAAACTTAAATATTCACTTAGATGAGATCCTGAAAAACATTCCACCAAAACCAAATAATCCGAAAATTTTACGTGCACCGGCCAACGAAGAAAATGAATTATTATCTTTGATTTTATTAAAATATTCCAGACTAAATTCCGAGCAAATTAAAGATAAAATTTCGCTTTTCACCATCGAACAAAAAGAAATTTTATTTGATAAGTATTTTCAAGCGGATCCGGAACTAAAATTATTAAATTTTCTACCCTATACTATTGAACTATGCGTGGACATTCAAACTTTGCAACAACTGAAAAAACATTTGGGAAACGCTTTGATTATTCAACCGTTTAGCATTCATCATCATTATCATATCCCCAAAGAAATTCTCAATTCCGGCGATCACGGAGAATATATCCAAGTAATGAAACGCGCCCTCTATGCTTATGAAAAAATGCTTCCGCAGTTATCCACACAAGCTTTTTATATTATTCCTCTTGCATTTCTGCAAAAAGTGATATTTACTATTAGTATCAATCAATTGGCAAAACTAAACTTTCCGATTATCGATGATATACTGATGGAAATAAAAAAAATCAATCCCACCATTTATCAAGCTCACAAAAATAAAATCAAAATATGCGACACGAAAAACTAGTACGGGATTTAATCCCGCAAATTATTGAAGAAAGTGGTCATGAAGCCATTACACGAGTATTGGATGATGAAGAATACTTCCAAGCACTCAAAGACAAATTATTGGAAGAAGTGGAAGAATACATTGAATCTGAAGATCCCGATGAATTGGCCGATGTGATTGAAATCATCCGCGCCTTGGTCAATTATCACAGCATGACTTACAATGATTTGGAAAACACGCGTGAAACCAAACTGCAAGAACGTGGCGGTTTTACCAGCCGAATTTTTCTTGAAGAAGTAATTGAAAATTAATTCAAAATGATTTTTCCACCTTTTAACTTATGATCACAGGCAAATTAATCGTCATTGATGGCACCGACGGTTCCGGTAAAGGAACCCAAACAAAAATTTTAGTGGAACGCCTTAAAAAAGAAGGATATGACATTGAAATCGCTGATTTTCCCCGTTATGGCCAAAAAAGCGCCGCTCTGGTGGAAGAATATTTAAACGGCAAATTCGGGTCACCCCAAGAAGTGGGCGCTTATCGTGCCTCAATTTTCTATGCTTGCGATCGCTATGCCGCTTCATTTGAAATCAAACAATGGTTAGCCCAAGGAAAAATTATTATCAGCAATCGTTATGTTTCATCCAATATGGGACATCAAGCCGGAAAAATCCAAGACTTAAATGAACGAGATAAATTTTTAAATTGGCTAGAGGATTTGGAATATAATCTTTTTGACATTCCTCGACCAGATCTGAATTTATTGCTATATATGCCTCCGGCTATCGGCCAACAACTGGTTGATCAAAAGGAAAGTCGAGATTATGTTAATGGCAAAAAACGAGATATTCACGAAGCGGATTTACAACATTTAATCGACGCTTCTCAGGCATATCTATATGTGGCGCAAAAATACCAATGGGAAGTGATTGATTGTGCCCCCGATAATCAATTACGCACAATCGAAGATATTAGTGAGGAAATTTATCAAACCATCAAAAATCATCTTTAATAAATTTTATTAATTCAAAAAAGCGGCATTATCCCCGCTTTTAATTTTTTATTAAAAATGCTAAAATAACATTAAAGAGATAAAATAACAAATAACAAGCATTGCTTTGTTATCTTTGGATTATATGAAACTAGAAACGATCATTGGCCTGGAATTTCACGTTCAATTAAATACAATTAGCAAAATGTTTTGTGGTTGTTTAAATATTGCCGACAAATTCGCACCCAATACCAATATTTGTCCAATTTGTACTGGTCAGCCCGGCACCCTACCCACCGTGAACCAACAAGCGGTGGAAATGGGCATGCGAGCTGCTCTGGCACTTAACTGTACCATTAATCAATTTACTAAGTTCGACCGCAAAAATTATTTTTATCCTGATCTTCCCAAAGGTTATCAAATTTCTCAATTTGATAAACCAATAGCGGAACATGGCGCCTATATCATAAATTTCAGGACCGATGATGGCCTGGCTGGACGACTTGATGATGAAACCCAATTAAAACAAATCGGTATTATTCGTTTGCATTTAGAGGAAGACTCAGCCAAATCAATTCATGATAGCAAAACCAAATCAACTTTAATTGATTTTAATCGTGGTGGCGCCCCCTTGATTGAAATTGTTACTGCTCCGGATTTATCATCACCGGCCGAAGCCAAAACTTTTGCTCAAGAATTACAACTTTTGATGCGTTATTTGAATATTTCCGAAGCTAATATGGAAAAAGGCCAATTACGATGTGACGCCAATATTTCACTGCGCCCGGTTGGCGATCATCAACTTTATCCCAAAACGGAAATAAAAAATATCAATTCCTTTCGCGCTTTGGAAAAAGCTTTAGAATATGAAATCAACCGCCAAAAATCCTTATGGCTAGAAAATAAAGCACCGAATTTTTCCAGTACTCGCGGCTGGGATGATAATCAACAAATCACGGTTTTACAACGCACCAAGGAAGATGCGGCTGATTATCGATATTTCCCAGAACCGGACATTCCCCCACTAACTTTTACCGACGAACAAATCAACAAACAAAAAATTGAACTGGGAGAATTACCACAACAAAAAAGATTTCGTTTCATGGATGTTTATCAACTATCACCCGAAGATACTAAAATTTTAACTTTAGAAAAAGACACCGCCAACTACACAGAAAATGTTATTTCTGAGTTAGAAAATTGGGCACTCGATTTAGAAAAAGTCAAAAATGCCGAAATTTCTTGGCAAAACGATAAAAATAAATTAATCAAATTAACCGCTAATTGGCTGATTAACAATTTGTTAACTCAAATGAATGAAAATGGTATTGCCTTTTCCGAATTAAAAATTACAGCGGAAAATTTCGCCGAATTAATTACTTTGCTTTTCCAAAAAAAGATTAACAGCACCAATGGAGTAAAAGTTTTGTCTGTGATGATGGAAAAAGGTGGTGATCCTTCACACATTATTGAAGATTTAAATTTAGGACAAGAAGATGATGATGATTTATTAAAAAAAATCATTACTCAAACGATCAATAATTTCCCAGAACAAGTAGCACAATATCGTCAAGGCAAAGAAACGGTCATCAAATTTTTGCTCGGACAAGCAATGAAAATATCCGGCGGGAAAATCAATCCGCAAAAAACTGAAAAAAAATTAATTGAACAAATAAAAAAATAAAATAATCATATGACAAATTCATCGCCGATTTCCGCTCCGATTGAAGATAATAAAACACCAAACACCATCCCTCAAACTGCTTTTCAAAAAATCACTCAAAAAAGTAAAACTCCACTTAAATTCATAAAAAAATATTGGTGGGCCGGAATAATTGTGATTTTGGTTTTATTATTGACAATTTCAATTTTGAAACCAGACACCATCGAATATGAATACACCACCGCCATAGTTGAACGCGGTGATTTAACCCAAACGGTGGAAGCGACCGGCAGTGTTAAACCGGCGGCCACCATTGATTTACGTTTTCCGACCAATGGTCAATTAATGGAGAACAATGTAGTAGTCGGACAAACAGTCAAAGCCGGAGATGTATTAGCGAAAATTGATGATCGCGAATTAAAATATCAAATGAACCAGGCGGGAGCCAATTTAAGTCAAGCGCGCGCTAACTTGAATAAAATTATTGCCGGTGCTCGGCCGGAAGAAATTAATATTTCGCAAAAAAGCGTTGACCAAGCTTACACTGAATATACAAATGCTCAAGAAAATTTGAAAAAAGCGGAAACTCAAGCAATCAATGACAAACAAACATATTATGAAACTTGGCAAAAAGCGATAGCCGATTATAATTCCGCCATACAAAATTCCACCGACACCACAAATTACCAAAATCAATATCTAATTAATTTGGAAGACGCGGCGCTCACCCAGGCTGATATTGCCGTAGCAAAAGCTAATGTTGCCTTGTCTCAAGTCCAAACCATTCATGATGATGCCAGCGCCAAAATTTATTTAGGATCATTAAATCAAAATTTAAAAAACCAAGAAAGCGCCAGTTATGATATAGCAAAAAATTTGGTGGCCCAAGCTACCGCTGATTTAACTATCGCCAAAAATCAACTTACCAATGCTTCCATTGTTCAAGCATCATCCACCGCCACTGCCGCTGCTTATGCCACTTTGGAAAATCTTAACTACATGTATCAAGTTTTGGCCAACAGCGCTTATTCCGGGTCTTTCACTTATGAAACACTGGAAGGTTATAAAACCGCCATTGCCACTCAAATTACCACCATGGGCACACAAACCACCGCCACGGAAAGCGCTTTCCAAAATTTAGCCTCTGCTAACCTCAATCAAACCACCACTTTGAATACCGCTCAAGCAACCGTAATTGCAGCAGAAAATGCTTTAAAAATCGCCAAAGCTAATTACGATTCAGCTGATTCCACTTCTGCCACCAAAATTCAAAATGCTCAAAATATGGTTAATTCCACTCAAGCTGCTTGGGAATTAGCCAAAGCCCAATTAGAATATAAAAAAGCCCCGGCTTGGAACTTTGATGTTTCCGCTTATCGTGCACAGGTAAATCAATTGGCTTCAGCCTATGAACTGGCGAAAAAACGCTACGATGATGCCACCATAAAAGCTCCAATAGACGGAATTATCACCGCGGTAAATTATGAAAAAGGTGAATTGGTTTCCAGCACCGAACCGGCTATCACCATGGTCAGTTCCGATGGTTTTGAAATCAAAGTGGACATTTCCGAAGCAGATATTGCCAAACTGCGATTGGAGAATTCGGTTGACATTACGCTAGATGCTTTTGGCAATGATTTGAAATTCACCGGCAAAGTAATAATCATAGAACCGGCGCAAACCGTAATTCAAGAAGTGATTTATTACAATGTAACGATTTTATTTGATGAAGCCATTGATCAAACGGAAATTAAACCGGGAATGACGGCCAACGTAATTATCCACACCGCCGATCGCTATGATGTTTTATATATTCCACGTCGGGCGGTAGTAGAAAAAGATGGCAAAAAATTAGTAAAAATTTTAATTGATAATACCACTCAAGAAGTAGAGGTAGAAACCGGACTACGTGCCAATGATGGTTTAATTGAAATAAAAGAAGGATTGCAAGCCGGAGAAACGGTCGTCACTTTTACTAAAGAAATTAAATAATCGTCATATGACCGCTTTAATTCAAGTAAAAGATTTGTGCAAACAATATGAAAACGAAGAAATCATTACCAAAGTATTGTTTGATTTGAATTTTACCATTAATGAACAAGAATTTGTGGCCATTATGGGACCATCGGGTTCCGGCAAATCAACCTTAATGCATATTTTGGGTTTTTTAGATAAACCCAGTTGTGGTCAATATTTATTCAAGAATCAGGATATCCAAGAATTAACCGATGATCAAATGGCGGAAACCAGAAATTTTGAAATCGGTTTTGTTTTTCAAGCGTTTAATTTACTCCCCCGAACTTCGGTTTTTGATAATGTAAAATTACCGCTTATTTACAGTTCTTTGGAACAAAAAGAACATGACAAAACGGTCAAAGAAGCGGTCGAAGCGGTTGGATTGACACATAGAATCAATAATTTATCCAACCAATTATCCGGCGGAGAAAAACAACGTGTGGCCATTGCTCGCGCCTTGGTCAATAACCCATCAATTATTTTTGCCGATGAACCAACCGGTAACTTAGATTCAAAAACCGGCGGTCAAATAATGAAAATCTTACAAGATCTCAATGATATGGGGAAAACCATCGTCCTTGTCACTCATGAAAAATACACCGCCGAACACGCCAAACGAATTATTACCATGAAAGATGGTCAAATAATCAATGATTCGTCCGTCACTCAACGATTAATTATCAAAAACGGCGATGAATTGATCAAGTAATTATGCCCATTTTTGAAGTACTAAAATTATCATTCAATAATTTGCGGATTAACAAAATGCGCTCTTTTTTAACCATGCTGGGAATTATTATCGGCATTGCTTCGGTAATCACCATCACCTCAGTGGTCCATGGGGCGCAAAGTTTAATTGTTAATCAAATTCAAGACGTTGGCTCAAATTTAATCGGTATTTTACCGGGCGCCAGTGACGAACCCGGTCCACCGGCGGCGGTTTTCGGGATTGTCATCACTACCCTAACCGACGATGACATTGTGGCCATCAAAGAACAAGTTCCTTATGTTTACGCTGCCTCATCTTATGTCATGTCAACCGATGTAGTCAGTTGGTCCAATCAAAAAACCACCGCTTCAATCACCGGGGTATCGCCGGAATATCCCAGATTATCCGACGCCGAATTGGCTCAAGGCAATTTTTTTACCGAAGATGATAAACGTGCCTATGCCAATGTGGCGGTGATCGGCTCACAAGTAGCTCAAGATTTATTCAGTGGTTATGATCCGATCAATCAAAGTATTAAAGTCAAAAAACAAAGTTTTCGGGTTATTGGTATCATGGAACAACAAGGAACAGTCGGATTTCAAAATGTTGATAATATGATTTTTGTTCCTGTGACTACCGCCCAAAAAAAGCTTTTAGGTATTAATCATATCGGCTTTGCCCGTCTCAGAATTGATCAAGCAAACAACATTGAAATAGCGGTGGAAGAAGTAAAAGAAATTTTACGTGATCGTCATAATATAAACAATCCGACAGAAGATGATTTCACCGTGTCGGCCATGAGCTCGGCTTTAGATACATTAAACAGTGTCACTTCTTCGCTGAACTTATTTTTAATTGCCATTGCTTCCATTGCTCTGTTAGTGGGTGGAATCGGTATTATGAATATAATGCTAGCGGCCGTGAATGAAAGAATCCGAGAAATCGGATTGCGCAAAGCGGTCGGCGCCAAAAAAGCCAATATTATTATTCAATTTTTAATTGAATCAATCACTTTGACTTTTTTCGGAGCGTTAATTGGCATCATCATCGGAGTTTTTATTTCATTTATTATTTCTTTAATTGTCAATACGCTCGGTTATATTTGGGATTTTGTCATTACCGCCACCTCCATTATTATGTCATGTGGCATTTCAATTTTTGTCGGCCTATTTTTCGGATTGTACCCGGCACGCAAAGCTGCCGCCTATGACCCGATTGTCGCCTTACGTTATGAATAGAAAAACCATTATCAATGCTCTGCTCTTGGCTACTCAAAGTATGCGTCGTAACAAAGGACGTACGGCTTTGACTATTTTGGGAATTGTCATTGGTATAACCGCGGTGATTGCGGTTATGTCTGCCGGCATTGCCATTAAAGGTTTGATTATCGGTGAAATACAGGCTTTTGGTGCCAATGCCATAGAAATTGAAGTTAAAACTCCGCAAGCATCACAAACTTCCTCAGAAAATGCTTTTAGTATGGTCGGTGGATCAGTTATTACCACGCTCAAAGAAACGGACGGCAAAGCGATTGCCAAACACCCCAATATAAAAAATTTTTATGCCGGAGTAATTGGGCAAAGTGTTATCAGTTATCAAAACGAAATGAAAAAATCCATGCTTTTTGGCGTCAATGCACCTTTTATTGAAATTGATCAAGGAAGCAAAATCGCCCAAGGTCGCTTTTTTACCCAAGAAGATGATGATAGTTTGGCGCAAGTTGCAGTTATTGGTAGCAAAGTCAAAGATCGCTTATTTGGCGATGAAGATCCAACCGGCAAAACTTTGAAAATCGGAAAAACCAATTTTAAAATCATCGGGGTAATGGCTGAACGAGGACCATCGTTTTCTTTTGATTGGGATAATATGGTTTTCATGCCCTTAAAAACTTTACAGAAAAAAATTATGGGCATAGATTATGTAATGTACATTATGGCTGACATGATTGATCCAAATCTAGGCGATCAGACGGTGGCTGAACTAACTGATATTATGCGAGATCAACATGATATTACCGATCCTTCCAAAGATGATTTTGCCGTCATTACCATGGCTCAAGCGCTGGAAATGACAGCGGTAATTGTAGTGGGAATTCAAATTTTATTAATTTTACTTGGTTCAATTTCCTTGATTGTCGGAGGCGTGGGAATTATGAACATTATGTACGTTTCAGTGACGGAAAGAACGTATGAAATCGGTTTACGAAAATCCTTGGGAGCCAAAAAAACCGATATTTTGTGGCAATTTTTAATTGAAGCGTTAATTATGACCATTGTCGGTGGTATTATTGGGATTATTTTAGGGATTATTCTCACCGCCTTGGTTTCAATCGTTGCTACCGCCCAAGGATTTGATTGGCAATTCTCCATTTCTTGGATGGGAATGTTTTTAGCCGTCATTATGTCCACAATGGTGGGAGTGTTATTTGGATTATATCCGGCTCGACGTGCCGCTTCGCTCGACCCCATCGTTGCTTTACGTCAAGAATAATTTTAAAAATAAAAAAAATGCGCAATCAGCATTTTTTATTTTAGGCTCATAAAAATTTTTTTAAATATTTTTCCGCTTGAGAAAAATCTTTCACCCACTTGGCCTGCTTGGCATATTTACGATACCAAGTCATTTGCCTTTTTGCATAATGCCTGGTATCTTTTTTTAAATTTTCAATGGCGTCCGTCAATGGAATTCGACCTTCAAAATATGGGAAAAATTGACGATACCCTATTCCGGTTAAAGCCGGTAAATCAGGTTTTAAGCTTTTTTTGTAATATTTTTTTGCCTCAATCAACAAACCGCTATGCACTTGCTCATCCACTCGATCATTAATTTTTTTATACAAAATTTCTCGAGGCAAATTCACGCCCAAAACCAAAAAATCATACTCCGGCCGACTCTTAATCTGCTTATTTTTTGTTTTACTCATTAAATCGGATAATGCCCGAACCACCCGACGGGGATTATTAATATCAATTTTCTGATCAATCTCCGGATCTAAAGAGATTAATTGCTTCACCAAATAAGTTAAACCGTAATTTCCCAAATCTTTGTTTAATTTGACCATTAATCTTTTATCATAATTACCATTAAACTGATAATTTTCCACCAATGCAGTTGTATATAAACCGGTACCACCCACCACAATCGGTAATTTATCTTTTTGTTGTTTAATGATTTTCTTAGTCATTTTCAGCCAATCATCCACCGTAAACTCTTGGCCCGGCTTCACAACATCAATTAAATATTCTTCCACTCCTTTAACTAAAAAAACCTTTTTTAAGCCTCGTCTTTGCCAAACTCCGGGATCTTTGTTCGTTCCAATGTCCATCCCTTGATAAACCATCCGAGAATCAGCGGAAATCAAATATCCACCATATTTTTGAGCAATTTTCAAAGCTAAGGCTGATTTACCACTGGCCGTAGGGCCAATCACTACAATAACTTTCTTTTTTTTCATAATATTCTAAATCCAAAAATCACGTAAAAAATACATCAAAAAACCCACTAAACACAAAATAAAAACAAAACCAATAATACCCCAAAGCAAAATCCATTTATCAATAACCATGTCGGATTTTTCCTTTTGATAAACAGCCATGATTTGTGACTGATAATCATGAAAATCACCCTGAATAGGATATTTCATTTTAAATAATTCATTTATTATTTCCACCGCATTTTCCACGGGCAAAGAAAGTTTTTTTGTCCCTCAGAAAAAGACAATCCCAAATAAATAAAATAACTGGTTTTCCCAGTATTCCGATTTAGGATTTCTCTGATTACCAAATAAATCTTTTTAATTGAAGAACGAAAAATTTCTTTTTGTGAAATTGTTTTTTCTTTATATTGTTCAATTATTTTCAATCGTTCAGGCGTAATTTCCAAATACACCATAAACTGCCGTGAACGATAGATTAAATAAAAAAATAATGTTAAAAATGTCCCCGTTATTACAAAAGTAATTATTATAAATTTTTCATATAACCAAGTTAAAATATCTTGACTAAAAAATTGATCAGCATATTCAAAGGAAAAATAATAAAGGAAGATAAAAAAAACAACCACCAATAGTGCAATATAATATTCTCTAAAAACCGAACGGTTGATCAAATGTTTAGACATATTTTGATAATTTATCAATAAAAAATATTTTATAAATCATTGCAAACCAATTAAAGTAATTAAATATTATAATTCCAACCAATAACCATCAAAGCCAATTTACCCTCAGTCAGGAAGCCCACCACTACAATAAATTTCATTTTTTCATAATTTTGGACAAAAAATTCTACTATAACACTGGATTATTTAACCACCAAGCTAAAAATCAACCAAAACAAAAAACCAAACAGAGCGGCCCAAAATAATATCGCCTTGACATAAAACAACACGCCATAATTCACATGGGGCAAAAAATTTTTGAAATTTCTAAGAGTTGGAATCACGTCTGTCCCAAAAATTTCCAATTCCACGGGATATTCGTGGGCAATCAATTCTTGATGCAAATTAACCGAATCATTTTCGCGAACTTCATATTTATCAGCTTTTATTTGACCAATAAGATCCACATAAAAATGGATAATTTTTTTCACCTCCGGTGTTTTGGCCCTCATATCACCGGTTACTAATTTTATTTTTTTAATTTTAACTTTTGAAAAAATAATTTTTTGTGTCACCACATTATCCTTTTGCTGAATCAAACGAATCTCTTGATCGGAAATTTGCATTAAAAACTCACCTAACCTCTTTTGCTGTTTATAATAACGAAGCAATAATATCGCCCCAAGAATAAAAATCAAAGACAAAAAAATTTCCTGAAAAAATGCATACTGTGATGGAAACCCAAAAAATTGATCAAACCTAAACAAAACATCAATAACTTCAATAAAAAAATATAAAACTGCCGTTAGTATAATAATTTTAAAACTTAAATTCACATTTGATTTGGTAACAACAAAAGTAGCCATAAAATAATTTAGTTATTTTTAATTTTTCCATAAAGCATCCAAATACCCGCCCTCTCAATTATAACATCAACTATTTTTCCCACATAATTTCCCGTACCGGCAAATTGTACCCGCTTCATTTCCGTTGAATTACCCTCATAAACATTTTTTATTTTTTTATCAATCAAAACAGATACGGTTTTACCAACATATTTTTGATTTTTACGATAAGTAATTTGTTCCATTAATTTCTGGATAGCGAACCAACGTTTCTTTTTTTCCGACCATGGGACATTATCCTTCATCTTGGACGCGACCGTGCCACTGCGGGGTGAATATTTCGCCGTATAGCAAATATCAAAATCCATAGTTTGATAAAACGTCAAAGTATCTTGAAATTGTTTTTCCGTTTCTCCCGGAAAACCAACGATAATATCCGTGCCCAAGGCAATGGCCGGGCGAACCTGACGAATTTTTTCAATAATCTTTCGATAATCAGCCACCGTATATTTACGATTCATTTTTTTCAAAATCACATTATTGCCGGACTGCAAGGCCAAATGCAAATAATTAAGCATTTTCGGCAAAGCTAAAGCTTGAATAACTTCATCTGTCATATCTTTGGGATGAGCGGAAGAAAAACCCAGACGCCTCACACCTTTGATATTATTTACTTCCCACAATAGCCGAGCAAAATTATGCTTAAAAGGATTTTTAGAACTGAAATTTTGCAAATCAGCCGGTAAAAATGAATTAACATTTTGTCCAAGTAAATTGATTTCCGCACAACCGTTTTTCACCAGGGTTTTCACTTCTTTTAAAATAGAAGCCACGGTGCGACTGACTTCTCGACCGCGAGTATAAGGCACCGCACAATAAGAACAAAAATTATTACAACCCGTCATTATAGGAATAAAAGCTTGATAAGAAACGGAATATTTCGGCAAAATTTCAAAATAATCATCTTTGATCATTTGCGTTTCACGCAAAAATCTTTCCAATTCAAATAAATTCTTAATATCAAATACCAAGTCAAACTTTTTTTGCGCTTGTTTTTTATCATCTTCCAATAAACAACCGGTTAAAACAGTAATTAATTCCCTTTTATTTTTCTCAACCGCAAAATTTCGAGCATAACCCCACATACGATCAATGGCCGTTTGTCGTACCGAGCAGGCGTTAATTGCCACTAAATCGGGCAGTTGGCCATTTTTCACCGTTTGATACCCCATAGATTCCAAAACCGCGGCCACTCGCTCGGAATCGCTCTTGTTCATTTGACATCCAAAGGTGATTATTTGATATTTTGGCTTTTTCAACATAATGAGGCTATTATAAACAATTTCCTTGGATTTTTCAACCTTTATTTCTTATTTCAAATATGCTAAGATAAGAGTAATAAGAGTCGTTAAACGATTACATTTTTATGTTAATTCATTTCTATCGTTTTGTAGATAAATTAAAGAACAATCCAGCCAGACGAGATAAAATGGTTTATTTACCAACCATTGGCGCGTTACTTTTGAATTTATTAATTTGGACTTTCCTCTATTGGCAATTTTCTCAAATAATCGCCGATAATCCGACAAAAACCACTCTACCGCTTCATTACAATGTTTTTTTCGGTATTGATCTCTATGCCAAATGGTATCGTATTTTCGTTTTACCGCTAATCGGTCTACTGATTTTAATCGCCAATTTTATTATTGCACAACTGATTTACAGTCATAAACAAATTTTAAGTTATTTTTTAATATTTACCGCTCTAGCCTGCCAATTGGCTTTAGCCGTCGCCGGACTATTAATTGTTATTATAAATTTATAAAAAAATATGGAAACCGCTTTTATTTTCAAATTGGGAATTCTTAGTACCGTGGCTTTTATTTTAGCGATGTGGGCCACACCGATTTTAATCCATTTTTTATATAAATATAAATTAGGTAAACAAATTCGCACGGCCACCAGCGCCCCGATTTTCTCCAAATTTCATATTGGCAAAGAAGGAACACCAACCATGGGAGGAATTTTAATTTGGGGCATTGCCGCTTTAGTGATTTTATTATTTTTCTTTTTAGCGGAAATTTTCCCTGTTGATTGGTTACGAAAACTAAACTTTCTATCTCGTGAACAAACTCTACTACCCTTTGGTATTTTAATTTTAGCCGCTTTGATTGGGTTGTTTGATGATTATTTGGGAATAAAAAAAATCGGTCCCAAAGGTGGTGGCATGAGCATTTTAATGCGATTGGGATTATACACCTTTGTCGCCATTATCGCGGCCTTATGGTTTTATTTTAAACTGGATTGGGATTTGTTTCACATTCCTTTTCTTGGTACTTTCAATCTTAATTGGTGGTATATCCCTCTGTTTATTTTCGTGGTTGTTGGCACCGCTTTTTCTATTAATGAAACTGACGGCTTAGATGGTTTGGCCGGTGGGATTTTGGTTATTGCTTATGGCGCCATGGGTGCAATTTCTTTTACTCAAGGTAAATTTGATTTGGCCGCCTTATGTGCCGTAATAATTGGCGCACTCTTGGCCTTTTTGTGGTACAACATCAATCCGGCAAAATTTTTTATGGGTGACACCGGCGCCATGAGTATGGGAATTTTACTTGGTGTGATTGCCATGTATACCAACACCGCTCTGCTGTTAATTCCGATTTGTTTCATTCCTCTAATGGAAACCTTTAGTGTTATTATTCAAATACTATCTAAAAAACTTCGAGGGAAAAAGATTTTTCACTCCGCTCCCATTCATCATCATTTCCAAGCTTTAAATTGGCCGGAACACCAAATCGTTATGCGTTTTTGGCTAATTCAGGGAGTTTTAGCCATTGTCGGAATAATTATTTTTCTAATGGATAAAGGCTGGTATTAAAATTATATGACAAAACCTGATTTTAAAAATAAAAAAGTTTTAATTCTAGGACTGGGATTATTAGGCCGAGGACTAAAAGACACGATTTATTTTATCAAACACGGTGCCAAAGTTACGGTTACCGACTTAAAAACCGCCAAACAATTGGCTCCCACATTGAAAAAACTGAAAAAATATCCACAAATTAAATATGTTCTGGGCAAACATCGCTACCAAGATATTGATCGTGCGGATTTGATTATTCGTAACGCCGATGTTCCGGACAACTCCCCCTTTTTGCATTACGCTTTTGAAAAAAATAAGACCGTAGAAATGGATGAAGCTTTATTTGCCCGTTATTGCCCATGTCCGATTATCGGTATTACCGGCACGCGCGGCAAAACAACTACCTCCACTTTGATTGCGGAAATTTTGCAATTAACCGGAAAACGCATTTATTTGGCCGGTAACATCATGAATCAAGCGACTTTACCGTTACTAGATAAAATAACCGCTAACGATTTAGTAGTGTTAGAGCTTTCCAGTTGGCAATTGCAGGGTTTTGGCTGGAATAAAATCAGTCCGCAAATTGCGGTATTTACCAATTTTTATCCCGATCACCTCAATCGTTACAAATCCATGACCGCATACTTTAATGACAAAACCAAAATTTTCAAATATCAAAAACCGACCGATTATTTAATCCTGAACAAAAACCAAAAAATAATTCGCGACTTGTCAAAGAAAGCCAAGTCCCAAATTTCTTTTTTCACCCCCACTGACATACCCAAAAACTGGAAATTCAAAATTCTTGGTTCTCATAATATGGAAAACATTGCCGCCGCGATGCAAGTAGGTAAAATTTTCGGTTTAAGTTTGGCCAAAATGAAAAAAACCGTTGAAAAATTCCCCGGAGTTGAACATCGGTTACAATATATTACAACCATTAAACAAGTGGATTTTATCAATGACACCACCAGCACCACCCCGGTTGCCACCATCAAAGCCATTGACGCTATCCAAAAACCAATCATAATCATTGCCGGCGGTGCCAGCAAAAAAATTGATTTACAACCACTGGCTGATAAATTAACCACCGATAAAAAATTAAAAGCCATAATTTTACTGGAAGGAAGCGCGACCGATGAATTGGAAAGTAAAATTATCAAAGCGGGTGGTAATCACAAAATTTTCGGTCGCTTTATTGATTTTCGCGAAGCGATTTTGGCCGCGCAAACAATTGCCAGAAAAAACCAAGTGATTTTGTTGTCTCCCGGTTGTGCCAGCTTTGGCATGTTCAAAAATGAATTTGATCGTGGCAATCGCTTTATCAAAATAGTAAAAAATTTAGCATGAGCTTTAATTTTAAAAAAAGAAACATTACCATCGGCTCAAACCAAAAACCTGATTGGCGATTTGTCATAACTTTTATTATTATTCAAATAATCGGTTTATTGGTCTTGATGTCAGCCAGCTCAGTGGAAGGATTTGCCAAATTTAATGACAGTTATTATTTCATCAAACACCAAATATTAAACGGCCTATTACCCGGTTTGGTGTTACTTTTGATTTTAGCCAAATTCCCCTATCAAAACCTTCAAAAAATTTCCACTTTGGCTTTATTTGTTTCTTTGGTCTTACTCACCATTGTTTTTATCCCCGGAATCGGTTTGGAATTTGGCGGAGCGCGCAGTTGGGTGAATTTGTTCGGCTTTTCTTTTCAACCGGCGGAAATTGTAAAATTGGCTTTTTTAATTTATCTGGCAAAATGGTTAACTAAACGCAGCGAATCGGGCATTCGCGATTTTTATTACAGTTTTTTACCCTTTATCTTCATTGTTGGCTTGATCTCCATTCTAATGTTAAAACAACCGGATTTAGGTTCATTGTCCGTAATTATTGCCATGGCCACCGCTACTTATTTTGTTTCCGGCGCACCATTAAAACATGTTTTTGTGTGGGTGAGCGGAGGAATAATTTCCATTTTTATTTTAATTAAAACTTCCGCTTATCGAGCGGCCCGTTTGACCACCTTCTTACACCCTGAATTGGATCCATTGGGAATCGGTTACCATATTAATCAAGCTTTCTTAGCCATTGGTTCCGGTCAATTCTGGGGACGAGGCTTTGGCTATTCTCGTCAAAAATTCTCCTATTTACCGGAAGTGACCGGTGATTCCATTTTTGCCATTATGGCCGAAGAGCTGGGATTTTTATTTGCCAGCATATTTATTGTTCTATTTGTTTATCTGATGTATCGCGGTTATCTGATCGCCCAAAGAGCCCCTGATCAATTTGGCAAATTACTGGCTACCGGAATAATCACTTGGCTGATTTTCCAAGCTTTTTTCAACATCGGCTCAATGGTGGGACTACTTCCCATGACCGGCATTCCCTTACCTTTTGTCAGCGCCGGAGGATCTTCACTGGTTGTCAGCTTGGCCGCCATCGGGATTTTAATCAATATTTCTCGTTATCAAAAAGAAAAATAAAAAATACTCATAAGAAATCATTCACGAGTATTTTTTATTAAAAAAATTATTTGATTTCCGGCGCCATTTGTCGCAACCGCTCCACGATTTTTTTTAACGAAATCAAGAAAGTATTAACTTCAGTCTGAGTATTGTTTTTTGACAAAGAAATTCTAACGCTACCATGCGTCCATTCCACCGGCACACCCATAGCCGTTAAAACATGCGATGGCTCCAATGCTCCGGAAGAACAAGCGGAACCGGTAGAAATCGCAATACCATCCATATCGAGCATCATTAAAATGCTTTCACCTTCAGCTTTCAAAAAACTGACATTTAATATTCCCGGAACCCCATGCAAATCCGAACTGTTAATTCGTATATCAGCAATTTCATTTAGTCCATCAATAATCGCTCCCCGTAGTTTTTTTATTTTTTGACTGACTTTTGTTCGTTCATCAACCGCCATTTCCATCGCTTTTCCCAAGCCAACGATTGATGGAGTATTCAAAGTGCCAGCCCGCAGTCCATATTCATGATGCCCGCCATAAAGCAATGATTCAATTTTCACTCCCTGACGTACAAACAATACCCCGATTCCTTTTGGCGCGTAAATTTTATGACCGGAAAAAGATAAAAAATCACATTTGATTTTCTGAACATCCATGTCCAAATAATTAATGGCTTGCACCGCGTCCGTATGGAAATAAAGCGGCAATGAATTTTCTCCTCGCTTTTCTCGAGATTGTTCCACGATCTTCCCGATTTGCTCCACCGGCTGGATAATACCCACTTCATTATTGACAGTCATAATGGAAACCAAAACGGTTTTATCTTTAATTTCTTGCTGTAACTGTTTCAAATCAATTAAGCCAATTTCATTAACATTTAAAAAAGTGACTTCATGGCCTAATTTTTGTAATTTTTTAAAAGTTTCCAAAATCGACGGGTGCTCAATTTTTGAAGTGATAAAATGATATTTTTCCGTTACAGGCAATTTTTTAACCATCCCCCAAACCGCCAAATTATTACTTTCCGTCGCTCCGGAGGTGAAAATTATTTCCGCCGGTAAACAATTCAAATATCGCGCGATTTTTTCACGTGCTTCATCGACCGCCTGCGTGGCCGTTTGTCCAAAAGAATGAATAGATGAAGTATTCCCAAATTCATAAGAAAAATACGGGAGCATGGCTTGCAATACTTTTTCGTCCACGGCCGTGGTGGCCGCATTATCCAAATAAATTCGAGCCATATATTTATTCAAAGTTTACATTAATCACTTCTTTAACTTCCGGAATATTTTCCTTTAAACGAGCCTCAATCCCATTTTGCAAAGTAAATTGTGACATTGGACAATGGGCACAATGACCGGTTAATTTAACCTTCACGATTCCCGTTTTCTCATCAACTGCAACCAATTCCACATCCCCGCCGTCCATTTGTAACATGGGACGAACTTCTTCCAATTGTTTTTTTACTTTTGAAATCAATGTCATATAAAAATTTTATGATTTATTTTTTTCTCGATATTGCATAATGGCCAACTTTAACGCTTCTTCCGCTAAAATGGAACAATGAAATTTTGGGGCCGGCACGCCGCCCAATTTTTCCACAATCATCTTTTTATCAATTTTCAGCGCTTCATCCAAGGTTAATCCCATGGCGAGCTCGGTTAAAACCGAAGAATTGGCAATGGCGGCCGCACAACCCAAAGTTTCAAATTTAATATCCTTGATAACATCATTTTCAATTTTCAGATAAACTTTCATAATATCACCGCACTTCATATTGCCCACTTCTCCGACAGCATCAGCATCAGGCAGCGAACCTTGATTACGAGGATTTTTGAAATGATCCATCAACGCTTGCGTATATTGCATATTATTTTATTAATGATTTTAAATTAATTGAATCTAAAGTACTTTCAATTTGTTTACCGAGCTTCATCCAAACGGTATTAACACAACAATTAACCACCGAACAACCATGACATTTTATTTGATATAAATCACCTTCCAAAACACGAATCACATCACCAATTGAAATTTTTTCCGGCGCTCGCGATAAAACATAACCACCTCTCACCCCCTTATAACTGGTCACCAGTTCATGTTTTTTTAAAAGCGAAAAAATTCTTTCCAAATATGACAAAGAAATTTTTTCTTGTTTAGCAATGGAAGAGAGTGATTTGGGTTTCTCGCTTTGTGCTAAATGCACAATGGCCCGCAAACCATATTCCGCTTTGGTGGAAAATCTCATAAATACATACTATTTTAGTAGGTGTTTATATAATAGCAGATTTACACTGATTGTCAAGAACACCACAAATCAAAAACCCGCATTTGATGCGGGTTAATCAGCTAAGGTTGTAAATACATTTTCCCTTCGCGTTTTTCAACAGCAATCCTTGCCGGTATGGGTAATTCTGAATCCCAATTAATTTGCGGACGACCATCAATGATCTTCGACAAATATCCATAAAATCGCTTCAAAGATTTCTCAATCCGGACCATCAAACAAACTCGGCAACCAACGTACTGCGCGTCAATCGGTTCATTGCTTTTCACTGGTCGGCGTCGGTGCACTGCCACGGCACTCCTCCCTTTTTGAGGAACTGGTCCAATTGCCCGAAAACTTCCCTCCGCCATTGACGATCATATTCAGCTCGTTGATTCTTGTATCGTGGACGATTTCGACATGACCCCAAGTTGGAACGCATACAAGTAATCACCAGCCAAGTATTTTGTTCGGGAATATATTTCATCACAAAATACCAATCATGGTAATTCATTCGATAAAATGTTCCACGTTCATCAACCATTACTTTGGCCAATTGCGCTTCCAACAACCATTTGGTTACCGTTTGACAAACATCATTGGGCGTTGGCGCTTTCAAGCGTTGCAAAAATCGCTCCATCGCATGATTGGTAAAAACCAATGGGACTCGCTCTTCAATCATTTGATTGACAAAAGCAATTTCCTCGTCAGTTGGCAAATGGGACTCTTGATTTTCCGGTTCCACGCTTAACCTCCCTTTACAAAGAAAGAGACAAGAGCGCTTTTCCACCGGTCAACATGGTAGCTTGTTTCACTTCATCCAAATCATCAACATCATAAGGACGATAAGGCAATCCCTCCGTCGTTAAAGGTAAATCATGAATCGCATTTATCAAAGTACTGTATTTATATTTAAAATCCGCGCCATGTCTGGTACCAACATCATTGGTAATAAACTCATTACGGTCATATCCCTTAATCACCAACATATGATAAATCGGTCCCGGAGCGGTAAAAAATTTATTGCCCAATTCCCGACCGGCAAACGGCGCAATAATCAATTGTCCATCCACCAATTCTTGTTTAATCACATCAACCGTAATATCGTTAATTTTTTTTGCTTTTAACCCAAAATATTCTTCAGCCATAATCGCCACTTCATCAATTGAAGTATCTGAATATAATCCAAATCTTTCAGTTTCCCAAGCCACCAATTTTTTTATTTCTTGATCCATTATTTCGGAGGTCAAAAGTTTATTTCTAAAATAATGATCAACAATAATCAAGGACGCTTCTTCACATGCCTCTTGATAGGGCAAAGACCAATCACCAAAAGGCGCTTGCGATGCAAACAACACTTTCTGATCAAAAGTCGTCGGTAAAACAATTAAATCTTCTGAAATCGCATCGGTTTCCTGAGATTCAAAACCATTATTTTCCACTTCTTCATTTGATTTAATTGGCTCAATAACATTCTTATCAACAACCGTCGATTCATTCACAATCAAATCATTTGGTATTGTTACCTCAGTTTCCGGTAATTTATCCGAATAATTATAAATAAAAAATATCGCTAAAATTAGCAATAAACAAGCAATAACAATTTTCCAGTATTTCGCAATAAAAGACATATAATATGATTATAAGCCAATTTGCCAAATTTTTCAACCAATATTGACATTTACAAAAAATTGATGTATTATAGACGCACATACGTTATTTATCTTAAATTAAATAATTTTTATTCAATATGGCACATAAAGCAGCCGGCGGCTCCACAAAACTGGGTCGCGATTCCCAAGCGCAAAGATTAGGCGTTAAAAAATATGATGGTCAAACCGTTAAAGCCGGCAACATTATTATTCGCCAACGAGGCACTAAATTTCATGCCGGGAAAAATGTCATGAAAGGCGTAGATGACTCCCTGTTTGCCACCGTCGATGGTTTGGTAAAGTTTATTCACAAAAAAGTTAAACGATTTACCGGCAAATTGGATTTGCGAACCTTTGTCAATGTTGTTCCGGAAAAAACCGAAAAAACTAGCAAAAAATAATTTTACTTTAGATTATAAAAACACTCCCCTAAAGGGAGTGTTTTTTGTTCCCACCGACCAAGCTTTCCCTTAGATTGCCACGAGATTTCACGAAGTGAAATCTCTCGCAATGACAAAAAAAAACATTCCGCCCCGTCTGCTCGCCTCGCTTCGCGGACGAAGCGGATCATTGCGAGGAGTTACGTGAAACGGAACAACGACTTGTCCGTCGAAGCTGTTGCGAAGATGGAGGCAATCTAAAGGAACCGCGGGCGGAACCAAGTGACAAAAAAAGGGACAACATTGTGTCCCCGCTTTTTTCACAAACAATTAAAATCCGTAAACCAAATTTCACCTTCACCACGACTGTCGATTTTACCTTCACCGGACCAGAAGGCGCGATCGCAACTGATCTGCGCTAAAGTAAAATCAAATAATCGCCAATCCGGCAAAGCGCAGTTATAATCAATCCATGGCGCGCTACGCAAACAAATGTTAGCTTGCGCCATTTCCACCGTTAATTCCAAATAATGTTGCTCGTGCGATTCACCGTACCACACATGCGCCACGTAGGGCGCCGGGCAAGTGATAGTACAATGAACTTTCAAACCAAAATCACCCGGCAATTGTTCGGTATGCCAACCATCACCCATTTTTTCTGAATGATCAGATGAAACATCAATTACCGTCTTTTCATCAACTACCGGAATATCAGTCACTGTTTCAAAATCCGACTCCATTACATCAACCGGTACAATAATATCATTGTCAATTACTCCATCACAATCATTATCAAGTCCATCCCAAATTTCATTGGTGGGCAAAATTTCTTCAACAATTATGAGCCATGAATTATTCACACATTTTTTGATTCCGGCCGAACATTCACCAACATTCATGGTACTAGGCAAACCGGAATAAAATGATTCTTGCTCATCAGCCGTACAAATCAATGCACCAATGGCCAAATCACTGCATTGATCTTCCATGTACAAATTTAAAATCCCCTCTTGTTCCTTGGTATTAGCAAAAAATTGATCGGGTGACAAAAATAAAATATCTTCGTAATCATAACCTAAACGCCAGAAAATATCTTGACTTAAAAAGCGTTTAGCCAAACCATTTTTGTACACAAAATACACATTAGCCAACTCTTGATCTAAACTTACAATTGTTCCTTCCCTTAAATACAAAGTATAACCATAAGGTAAAGCGCTCAAATTACTGGTGCTAATACTCACCGCTTGTTCAGGTAAGTAACCCCAACTGCGCATAGCGATTTCCGAAGCAAACGGATAAACCACGCCGGCGCATGAACCACATAATAATTCATGCAGAAAGTAACGACCGGCGGAAACATAGATTCGACGAATCGGTGCCCAATCAATATCAAAATCACCAACAGGATAACAATTAAATTCCTCTTCACTGACATAAACCACTTTGTCCCAATCAAAATTGTGTGCTTCAAAAACTGTTTGCGTGGTAATGTGATGTGTCCTTTGATTCAACACTTGATAAATCTTTGACTGGCCATAAATCTGTAACAAAGCGCCATCAGGATGCCAAGTATGTTGTTGCGAATTGGCCAAAATAAATTGCGTCGGATTTTGCCATTCATTATGTTTGGTATGAGTGGAATTCCATCCACTAGTAGCATAACCCTGAACATAATCAGCCACACGACTACTGTGAAATTCACCCAAACGAATACCAAAGTGTAAATGATGCCAATCAGAAGAATAACCTGTGCCATTCCAATATGAAGCCACACGAGCCACATATTGCCCTTTGTACACCAAGGAATTCAGCGGAGCCAAACCTTGGTGCGTTTTGGCATTGTAACTGGTTGATCCACCCTGAACATGACCAAGCAAAACAGTGAAGCGTTGACCGTTTTCCAACTGACACTCAATCACCAACACATAACCGCGATAATTGGGATGGGCGCTATTATTGGCACCATAACCACTAAAAGTTTGATCATCACTCACCCGCACAATACCACTGCACGGTGAAAAAACTTCTGTCCCCACAGCAGTTTTGGTAACATTTGTATCAACGCCTAAATGATATCCAGAAAAAGTACTGTTATATTCACCAAAATCAAAATTGGTTAATGACCACCAATTCGCTTTAATTGGGAACCCAAGCGCGTAAGTAATGGGAAATTCCGGAGAAATGGAATTGGACTGCACACTGTTAATCAGATCATTTGATTGGAAAGCATCAAAAGAGTAATGATCATTCACTTCACAACCGAAATTCACCAGACCAAACACCACCAACCACGAACCAATGACGCGCCTACACATGATGCACCCCTCATGAAACATTCGTTCCCCCATGGAACGAAAACAAATTATCAAAGAACCTATATATTAATTACTTTTCATTAAATTACTTTGGTTTTTGTTAAAGATACTTCCTTGTCACCCATTCGACAAGCTCAGGGTGACAAAGTGAGTAAAGTCTCGGAGTGACACTGTAGGTTTGTCATGCTGAGCTTGTCGAAGCATCGCCTACCGACTTGACATGCTGAACCTGTCGAAGCATCTCTCTACCGACTTGTCATGCTGAGCTTGTCGAAGCATCGCTCTACCGACTTGTCATGCTGAGCTTGTCGAAGCATCGCCTACCGACTTGACATGCTGAACCTGTCGAAGCATCTCTCTACCGACTTGTCATGCTGAGCTTGTCGAAGCATCTCTCTACCGACTTGTCATGCTGAGCTTGTCGAAGCATCGCTCCTTGACAATTGTCGCAACCGTTCCAAATCATTATTAATCAGCGCCATTTTCTTTTTCCTAGTCCACCGCTTAATCTGTTTCTCTCGTTGAATCGCAGTCATAATATATCTAAAATCTTCGTAATAAATTAATTTAATTGGTCTTCTTGTGTATGTATAACTATTAATATTTTCACCTTGTTTGTGACTGATTAAACGACGCCATAAATTACAGGTAACCCCGACATAAAAACTTTGATCAGCACATTCTAAAATATAAACCGAATAAATCATTTGCTTCATATACCTAATTAAATCGCAAAAAAACACCCGCGCAAAGAAAAATGTTATCCCGATTCGACAACCCGGCCTTAATCAATAAAATTCGTTTAATTTTAGATAAAAAAAACCGCACAATTTGTTGGCGATTTTAGTCAGGTATGTTTTCTAGTCAATAGCTTTGCACCACCTCCATAGGGGTTTTCATGTTAATG
>CAYPSS010000007.1:0-32270 GCA_964413735.1 uncultured Gammaproteobacteria bacterium
TAACTCCTAATGAGGCGTTAGAAAAAGTGCAATATGTCCGTGCCTAAAACAAAATATGCAAAAAATCATTTTAAACTGTCATTATTTCCTTTTCCTTGACCTCTGCCAATTCAATTAACTTCTTGTTCCACTTATCAATTTCCTCATCGAGCTGTTTCAAATAAGAAAATTTATCATCTTCCGTTAAACTCTTGTTTTTTTCGGCCGTAATAATTTCCTCACGAATATCTTCACGGATACTACGCATAGTCACTTTGGCGGTTTCCAACTTTTCCTTGAGAATCTTGACCAAATCACGACGATTTTCTTCGGTCATTTGCGGAATGGTTATTCGAACAATATTACCATCAACCACCGCTTGAATTCCCAAATTAGCTTCATTAATCCCCTTTTCCACATCCTTGATAATACTTTTATCCCACGGTTCAATTCTAATCACTCGCGCTTCCGGAACCGTAATACTGGCCACTTGAATCAATGGCGTTCGAGCACCATAAACCTCCACTTGAATACCTTCAACCAAGGCCGGATTGGCACGTCCGGTCCGCAAACCACCGATTTCCAAACGAAAATGTTCAGTGGCTTTGTTTACATCATCCAAATGTCTTTTAATGTAATCATTCATATTAAAATTATTTACTTTAATTATTTCGGAAGTTTTTCAAACCCAATAAAAGCAATGGCATTGGCGACCAAATGCGCTCTCAAATCAGTGATTCGATTGGTTGATGGCAATTTTCTGGTTTCCCATGATTCACCGCCATTAACCGTACGATACAAAGTTTTGTCATCAGCAATAAAAATCATATTATGGTCTTTGGGCGACACATCAAAAGCGTAAAATACCGTTGTATCCGGTTCGGTTAATAACTTAATCGGGGTCCAAGTATTCCCCTGATCGGAAGATTTCAGCAAGCCGTATTTGGATAAATAAAACAAAGTCGTTTGATTGGTTTTGATCAATCGCAAACCATAACCAGCATTTGCGCCTCGATATTCCTTCAATCCGTCCGCCAATTTAGTCCACGTCATCCCGGAATCAATCGAACGATACAAACCATCATTTGAAGTGGTGATATACAGAATTGCAGGTTGTGTTAAATCAACTTGAATCTCTCGTATCGTTTTATTGATATTGGCAACATTGGAATAACTGTTCCCAAAATTATTACTTTTGAAAATCGTACCATCAGTTGCTCCAGCATAGATGACCGCCGGATTACTATAATCAATTGTTAAACCGGAAATTACTTGCGTTTCCTTAGGAGTATTAAACTTTCGCTCCCAAGTACGGTTACAATCTATACTGCGATAAATCACATTATTGACCGCTACATAAATATTGCATTTGTTTTTCGGATCCACTGCAATCGCGGAAATTTGTCCTTTGGCCACCCGATTTAAATTTGAAGCCGGCGTCCAACCTTCACCACCGCCATATGAATAATACAAACCATTTCCCTTGGTTCCCAAATAAATCGCATCATTATCCGTTGGATCCATATAAATTTCCGTCACTTCTACACCAGCAATATTAGCATCTACCAAACCCGGCGTCATTAATTTCACGCGTTGCAACCAAGTATCACCGCGATCAGGCGTAGCAAAAACTCCCAAACCGGATCCAACCGGCGCTTGATCATTTGAGGTAAATTTAATACAACCAGTTACGCTAATCATCACCACTAGCAAAAAAACCAAGAAAAACGCTTTTTTGATTTTCATAAATTTTTATTTTATAAATAAATTTTCAAGAATGAATTTCGGTGTAACATTACGATTCAAGTAATCTCTTGCTTGTTCAATATTCAATAAAAAATCTTTCCAATTATATTTTTTTTTATTCATCATTGGCCACATAGAGCGCAAGAATAAGTTGGTAGTATATCTTTCATTTTGATTATCCAACAATAACGCATCTCGTCCCACAGAACTCAAAATATTCAAAATATTCACCGCTTGTTCGCGATCAAATTTTTTATCGGTTAATTGATTGATTTTTTTGTATCTCTCCCAATTATTATCAGAAAATATTTGTACCCAAAAAGTAATTTGTTCTTTTAATTCTCGATAAAAATTCGTATCATGCAAAAATTTTTCCACCAAAGTCGGACGACCTTGCGCCAACGACGCCATTTCAAGCGCCACATCCCGCTCTACTCCTTGGGTAATGAGATACTGATAAATTTTTTCTCGCGCCACCAAAGAAAAATTAATTACTTGGCAACGAGATAAAATCGTCGGCAAAACCAAATCTATACTCGGTGCCATCAAAATAATCACCGTGCTTAATGTCGGTTCCTCCAAAAATTTCAACAAACTATTGGAAGCTCCTTCGCTCATTTTTTCCGCTTCCGGAATTAAAACGGTTTTATAAGAATTTTGAAAAGATCTTTTGCTTAAATTATTTTGCAATTCACGCATTTGTCGCACCGTAATATTTTGCTTTAATGTTTCACTTTTTTCATCCCTTTCTCTTTCCAACAAATAATGATCAGCGAAAATTCCTTTGTCAAACGAACGACAATTGTTACAAACACCACAGCCCAAAACTTCCAAATCTTTTTTCCCCGTGAAACTATGCTTGTATTTTTCACAAGCAATAAATCGACTAAAGTTTCTGGCCACCGTTGTTTTGCCCACCAACTTTGGTCCGACAAACAAATAAGCATGAGAAAAACTTTGATTTTCCAAACTTTTTTCGAGTAACTTCAAAATTCGTTCATGTCCAACAACTCCCCATTTGGCTTTTAATTGATAATCCATAAGATCATTTTATCACAAATAATCACAATTTTCCAAAAATTTCCAAAGTTTTTTGAGCACATTCATTCCAAGAAAAGTTTTGCGCTTGTTGTTTTCCCGCTTCAATTAAAGCCTGCTTTATCTCTGGGTTATCAACCACCGTTTCCATCGCCTTGACCATCGCCTCAATATTTTCCGGATTGAATTTAATCGCTGCTTGTCCGGCCACTTCCGGCAGTGATGCGCTATTGGAACAAATTACCGCGCATCCGGCATTCATCGCTTCTAAAACCGGAATTCCAAAACCTTCATAACGCGAAGGGAAAATAAATAAATCCGCGGTATTATAAAGCAAGTTAACATCTTTACTATCCTTAACATAATCCAAGAAAACAATATCGGTTAATTTATTGTGTAGCTCCAACTGCGCCTCAATTTCCCCAAAAGTCAACCCTCTGGTTCCTACCAAAACCAATTGTCTGAGATCATCGCCATGACGCTGTTTGTAAAGCAAAAAAGATTCTATCAAATTATCAATGTTTTTCTTTTTTTCCAAACGACCAACATACAAAAAAAATGGCTTGTCCAAACCGAATTTTTCTTTGACTAAATTTTTCTTTTCTTCCACGGACAAAGGAAGAGAATAATAAGTTTGAGAATCAAATCCGATCGGCGTAACAAAAATTTTTTCGGCCGGGATATGATAAACATCCATAATTTCTTTTTTGGAAAATTCAGAAACAGTAATTATCGCCCGAGCGTGTCGAGCAATAAATTTCATTGTCCAACGATGATACAGTTTATCCGCCCAATGATAATATTGAGGATAACGATCAAAACCAATGTCGTGAACCGTTACCACGGTTTTCGCCGGACAAACCAACGGGATCGTATGCGCCGGAACAAACAATACATCCGGTTTCTGCTTACCATATTTCATTTCATAGCTTAAGCGAATCAAAGTCCAAAGTCTGATCGGCAACCAACGCAATACTTTTTCCTGAAAATTATTTGGGCAATCCGCCAAGGATCCTTGCAATTTTTTTTGCGTATACAAATGATATTCATTTTGCAAATCAATTTTTTTCAATTGCTCAATTAAATGATAAGAATACCACTCCACACCGGTTTTGACCGGTCGATTGGCGCGTGAAGCATCAATACCAATTAACATATTAAAATTTAAATTTTCGAGCTTCCGCTTGCGCTTTAGCTAATTCTTTTTGCATATGAACCACCGGACTATCTGTAGAAACACTGATTCTGGTTCGACCATTGTTTTTTTCCAAAACAATATTTTTCGCCTTAATTCCACCACCGACTTTATTCCCGATATTAGAGGAAATATCTTCTAACAATTTCACATCATGAGTGGAAAGCACGACTGCACCGGGGAAGTTTCTAATTGCTTTCACCACAAATTCTTGTAAATTCTTATCCATGTGATTAGTCGGTTCATCCAGCATCAAACAATCAACATCATCAAAGCAACTAACGGCCAAAAACCACAATAATCGCTGTTCGCCACCACTAAATTGACTGAGCTTGCGACGCATCCAATTACTACTGGCCGTTAAAGCGCTTTCTCCGGCTTTGATAAAACCGATTTTCCTAATCGCATCATTAAACCGTTTAGCGGTTAATTCTGAATGAGGATTAATTTGATCTTTAATATAATTAAAGAAATTTTCCAAATTACCTTCCGCCACTTCGGATGGCCAAAATTGAGGCATATACGCAATATTCACTCCTTTGGTTTTTTCAAATATATGGCGACGCAAATGTGGCAAAGCCATAGTTTGCATTAATTTGGTTTTACCGGTACCATTATCACCGCTCAGCACCCAAACTTCTCCGGCTTTCAAAGAATCAATTTCAATATCCACCAATGGTGAATCAGGGATAGAAAAAGGAAACTTCAAGGGTGTTAAATAAGCACCTTCATGAACGCGATCTTTGTTGCGCCAAAGCAAATCATTTTCAATCACCGTAAAATCTTGGCGTGCGCGATCCTTCACAAACCGATCATATGGCGCTGATGATGATTCCACTTTTCTTTGCCCCTCGTTAAAAGTTATTTCAAAGACACCGTTTCTTCCTACTTCACGCAAATACCAATCAACATGACTAACACTTAAAATCGCCACCCCAGCATCATTATAGGCTTTGAACAAAGCAGCCAACTTGGCAATACTTTTCAAATCCAAATGATTGGTTGGTTCATCAAGAAGCATAATATCGGGCTCACTCATTAAAAGGGTAAAAATTGATAATTTGGTTTTTTCTCCACCACTGAGTTGAGATACTTGACGATCCAAAAATTCATCAATATTAAAAAGTTTTATAATTTGACCATATAATTGTTCAATTCTTTGTCGCGCTTCTTCATTTGCCAAATTAGCATCATATTTATCACCATCTTCCCAATCCACGAAAAACTCCTTTTGAAATTTTTCCATGGCTTGACGCAACACATCAGCCACCTGCATATCTTTGATAGCATTCAAAACTTCTTCCTGATTCAAACGCGAAATTCGTAACTTTTCTCGAATATGCGCCGGCACTCCATACAAAACCGCGCCCTTTCCTCCCTGAGTATCAAACCAAGCATCACCATTAGCCAATTCCATAATCGCATCAAAAATCGTTGACTTACCGGCGCCATTCGGTCCCACCAAAACTTTGGAACAACCCTTTTCCAAAACCAAACTATCAACCGTTACCGGTGGCACTGTGCGTTGAATCACTACCTGCTCACAACCAAAAGACACCCCACGCAAACGACCAAGCGCCTCTTTGTTTCCCGTACCTATGGGAGTTTTATCAGAAACATGATCTTTAATGTTTAAATCTAAATTTTTTTTATCAACCACCGCCATGTTGGGCATGTCATTTTTCAATAACTTCATAATTTATATTTATTTTATCTGGTAGCTAAAATTGAACGCTTATAAGTCTCCAAATTATCCAAAGCCAATCCGGTTCCTCGTGCTACACACAAAGGTGCATTATCGGCAATATAAACCGGAACCCCCACCGCTCGCGATAATAAATAATCAATATTACGCAATAAACTGCTACCACCGCTCATAATAATCCCTTTATCAATCACATCAGCCGACAATTCCGGTGGAGTAACATTAAGAACTTCTTTAACCGCTTCAATTATTCCTTCCAAATCTTTTTGCAAAGCTTCCGTCACATCATTGGAATTAATGGTCACGGTTTTCGGTAAACCACTGATCATATCACGTCCACGAATATCCATAGCAGTGGGATTTTCTTCGTACATTGCACTTCCAATTTCAATTTTGATATTTTCCGCAGTTCGCTCACCGATAGCCAAACCATATTTTCGCCTGATATATTCCGCAATAGAATTATCAAAACGATTACCTCCGATTCGCACTGACTTCACCGCCACAATTCCCCCCAAAGAAATAACCGCGATTTCACTGGTACCTCCACCAATATCAATAATCATATGACCGGAAGCTGTACCAATCGGAATGTTGGCCCCAATCGCCGCCGCAATCGGCTCTTTAATCAAATAAGCAGCACGCGCACCGGCCGCAATCGTGGCTTCAATCACCGCTCGTCGTTCCACGGAAGTGATTCCCGCCGGAACAGCCACCATTACTTCCGGACGAAATAATTTAATTCCGCCCAAAGCTTTATTAATAAAATAACGGAGCATAGCTTCCGTTGCTTTATAATCGGCAATTACCCCGTCTTTCAAGGGACGAGAGGCAATAATTGATTCGGGCGTTCGACCAATCATTTCTTTGGCCTCATCACCCACGGCTAATATTTTTTTATCTACCACAGAAACAGCCACCACCGATGGTTCATTAATCACAATTCCTCGTTTCGGCAAATGCACCAAGGTATAAGTTGTTCCCAGGTCAATTCCAATTTTTTTTATAAACATAATTACATTTTCCCATCAAACTCCCCCTCTTCTTTCATTCTTATTAAATTATCGGTTTTAATTTTACTTTGCTGTTCCAAATAATATTTATTAACTCCGGGAATCATTTTCAACCATTGCGTAATTAATTTCAGAATTTTTACCACTTTGACCTTAGCTGCTTTTAATAATATCACAATCTTTGACGCTACTCTTTCTCCTTCAATCTTAAAATTTTCTTGTTCATTAGGCGTCATTTTTAGAAAATAATCTTTCAAACCGTCTTGCAATACTCCTTCCACTTTTACCATTTCCGGCGTTTTGGTTTGTTGAGCTTGTTGTACTTGCGCCGCCGATGCCAAAGTGCCGACATCTTCCATGTGTGCTTCAATTTCTTTTTTTTCTTTTTCCAACTCTTTTTTCACTTCTTCCGCTTCTTTTTTTACTTCTTCGAGCGGACGCTCAATCGGACCTTCCGGTAATTTATCCGTATTCTCCATTGACTTCAATGCTTCCGGAGGAATAATATTTTTTATTATTTCACTTCCCACATCGAATTTTGTCAGTTCTTTATCACCCGTTGATTCTAAATTATTACTTTCCAGGACTAAATCCTTTTTTTCTTCAAGCTCTATTGAGCTATCATCCTTCACCAAGGGAACGGGGAAATCATCTTTTGTATTGGCTGAATTTTCCACCATCGCAGAATCATCAGCTTCAATTGAATCCAAAACCTGAGTTAACGCCCCATCCGGTTCATCAACAGGAAGGTCAGTTTCTCCTTTAATAAAATCTTTTTTTAATTCCGAGGGTAATTTATCTTGTAATTTTTCATCCAAAGCCAAATTTTCTTTAAGCAATTGCTCCAAATTATCGTCAGTCTTTTTTGTGGTGGGTTTTGTTTTTTTGTTAGTAGTCGTCATATTTTTTTGTTTGATAACCTAATTATATAAACTTCTATGCTAAATGTAAAGCAAATTTTTGTTTATTTTATTCAAATTTTGATAATTTAATTAACAACTTATTCAGCATTGACTTTTTAGAAAAATTATGCTATAATGACAAATTGATTTAACTGGAGGATATGATGATCTACCTGTTCGCTTTCCTGTTTCTGGGCGTGGCAACCTACGGTTGCATGGTCATGGTGCAAGGTCAGAAAAAGGCCAAGGCGTCCATAACCAAAGCGACCAAGTGGTCGCTACGCCAGGCCGGTCGCGCTCTGCGTTGGCTGGTCCGGGAAACTGCAACTTCCGCGGTGGAAGTCGGTCGGTTCCTCTGGGCCATGCTGCGCACCGGCCGACCCCCCGGACCCTGATCCGCACCCCCCATCCTCATTTCAAAAAATCGCCCCGTAGCTACGCTGCGGGGTCCTGCCTTTTAAATTACATTTGCTTTAATATTTGCTTCAATTGCTTAGTGTTTTCCACTTGAACCAACTTTTGACGCCATTGCGATGCCTGCGGGAAACCACGGAAATACCAACATAAATGTTTCCGAATTTCCAAGAAACCTTTATCACCTTTGCTATCTTCCAAGAGTTGCGCCTGCTCCAGCGCCACTTTTTTTATTTGTGCTAAATCAAAATCTTGATACTTTCCAGACTTGAACAATTTTTTTGTTTGCTCAAAGATCCAAGGCTGTCCATATACCCCTCGAGCAAAAGATACACCATCAACGCCAGTTAATTCCAACATTTTTTTGGCATCTTCCGGTGTATTTAAACCACCATTACCAATAACAATTCCCTTAAACGCTTGTTTCACCTTTTTAATAGTCTCCAAATCAATTGGCGCGGAAAAACCACCTTCATAAGTTCGACCATGAATCATTAATGTGCTCACTGATAAATCTTTGATTTTTTCAATAAAATCAAACACTGTAATCTGAATGTCATCCTGAGCTTGTCGAAGGGTGACTGCCTCTTTTTTATTAATCCCCAATCTGGTTTTCACGGAAACCGGCACAGTCGCTGATTCGGTGACGGCCTGGACCAACTCATAAGCTAAATCAAGATTACGCAACAAGGTCACCCCACCTTCATGCGCCACCACCTTTTTCGCCGGGCAACCAAAATTAATGTCAATCCCATCAAAACCTGCTTCTTCCACATGCTTAACCGCTTTAGCGACCAATTCCGGGCGCTTACCAAACAATTGCAAAACTACCGGTTTTTCTTTTTTTACGGTTTTGAGCATTTCCAAAGTTTTTTTGCTATCATAATACAGAGCATCAATTGATACCATTTCCGTATAAACCACATCAGCGCCATAATTATGACAAATCTGCCTAAAAGCATAATCTGTAATCCCAGCCATAGGTGCCAGAACTAAAATCGGATGCTTTATTTTAAGCCAAAAATTATCCATATATTACAACATATCTTATTTTAGCCAATTTTACAATAGCGTCTATTGACTTTTTTATCAAAGTATGCTATACTACTATATTCGATGAAAGGCAAAAATGCCAATTGTCGATGGCGTGGGGTAACCCACATGCTCATTTCACGGCGCTCAAGGAGCGTCATTCTAGGAGGATACCATGGACACGAGGATTCCCGTTGCCGTTTTCCGGGCCGTTCAAGTGAACGTGCCCAAGGGCGCCGTCTCCAAGGGTGAGTTCCGCCCCGAAGGCACGGATCTGATCATCCCCGCTCGGCTCCACAAGGGTGTGGTGGCCAAGGAGTACGTGGTGAACACGTACTACTACGGCCAGGTGAAGCCGGGTGACCGCGATGTCGTTTGCGACGTCGCGGTCTACGAGAAGGCCACCGAATCGCATGGCATCGTGCGCTTGGTGGACTTCACCCGTTGCCCGCCGTTCACGGCGCCGACGGGTCGGCTGACGATCGTGCCCGAAGCGCTGAGCGAGGACGACTTCCGGGTTGCCGACGGGTGCTACCTGCACCTCGGCACGGCGCGGATCGAGGGACGCCATCTCTACACCTGCGGGTGTGGGAAGGAGTTCCTGTCACCGATCGTTCTCGACCCGGCGACGCACGGGACCCCCCAGTGCCCCGGCTGTCGCGACGAGAAGTCGCGCCAGCTCGCCTCGAGCGTCATGCTCGACGGCGTCCGCATCGACCGGTCACGGACGATGCGTCGCGGGCCCCGGCGCTAGGCAGATTGCCCTTTGAAACCGCAAGGAATCGAAGGGCAACCAGTTCTTTACTCTAACAAACTCCCTGTCATCGTGCGGGGAGTTTTTCTTTTAAAAAAATTTATTTTATTTGATAACAATAAATTGGCAACTCTCGTTTATCAGCTCGTATCTGTGATACTAAATATTGTTGTAAAAAATTAATTGGGAATACATAAGACAAAACCGTTTGACCGGAAATTATTTTTTTCAAGAATTTATCCTGATATTTTTCCAGGGCGCGTGGCATCCAGAATAAATATAACGCATCATATTTGCTCCAGTCATGTGAAAATAAATTCCCATAATAAATTCGCACATTTGGTCGTCGCCAAAAACGAATTTTGCAAATTAAATACAAAATAAAAGAATATTCTATACCGGAAAAATAAATTTCCGGATTATTTTTTGCTAAAAAATCTATTACTCGCCCATTACCACAACCCAAGTCCATGAAACGCTTTATTTTTTGTTGCTTAATAATTTTATCTAACTCAACCAACTCCGGTTTTTTGGTGGGCGCAAAAGGAGCCACTAGGAAAAAAATCGGAATGAACAATAAAATTAAAATTAAAAAAATTATTGAATACATAATTTATTCAGCTTCAAAATCAAGTAATAATTTTTTCTGTTGACGACTAACTTTCTTTGGAATTTTCACAATCACATCCACATAAAAATCACCGCGTCCAGCGCCTCGCATTTTCGGAACCCCTTTTCCCTTAATTCGGAAGCGCGCTCCCGGTTGTGTACCCTCGGGAATATTCAAATCCACTACCCCGTCCAAGGTATCAACTTCCAATTTAGTACCTAAAATCGCATTAACAAAACTAATTTCTTTGCGAGTAATAATATCATCGTTTTCTCTTTCAAAACGCGGATCCTCCTTGACCTTCAAATGCACATACAGATCTCCGGCTGAACCACCATAAAGACCAGCATCACCTTGCCCAGCTAATCGCAAAGTCATACCTTCGGAAACACCGGCTGGAATTTCAATTTCCAAAGTTTTTTCTTGTTTTGTTATTCCTTGTCCGCGACAAACAGTACACTTTTTCTCAGGAATTTTGCCTTCGCCATTACAAGCCGAACAAACGACTGCAGATTGAAAAGCGCCAAACATGGTACGTTGAACTCTTATCACTTGACCGGAACCATTACATTGTTCGCAAGTTTTAATTGGCGTGCCCGGTTCTGCTAAATTACCATGACAATAATCACATTTAATGTTTTTATTAATGGAAATCTCTTTTTTCACCCCAAAAATCGCTTCTTTGAATTCCAAAGTTAAACGCAGCTGCAAATCATCACCTTGAACTGCACGACGACCACCACGAGAGCGACGACTTCCTCCTCCAAAACCGAAAATATCTCCAAAAATATCCCCCAAATCACCAAAATCCATATTTATATTTTGATACCCACTCCCACCGCCTTGACGAGCATATTTCATAAAGTCATCCCAGTTAACACCACCGCCAAAACCACCTTGTTGATCAAAAGTGGAACCAAACTGATCGTATTGTTGACGTTTTTGCTCATTACCAATAACTTGATAAGCCTCATTAATTTCCTTAAATTTAGCTTCATCACCACTTTGCTTGTCTGGATGATATTGATGCGCTAATTTACGAAAAGCTTTTTTGATTTCCTCGGTTGTCGCATTTTTCTCTACCCCTAAAATTTTATAGTAATCTTTTCCCATAAATTATGATTGTTTCTGAAAATTATTATAATCAGCCAAACTTTCGCCACTAAATTCTGGTTTTTCATCATCAGAAGACAACTCTTGATTATGCACACCAAATAATAAATAAGCGAACTGTTCGGACTTAATTGATTTTATATTTTTTTGACCAGCCTGAAAAATAATATCCTTGTCAGAACTAACTAACGTTAAAAAACTGGGATCAATATTTTCATTAATAACTCTAACTAACTCTTCATCAGCATTACCACTAAAACGTACTTCCAAAACTTCACTGCTCAAATCCTCTGGACTATAACCATCGAAAACAATTATTCCGCGTTTTTTGTTTTGACGCAAAAAATCAGAAACCACAAAAATTAAATCTTCCCGAGATTCATAATCAGTTTGATAGAGTAAATTATAACCATCAATTAGATACATATTTCTTTTGTCGTTTCGAGCTTGCCGAGAAATGACAGCATCCCTTCTCGACTAACTTATCCAACATAAATTCGGCTCGAAGCGACAGACTACTTATTTTGTCGTTTCGAGCTTGTAGAGAAATGACAAAGATCCTCATAGTCGCCACGAATTAAAGCTTCCTTTTTGTTACGATTCCAATCCTTAATTTGTTTTTCTCTTTTAATTGCATCATTCGGATTATCATACTCTTCATAAAACACCAGCACCACGGGACGCCTAGAATATGTATACGCTGTTTTAATTTCAGAAGTATTATGTTGATTAATTCTAGATTCTAAATTACTAGTAATTCCAGTATAATATTTTCCATCAGAGCAACGTACAATATATGTAAAATATCGTTTCATCTATTTTCTAAACATTTATATTATTTATTGTTTCAAACTTGCCAAAATGTTGTTTCGAGCTTGTTAAGAAATGACAGACATGTCCTTCTCGACTAACTTATCCAACATAAATTCGGCTCGAAGCGACAGTAATATCTTACTTTCTAATCAAAAGAAAAAACTCTTTATTTCCTCCCTTTCCACCAACAATCGGTGACTCAATAACTTTCTCCACTTTAACCGGCAAACTTCCCACTACTCTTTCAATAATTCCGGGCAAATCTTCTTCTCGGACTTTTCCCTTATACAATTCATAGCGCTCCGCCTCGTAATGCGGTTTTAAAAGTGAAATAATTATACCATTATCCTTTAATAACTCCAAGGCTTTGGGAATTATAAAACGCTGTTTAGTCCATCCAATATCAATCACCACCAAAGCCACTTTTTCCGGCAAAACTACTTCAAGGGCATTGGTTCTTTCTAAAACCTGAACCCGAGAATCATTACGCAACTTCCAATCCAAAGTGCCATAACCCTTTTCCACCGCAAAAACTTTTTGGGCGCCGTTTTGCAACAAACAATCGGTAAAACCACCGGTCGAAGCTCCTAAGTCAACACAAACCAAGTCTTTAACATTTATATTAAATTCTTTTAACGCAAAAGCTAATTTTTCTCCGGCACGTGACGCGTAAACATCCATAATTATTTATTTCTCAACCAAACTTGTAAATCACCATCCAAAATCAATTCCGCACGATCTGCTCCCAGAGTTTGAATCGTAAATTCGTAAGAAAAATCAGGATCATTGTCCGGTGTCAAAAGCAGTTGATCATCAAACAACCGCCATTTACCAATTTCATTGGAATTATCCGGCATAGTGGCATAATAAACACCCTCTTCATCCAAAACCACCATGGCAAAATAGCCATTTTCAATTTTCCACCCACCTAAAATTGTCGCCTGACCTTGAGTGGCCTTTTGCACCTCCTCGGGCATTCGCACTTGACCGGAATCATTTTTTTCTTTAACCACCTGCTCCCCGGTCCAAGAACAACCGGTTGCCAATAAAACCACCGCAATTAAAGACACCATGAGTTTTTTCATATAATTGAATTATTTTTTTTCTTCAAAATCCGCGTCTTGAACATTGTCATTTTTTGGTGAATCTTCTTTTTTCGATTCTTCTGGATTGGCTGATTGAGCGCCCGCTTCACCGGTTGGTTGCTGAGCTTGTTGTTGTTGATAAAGCGCCCCACCGATTTTTTGCGCGGTTTGACTTAAATCTTCAGACGATTTTTTAATCGCTTCCAAATCATCACCATCTTTAACCTTTTTCACCGCCTCCATTTTTTCTTCCAATAACTTTTTATCTTCTTCCTTGATTTTATCCGCATTATCCTTGATCATTCGTTCAGTGGTATACACCATAGTATCGGCGATATTACGAACTTCAATCACTTCCTTTTTCTTTTTATCTTCTTCCGCATGAGCTTCCGCATCTTTTTTCATTTTTTCCACCTCTTCTTTGCTTAAACCGGAAGAAGCGGTAATGGTAATTTTCTGTTCTTTACCAGTGGCTTTGTCTTTGGCCTTAACATTCAAAATACCATTAGCATCAATATCAAAACTAACTTCCACTTGCGGAACACCGCGTGGCGCCGGCGGAATACCATCTAAAATAAATCGGCCCAAAGATTTATTATCAACCGCCATTTCACGTTCACCTTGAACAATATTTATTTCGACTTGAGTTTGGTTGTCAGCGGCGGTAGAAAAAACCTGTGATTTGGAAGTTGGAATCGTTGTATTTCTTTCAATCAATTTAGTGGCCACACCACCCAAAGTTTCCAAACCCAAAGATAATGGGGTTACATCCAAAAGCAAAACATCTTTTACATCGCCTTGCAAAACACCGGCCTGAACCGCGGCACCCACCGCCACCACTTCATCGGGATTAACTGACATGTTCGGTTTTTTCTTAAAAAACTCTTCAACCTTTTTCTGCACCAATGGCATTCTGGTCATACCGCCCACCAGCACCACTTCTTCAATATCATCAACAGTATATTTGGCATCAGCCAAAGCTTTTTTACATGGCTCAATCGTTGCACTTACCAAATCAAGAACCAATTCTTCCAATTTGGCCCGAGTAAATGTTTTAACTAAATGCAAAGGATTGCCACTAGAATCTTGAGCAATAAACGGTTGATTGATTTCCGTATCCTGAGCGCTACTCAATTCTATTTTGGCTTTTTCCGCTGCATCCTTGATTCTTTGCAAAGCAATGGAATCCTTACTTAAATCAACACCATTTTCCTTTTTAAATTCATCCACCAACCAATTAATAATAGTATTATCAAAATCATCACCCCCCAAATGAGTATCACCATTGGTTGATTTCACTTCCACGGTATCTTCCGCCACATCCAAAATGGAAATATCAAAAGTACCACCACCCAAATCATAAACCGCAATTTGTTGGCCTTTTTTCTTCTCAAAACCATAAGCCAAAGCCGCAGCAGTAGGCTCATTGATAATACGACGCACTTTCAAACCAGCAATTTCACCGGCGTCCTTGGTAGCTTGACGTTGAGAATCATCAAAATATGCCGGCACGGTAATAACAACTTCTTCAATTTTTTCACCTAATTTTTCTTCGGCATCAGCTTTTAATTTTTGCAAAATCATGGCCGAAACTTCTTGCGGAGTTAATTCTTGATCACCCATTTTAACTTTCACCGCTTCACCACTTTTCACAATATTATATGAGCTAACCTTTATATCTCGTTGCACTTCTTCATCTTCAAAACGACGACCAATCAACCGTTTAACCGAATAAATGGTGTTATGAGGATTAGTCACTGCTTGACGTTTAGCCATTTGTCCAACAATTCTCTCACCAGTTTTGGAAATTGCAACAACTGACGGTGTTGTTCGATTACCTTCTTTGTTTTCTAAAACCCGCGGCTTACCTCCTTCGATCACCGCCATACAACTGTTTGTTGTGCCCAAATCAATACCCAGAATTTTTCCCATACTATTTTTTTACGCCATAAACATTTAAATAAATACCATTTGATTTATCTTCAATGCTTATTGACGCTGATTATTTCAATATTCACTTATCCCAGCTTCGTAGACTACGAAGCTGAATAAATAAACATTTATTTTTTCTTTTTTACCGTCACTTTCACCTTGCTATGATTAACCGGCTTTAACTTGGGAATAGTAATTTTCAAAACACCATCAACAAATTCCGCATTAGCCTTTTTTCCATCAACATGAGCCGGCAAAGCGACACTGCGATAAAAACTACCACTGCGAATTTCCTTGCGATAATAATTTTTTTCTTCCACTTCGGATTTTTTCTCTGACTTACCCTGAATCGTCAAAATATCATCTTCCACCGAGACATCAACCTTTTCACCGTCAATTCCGGGTAATTGCGCCTCCACCACCAAACTGGCGCCTTTATCGTAAATATCCAAGGCCGGAGAAAATCCCACGGCTGTACCTTTACGAAAATCTTCCAAAAACTTGTCCATGTCACCAAAAGGTTCCAAAAATGGCGTCCACTTGATTAATGACATATAAGTTATGAAGTGATATTGCTTTTCGATCTAACCTCCTGATTAAACCGAAACACCAAATATCACTTGGTTATGATTTATTTTTATGACAAACCGTTACTTTGGCCGCTTGAATCACTTTATCATGCCATAAATAACCGGCTTTAATTTCTTTGATAATTTCATCTTCTTTGGCATCTTGATCATCGATTGATTCCACCGCTTCATGTTTCTCAGGATCAAAATTTTCACCAATGGTTTTGATTTCCTTTACTCCATTATCCTCCAGCAACTTCCATAATTGATTTTTTATATGATCGAAGCCCACCACCCAACTGTTTTGTTTTTGTTCTTCGGGAATACTCTTAAAAGCGATTTTGAAATTATCATAAACCGGCAAAAGCTCCATCAACAGATTGGCGTTAGCAAACTTAACATATTCTGTTTTTTGTCGTGCCACATCCTTTTGTAAATTATCATAATCCGCTTTGGCGCGTTGCCAACCGGCCAAATATTCTTTGGCTTTTTCCTCCCACTTTTCTTTTGGCTCATCTGTTTTTATCGAAGATTTCTTTTTGTCGGTTTTTTTCAAATTCATATTATTTTGTTATTTGTGATACATAATTTAATAACGCATAATTTTTCGGGTAATTCATCCGCATCGGACCAATAGTTGCCATTAACGCTCGATTGGTTTTAATAAAAATCGATCCGCAAAACGAACTAATCGGACAATCAACCCCAATTTTAATTTCCGGACCGGCAAAATCTTCAAACATGTTTTCCACCACTTTTTCCAAATGATCAATCACACGAGAAATATCCACCACCTTATCCTTGTCATCAAATTCCGGTTTGGCAAATAAATTTGATAATCCGGTATAATAAATATCATTTTTCGCAAACGCAAACATAATTGTTTCTCCGGAATACTCGGCAATCAGTTTAGCCAATTCTTTCATTTTTTGGCGTTGATCATAATTAACATTGGCCATAATTCTATTAAGTTGACTTTTCATGGTTCCGGGCAATTCCATTTCCAAACCGTTTTCTTGAATATAAAAATAATAGCCTTTTTCTGTAGGAATTCGTCCGGCCGAAGTATGCGGTTGCCAAATATAACCATCTTTTTCCAGTTGCACAAACTCATTGCGTACCGTAGCGGAAGAAATATGATCACCGATTTTTTTAACTAAAAAACCGGAAGCTACCGGAACGGCAGTATCAATATACTCCGTAATCATGGCTAAAAGAATTTTTTTTGTTCGTTCTTTCATATTTTTAGCACTCGAAGTTTATGACTGCTAAAATAATTATAATACATTGAGACAGTCTGTCAAGAGTCGTCCTATTCCCCCTATTTATCAAAATTTCAGAGATCAAAAAACTTCGGCTAATACCGAAGTTATATTTTATTCTTGAGACAAAAGCTTCAATGCCTTTACCATTGTTCTGCCAGTCAAGAAAATACTACAGAAGAAAACAACATCATCGCTCCGCTGCGGTTTTTTCCACAAATACTCAAGTAAATATTCTCGCAACCACTGTGGCAACGAACGCAAATATTCATTTCGTTCTTTAAAAGACGTCGGCCAATACTGTACTGCCCTTCGTTGCAAAAACCTACGCAATTTCTCATCGCTTTCTGAGCGCACCACAAAAACATCTTCCAAGAAAGTACACAAATAAGTAAAATTATTCGCCCGAAAAACTTCATCACGCGGCAAACTCTTAAACCACTCAATAACCTTACCATCGCAGAAAATCAGCTGAGTTACTTCCGGCATTGCTCCTTCACCGGTAACAAAGAAATCAGAAAGGATTCCCACCGATCCCTTATTCATATCTTTCAAATTCCAATAACGATCAAAAAGGAGTTTAGCCAAACACAGACGCAGTGCATAATAATTACGACCACGAGATTGATGATCACGGAAATGACGCCCAATCAAACAAACTGCCGCTTCCCAAGTTCTGACTGTCCGCAACCTATTAATAGTCTTACTCGCAAAATTAATATCCTCTTCAAAAGCAGGTGACAAATAGATATCAAACAACTCCATGGTTGAAGTCGCCGAAGAAAAAATCCGCTGATAAGCTTTTTTACATAATACTAAAAAATCTTTTGGACCAACTGATTCGTCAATCAAACGCCAATAAAACATTGCCCACTGTTCACTATTAATTGCCACTTTTTCAAAGTCCAATTCACCGGCAAAAAATTGCGCCAATCGATGAAAAAAATCCAAGCGCCTCACGCCCGCCAGATGTTCTGAATTACCACTTAAAGCAAAAGCCATTTCCCAAGCGTGCAACATGACTCTCCTCCATGGGAGAAAAAATTGTAAGGAGCTATCTTTGTCTTAACAAAAAAACATCATTTCGTCAAGTTAATGATGTTTCTTATAATCATTCCACTATTCCTCGATTAAGATTCCCCCTGTCATCAAATATCAAGTTAGTCGTTACTCCGGCAATACTGCGAGTTAAGCTCTTACCCGTAAAACTATCTTGACCGCTAACCACAATATTTTCCAATAAATTAATAACTTTCCCTTTTTGTTCACTGGTAGGGGTCACACTAACTTCAAACGCCACCCCAATATTGCGTGGATCCACTTTTATTTTACTGATTGTCCAAGTAATTTTTCGAGTTGCCGGATCAAAATTAACCGCATTACCCACCGGAACGCTAGATCGATTTTCCCAATTCACACTGGTCGGCAAAATAGCTGTTAAACTAACATTTTCCATGGAATTGATATCATTTAACAATTGCAAAAATACCCAATATTTGGTTGTTTCTCCGACTTTTGGAGGCAAGGGACCACGGCCCAGTTGCTCACCTTCAGCCGTATAATAACGCGCAAACGCTCGCACATTCAAATTGCTATTCACACGCCATTCATTTTTGGTTCCACGCAAAAAAACTGATTCATTTTCCACTTTGAAACCAACATTGGTTTGCAAAACAATTTCCGGATTCACCACTCCGAGTAAAACATTTTTAATTTTCACACTGAAATCCAATTCTTTACTTTCATGAGGCATAATCAAATTCAATTCCGGCAAAACCTCATAATCAAAAACCACGGAATTTTCTTGTATTTTCCCATTACTTGGTTTTATAGAATTAACATCCCAATAATCACCAAGGAAATTCATTTCCAAGTGTAAATCCTCAATATTATATTGACCCTGATTATTTAATTTAATGGAAAAATCAATCAAATCGCCGGGGTTAACATTAGCTTGATTGACAATTTGTTCAATGGTAAATTGCGGATTAAAAACTTCGTGACGTTCCACCGCAAAAATTTGACGATAATATTTATCTTGATACTTCCAATCCACCACAAATGTCAATTCCGCCGAATCTTTTACGGCCTTAACTTTTAAAAGTGGCGTCAATGAAACTGAAGCTCCGGCTTCCACTTGATAAAAATGCCAATTATTATCCAAATATAACTCTCCGCCATCAATCACCGACAAATCAGAGGAAATCAGACTTAATCGCAATTCATCAATCACTAAACCGGTTTGATTGGTCAAAGTAATCGGTACATTGAATTCCTGTCCACCAACCAAACGATCAGGCATTACTCGACTAAAAAGCACCGCACTGCCATTAGGTAAATATTTCAACCGTTCAATTTCCTGAAATTGTCCCCAAAGTCGCGCTCCTTGTTTATTGGTTTTGTAATAACTCAGATTAGCCACAAATGATTGTTCATGATCAATGGCTCCGATAATTTTACCCACAAAAAGGATTTGCCCGTTAGCGCCGGGAGTCAAATCCCCCAGATAAACCGTATTGTCCTGATAATTAAAATCCGTACGGGACACTTCTTGTAAAATAAAGTTTTCCGGGAATTTAATAGACAAAGAAGCCAAATTTAAAGCAAAATTATTATTATTCTCATATTTAACAATAAAAGTATTCTGACCACCACTAATAATTTGTTGCTCCACCAATGTTACTCGGACATCCAATTTATTGGTTAAATAATGAAATCCACCCCACCAATAAAAAATATTCAAGCCAATTAAAAACAAAATGGCTCCAACTATAATCAAATCCATGGCCAAATGTTTGGGATTAAAACGATAACGAATATTATATCTTTTTTTCAGTCGCTTAGCCGGATAAGTGAAAATTTTAAGCGACTTAATCACAATATTATCTTTCTTTCCTTCTCGTCGCAACTCTTGCTTAATATCTTGGAAATCATCATCGCGAATTTCCAATAAATTTTTATCTTGATTCCCCATATTATTATTTTAATTTTTGTACTACATATTCATTATTAAAAGATTTGGCCATCACATAAGCTTCCCCGTTTTTTTCATCTATTTCAAATATTTGTGCATATTCGTCACTTATTTGCACACCAAATTCATTAACAACAATTAAAACATTATTTTTTTTCGCCACAAATACAACCTGGTCACCAACTTTTTTTGGTTTTTCGATTTTTTCATATCCAGCATGATCGCCAATCAATTCCCCATTTTCATCAACCAGAAAATAACGATAATTTTTTATCGCACGATAAAACAATTTGCCATCCACATCATCAATGCTAAATATTTTTTCAAACCCATCAGAATCACCAATTATTTCCATTTTTTCATTAACTACAAATAATCGTTCATTTCTTAATGCAATAAAATAAATTTCATTACCAATTTTTTGAGGAGATATAACAGCATCAAAGTAATTCCCTAATTCTCTGCCAATAAGTTTTCCATTTTTATCACGCATCCATGAGTCTCCATGATTTCCTAAAACTTGAATAAAATACTTGTCACCTAAAATATGAATATTAGTAATAGCTTCGAACGTTTCATGGATAATTTCACCTTGAGCATTTAGAACACAATACCTATTATTGATTTTGGCAAAAAACAATATCTTATCACCTTGCGAGTAACCGCGAAGTTCATCATAACCCTTTTTATCACCAATTTTTTGCCCCTGTTGATCAACAATATACCATTTAACATGATCTTTTTTTCTCTTCATACAAGGCACCAATAATTTTCCATCACAAATTAACGGATCTCCATTACTAGCATATTCAGTTAAACTCATCACAATTTGGCCTTGTTCATTTAACAAATATCGCAAACCGTTTCTCTCAATGCGAAATAACAATTGCCCATTAACATTATGTGTTTTAAAAGAACTTAAAAATGGATCATGATCAAAACCAATTTTTGGGCTAATAATTTCACCCTCTTGATTAATTATTACTCCACGATTGTTTTTACTCGCCACCATAATCATTTTATCCCCAAAATCATGATATTCAACTTGACGGTAACTATTCGGATCCCCATAAACTTTCCCAGTATTATCAATCAAAGTCATATTTTTTTTCTCTTGATATACTTCAAATATTACTCTTCCTAATATTTTTTTACTTATTTCAATTTTGTCATATCCCTGTTGATCACCGATAATTTTTGTTCCATTTTCCAGCAGAAACCAACGACCATTTATTTCAGCATGAAAATAAAGATTATTATTTATTTCATTTAAATATCCGACCCTGCCATAACCATTCTTTTCCCCAATAATTTCCCCTTGATAGCCGACCACATAATATCGATCATTTTTCCGACCAACAAAAACCATTTGGCCATTAACATTTATTGGCTTAGTCACTGAATCGTAATCATCCAAAGATACTTTTTGCTCACCACTTTCAGCAAATGAATATGGCTTTTCCTGCCTCACCATTTCCCTGGTCTTCTTGGTTAACACAAAATTAAGCATTTCTTGCTTGATCTTCAAAATTTTTTGGATTATTGCCGGATCGCCACTGGCCAGTACTTCCTCCTGCGTTTGACCATTCAAAAGTTCTTTTAATTCATTTACCAATTGTAAACAATAATCCTGCTGTTCAGGGGTGAAGTTGGCTCTTAATTTTTGAGAAAATAGTTCGGGCATATACGTTATTTAACCTTAGAGAAATAAACATGAGGATATTTTTTCTTTACTCTTTCCAATTCTTGATCAGACAAATCACCAACCATAATAGACTTGATACCTCGAGGGATATCTAACTCCAATGGAAACGATAATAACCCAATTAAATAAAAATGGCCGGTAACAACCTGCGGTAAGGTTATATTTTTAGGCAAAGCTTCAATTGACCTTAAATCAAGCCACCCATTAATAACTTCCGGCATAAGAACATCATCGGGTAACTCCTTTAAAAAAGCCAAGTCCAAAAGACCATTAACAACACGAGGAAACAATGCATTTACAGGCCAACTATCAAGGTTAGTTAATTGTAAACTGCCATTAACTACTTCCGGAGCGGGAAAATTATCAGGTAAATATGTAAGGTCACGAAATTTTAAATCCCCAAAATGATAACAAATATCTCGTTCACTCAAAAATTCATCTTGACTTAAACTAATTTGAGATTCATCACATTCCAATAATCTGGACACATCTTTTTTAATATTTCTTCGCAAGATAATTGTTCTAATAAATTGTTCTTGGAAATCATCCAAAACAGTACCAAATCCAAATCCATCAATTTTATAAATAAATCTTAATTCATCGTCTGTTAACTTTTCGCCCTTACGATTTTTTCTCTCAATTTCATTAAAATTTACAGATTCTCGACGTATTTGTTCCTTTTGTCTTCGTGTTATTTCACTATTTACCGCTTCCTCCTGCCTCACCATTTCCCTGGTCTTCTTGGTTAACACAAAATTAAGCATTTCCTGCTTTATCTCCAAAATTTTTTGAATAATTGCCGGATCACCACCGGCCAGTACTTCCTCCTGCGTTTGACCATTCAAAAGTTCTTTTAATTCATTTACCAATTGTAAACAATAATCCTGCTGTTCAGGGGTGAAGTTGGCTCTTAATTTTTGAGAAAATAGTTCGGGCATATTATATTTTATTCACTGTTACATGCGGATATTTTTGTTTTAATTTTTCAATTTCATTATCTGACATTTTCCCAAAATAAATTGATTTAATACCCAAAGGGATTTCTAATCCTTCAGCGCTCGTTAAACTTCTTAAAAAAAGATTTCCTCCCACACTTTGCGGTAATTGTAATCCTTTAGCGCTCATTAGACTGCTTAAATAAAGACCTCCACCAATACTTAGCGGTAATTGTAATCCTTCAGCACTTATTAAATTCATTAAATTTAGATTTCCACCAATACTTTGCGGTAATTGTAATCCTTCAGCGCTCGTTAGACTATATAAATAAAGACCTCCTCCAATACTTTGCGGTAATTGTAATCCTTCAGCGCTCGTTATACTTCTTAATTCAAGGCCCCCTCCAATAATTTGTGGTAATTCCAATCCTTCAGCACTCTTTAGATTATTTAAATCAAGATCTTCAAAATGGTAAACAATATCTGTCCCAGCTAAAAACTCTTGTGTTGTTAAACTTACTTGATCTTCAGAACAACCTAAAACATAAGAAACATCTTCCTTAATATTTCGTTGATTTATAATATCTTGTACTCGTTTTTTATCATTATTACTAGATGGAAATGACAAACCAAACCCATCAATCCGATACAAAAATTTCAATTCATTATCCGTTAATTCTTCTCCTGCTTTTTGTTTTCTCTCAATTTCATCTAAACTTACTGTTTGTCTTTCTTTTTCCAATTCTTCTTCTCTTTTTCTTAATATTCTTTCTTCTTGTTCCTTTTCCTCTTGTTTAACCATTTCCCTAGTTTTCTTGGTTAACACAAAATTAAGCATTTCCTGCTTTATCTCCAAAATTTTTTGAATAATTGCCGGATCACCACCGGCCAGTACTTCCTCCTGCGTTTGACCATTCAAAAGTTCTTTTAATTCATTTACCAATTGTAAATAATAATCCTGATGTTCAGGGGTGAAGTTGGCTCTTAATTTTTGGGAGAATAGTTCGGGCATAAAATAAAATTAATTACTAATAGCAAAAACATCATTTGAAGTGGTAATAATTTCAAATACTCCATCTTGATCAATATCTCCCACTGTCACATCCACTCCGGCTCTGGAAGTTTGATTAAAGGCATAAAATTGTCCTAATTTCAATTGACCATCTTGATCAAAAATTTTTATTTGCGGCGAACCACCAAATCCGGCACCACTGACAATTTCATCACGACCATCACTATCAAAGTCACCCACCGCCACATTTACTCCCCCTCGAAAATTTTCCGCATAAGCAAAAAATCCCGGATTAATTAGTTTACCATCTTTATTAAATACTCGAATATGAGGACCGCCTCCCACCCCGGCGCCGGCAATAATTTCCATGGTTCCATTACCATCCAAATCACCCACCGCCACATCAACTCCCCCGCGAAAATTTTTCGCATACGCGAAAAATCCCGGATTAATTAATTTTCCTGCACTGTTAAAAATCCGAATATGCGGACCACCACCATTTTTTGTGCCGGTAATAATTTCCAATGTTCCATTACCATCCAAATCACCCACCGCAAAATTTATTCCCTGATTATAATGCGCTTCATAAGGATAAAACTTAGAAATTAAACGCGCGTTATAGTCATAAATACCAACACTACTAGCATCAGCCACCAAATATTCCAAATTATTATCTTTATTAATATCAATTAACATCACCTCCGTTGAACCGGGAAACATTGGAACGTAAGAAAAAAATCCACCCCGTTTAACTCGTCCCCAAGAATCAAAAATACGGGCAAAATTACCATTGATAAAAGAAGCATTAGTTATTTCCTCCACCGTTTTCAATAAAATCAAACCATCTTTAGCGGGTAATTCAATTTTTGAGACAATCGCACCGCTATTAACAACTTTATCTTGCTGACCATGGAGTTTTTCGTATTCACCTTTCAAATCAACAGTATAATTTTTAGATGTCGAATTGACCAAAACCACTCCTCGTTCATAATCGCGTCGCCAAACACCATCTTGAATGATTGAAGAATTATTCAATATATTTATCGGTTCAGCCAGTGGCCGACCCAAAGAAACCTCATACTCATCGTACCACCAAATCTCGGTGTGTGATTGATCACCGTTATCAAAGCTGTAAAAACCATCACCCAGCATGGCACTGGCCAAACCATAACGCATTTTCTGAAAATCATTTTTACGTCCGGTATTTTTCACATTGGTATTAATAATTCCAATCGCCGGTGAATAACCGTTTTTACTGATAAAACGATATTTATTCAAATACCATTCCCAACCATTATCCGGAAAAGTTTCATACAAAGCCCCATTAATATAATTATAATAACCATCACCTCCATTCCCAACAATTAAAACATTCGGACCAAAAACCGATCGTGAATTTGAAAGCAAAGTAGTCATCCCCTTTTTCCACTCAGCCGTCAAAGTTTGTTTGCTTTCCGCCATGCCATCACCATTTAAATCAATATTAAAACTTTCCAAAAAATCAATCCCTTCCCAAACATTATCATAGAAAATTCCATCCCATAAACCGGTAGATAAAATTTCATTTTTCACAAACCAGGCAATCATATCAAAATACTTTTTACCGTCAACCGTCGGACACTGATAAGTCACATTTAAAATCGGGTTACCCGGCCACCACTGCACTTGATTACCATCCTTATCGCGCAACCACCATTGTGTTGGAATCTGATCATAAAATTTTTTACGCAAAGTCCCCGGCAAATTACCGGAATCACCGCGAATTTCTTGACTGGCCAAATACGCCAATAGTTTAATGTTAGGATTATATTGGCGAATCAATTTTAAACTGTTTGGCGAATAATGTTGCACCTCCATGTCAATTAACAAAATATCCCATCTAGCCAGTTGCTTGGCTTCCGCTTCTGTAATATCCCAACGAAAAAAAATATTGGCGATTTTTGGAGATTTACCGGGCAAATATGTCGCGCTCCAAACCGAAATCGCGGTCAAAGCACTAACCACGACCGCCAATAAAATAAAAGTCAAAATGTAATATTTTTTTGTCATCAACCCAATAGCCCATTTTTATTAATTAATCCACTGTAAATTACCAATAACTTTTCCAAATACTGTTGATTGAGATGCGATATTTTCTCTTGCGCACGTTTCCCAAATTGTTCTATTTCATCTGTTTGATGATAAATATTATTTATTTTTCTCGATAATTCATCAATGTTTCCAGAAGTAAAAAGCCAACCATCCACACCATCAGTGATCATTTCCGGGATACCTCCGATACGACTGGCCAAAACCGGTTTACCCAGCGCCATCGCTTCCAAAATCGCCAATGGATTGTTCTCACACATTTGCGATGGCATCACACAAAAACGCGCGACGCTGATCTTTTCTGCCACTGCTTCCGGTTCCAAAAAACCCAATAATTTTATATTTTGAATATTATTACTTTCCAAATATTTTTTCCAAAAGGCAAATTCCGGTCCGGTGCCGATTATTTCCAATTCCTTATCCGGTAATTTTTCCATCGCCTTAATCAAAGTATCAATCCCCTTACCTTTGATTACTCGAGAAACGCAAATTATTTTTTCTCCCGGCACATATTGCGGACTTTCCGGAAACAAAACCGGATTCGGCAGATACTCCATCGAAACAGCAACTTTTTCTTCAATTATATTTTTCATAAAATGACTGGGCACCAGGAATAAATCTATTTTTTCACGATACATTTTTAATAATTTTATCAACCAAAATTCCACAACCGCCCAAAAACTGATAACTCTTGAATCTTGAATCATCTTTTGACCAATCACTTGGCTAACTTGAGGTAAAACACATTGGCCGTTTTGCGGTAACAAATTATAAGCCGGCGAAATAAGCTGAAAATCATGTAAAGTTTGCACAACGGGAATTTTATGACGCTTTAATACCGTTAAAATCGAAGGCGTCAATTGATGCATAAAATTATGAATATGGGCAATATCCGGTTTTTCATTAACAATTAATTTTTCTAAATTTTCCGCTGCCGATCGTGAATAAAATGATCGCCACCATTTTTTTAATTCCGTTTTCCAACCTTGACGAACACCAAAATCAAGATTATCCACAAAATATTGAGTCTCCGGTGATTCCAGATTTTGCGGATGATCCATACAAAAAAGCACGGTTGATATTCCCGCTTGATTCAACAATTTTTTCGTAGTTAAAAAAACAGTTTCCGCGCCTCCACGATAATAATTAAATTTATTAATCAACAAAACTTTCATATTTTCTTTAATAAAGTTAAATATAAATTCTCATAATGCTTGATGATTTGATTGATATCAAACTTGTCTTTCACCGTTTGTTGCAATTTTTGCGCCATGGCTCGAGCTTCATCTTGATGGTCGAAAACCCAAGCTATTTTTTCCGCCAACTCCCCAATATTATTTGGAGAATAAAGTAATCCGGTTTGTTCGTGACTGATTATTTCCGGCACACCACCAACTTCCGAAGCAATAATAAATTTTCCGGCGGCCGCCGCTTCAATCACCGCCAAACTCAACCCTTCGGTCAAACTGGGCAAAACAAAAACATCAAAGTCGTGCAAATATTCTCGCACATCCGTGATTTGTCCGAGCAAAGAAATTTTATCTTCCAAATTTAATTGTTTAATCAAATTATTTAAATTTTCTTTCTCCGGCCCATCCCCCAAAATTTCCAAACGCCAATTATCACGCTTCAAATATTTCACCGCCTTGATCAATCGATCGTGACCCTTGATTGGGACCAATCTTCCCACACTGCCAAAAACAATTTCATTGGCTTGAAAAATTTTCGCATCCGGCACAAAAAACTTACTCATATCAATACCATTGTAAATCACACTGATTTTTTCCGGACTGATTTTATCCTTATTTTTTAAACGATCTTCAATGGCTCGAGAAATAGCAATAATGCGTGAAAATTTTCGACGTATTTTGTTAACTAAAAAATTTTTCAATAACCCCTCATACATAATATCGTGTTTAGTGGAAATTACGATCGGTACACCACATTGCAAAGCTGCTCGTCCGCCCCAAAAATCACCACCAAACAAATGGGTATGCACCACTTGCGGTTTTTCTTCGGATAAAATCCGACGAATCTTATTCAAAACTCGCCAATCACCCTTAAACTTTTTTTCCACGGAAAAAACTGGTATACCGGCATTATCAAATTCAGAAATTAATTTACCCGGTTTACCGATACTAATAACCAACACGGAAAATCTTTGACGGTCTATTTTCCGACATAAATCCAAAACCAATTTTTCCGCTCCACCGTAAGATAATTGACCGATAATATGAATGATTTTAATTTTTAGTTCCATAAATTAAATTATTTTTTCAAATACCTTGGGTTGATAAAGACGCGCTCCGGCTAAGATCACCGCTATCGGAATCCATACCCGCGATAAATAATATGAAGTGGAAAATAATTGAAACAACATTATTCCGGCAAATAGCATAATAAAACACAGGAGTTGAAATTTCTGATGTTTGTTATCTTCACACCAATAAGCACGCACCAACATGGTAAAAATATAAATTAAAAAGCTCATAAAACCAATTAACCCAAATAGTCCCTGTTCCACCATTACTTTTTGAATAAAACCATGAGAATCAAGCGGATCACCAAAATCCACCACAAACACAAAAGTTTGCGCCACAATATTCATAAAACCACCGGCACCATTACCAATAATCGGATGTTCCAAAAAAGCGGAAAATGATAATTCCGACAAAACCAAACGATTCAAATTTGAACTTTGAACCCAATCAATATTTTGCCAATAGCCAAAATAAAAAACTAAGGGGATAATAATTATTCCGACCAGCAAAGGAAACAATCTGGTTTTCTTCACTCGCGGCGCCAAAAAAACCATCAATAAAATAAATACTTGTAAAATAAGTGCCAATAAACCGGAACGAGACAAAGTCAGAAACAAGACTAACAAGAACCAACCAATCAGCACAATCAACCAACTCTGTTGTTGATGTTTACGATGTTCAACCAGCATGTACAAGATTAAAGGTAAAGTAATGATCATTATTTCCGCTACCGCATTTTGATTACCCCCCACAGGATTAAAATCACCAAAACTATAAGGCAACGCTCGACTGGTAAATAAAGTATCACCACCGATTATAACATTAACAAAACCCAATAATCCCACCGCAATTCCGGCAATAATCAATAGCCACAAAGCGATCTGCAACTGTTTCTTGGTTTTGATTAAATTAAACGGCAAAATCACGAAAATCAAATACAAAAATATCAATGGTCGCAAAATATATTTCAAACCGGAAAACAAAAATTCCGCGTTAAACATTGATAAAATCGCCGAAACTATAAAAAGTCCGTAAAAAATAATCCCCGGCCAATCTCGCCAAGTTATTTTTTCTTTGGCTGAAGAAAAAATCAATCGCAAAATCCACGCCCCCAAGACCGCCATTCCCAAAAAATCAACGACCGGAGCATTGATACTCCCCACCGTAATCTGCCAACCAATAAAGGGATAAAGCAAAAGCATTAAGTAAAAAGCCGGACGCGTAAATTTCAAAGTTAACAAAAAAGCGATCACCACAACACTGCTAATCGCCATCATTTGCCAACTGAAAAAATTAACTAAAAATAAATTAACGATAAGTAAACCACTTAAAGCAAACAAAACCTGACGACCGAAAATGACTTTTTCATCAGGATGAAACCAATTTAATATTTTTTTAAACATAAAACACTCTAAAAACTATGTCTTTTGAGCTTGTTTTTCCGCTTTTATTATAACATAACGGCCAGAGAAATACCATAATTGAGGGACAAGAGAATAGTAATTAAAAAATAAAGCATGTAACATGTAACAAAAAACCATAAATACATGAAATACGTATTAGGGAGTAGGAAATGGGAATTGGTGAACAAACATATAAACTATATTCTCACTCTGAACTTGTTTCAGAGTCTGTGCTAAGTAATAAGCAAAAAATAACAAATAAGACAAGATGCAAAAATGTTGTCATGCTGAGCCTGTCGAAGCAGACAACTGCATTATACTTAATACGTTATACGAATTATTAACATTGGACTACGAATTACAAATAACCACGAATTTACGAATTATTGACATTGGACATGAAATAAAAAAACGCACCTTATTTAAGATGCGTTAAATCAATCTACGGCGAACAATCCAGCGACGGGAAGGAAATCACGCGCTTGCCGTAATCCCCCTCAACCGGATGCGGATTATTCACGAATGGGTAATTACACTTCACGACCGCCGTATTTCCATCCGCCCAAATGTCAACCGCATTGGTGCAGTTGAATTCGAAAATCGGGAAATCCGGCGCCCAGGTGCAAAGCTCATTCATCAATTCACTGAAAACTGCCGGCTTGTTTTCCAAGTATGTGGTCCGACTGGCGTACCACACCACGGCGAACGGGTACTTGGTCGGACAAGCAATCTCACATTGAATCAGCGGATTGTCATTGTCGAGACATTCACAAGCGTTTTCCACGCAAGCAAAGTTCTCGCAATCACCATCCACCATCGATGCGCAATCCTGATCCGCGGTGCAACAGCTTTCAATTACTTCAAAATTGCACTTGCCCGCCACGCAGTTATCAATCGTACAAGGATTGCTATCCTCACAATCAACCACAGTCTGGCAAGCCTGGCAACCATCCATCATTTCATGCCGACAAATCGCCCCAAAACCCAAGGCGTAGTCCGCATCACGATAATCACAAATATCCTTGGTGCACGCGTTGTTGTCGTCGCAATGACCTTCATGAGCACATTGCGCACACCAATAATACGAAAAATTCGTCTGTTCCACATCCGTGCCAATACCCCAGTAGCAATAAGGCATTTCCTCGTTGCAACCGGCATTGACCAAATTCGGCGATGCTTCATCCTGCAAACACTTCACACAATACGATTGCTTGTCGATCAGACTGTAAACGCAGTACGGCCCATATGGTTTCCCAACACAATCATCATCACTTTCGCAGGGCATCTGCGGTGGCATACAATTCTTTTCCGGGGCAAAGACACATTCCTGATTCTCACAGGAAAATGCCTTGCAACCCAACCCGACGTTGCAGTCGTCATGGGTAATACAACAATCTTCCTTGATTTCCCAATAACACTTCCCCAATACGCATCGATCAATAGTACAAGGGCTTTCATCGAAACAATCCACATTCGTGGTACATGAATGGCAGTCTTCGATCACCGAGTGCTGACATTGACCACCAACACCGAAGACAATCTGCGCATTGCTCATGTCGCAGGTGTCCTTGGTGCAGGGGTCGCCATCATCACATCCGTAGTTGTCAACGCACTCTGCGCACAAGTACGCATAGAGTGGCTGATTTTCCGGATTTTCGGCAACATGCACCACCCAGCATTGTTCGCTGGGGGCACAACCTTCATCAGGCAAAGCGCCCAAGCCGGCATACCCATCGGGTACGCACGCCTGACACAAACCGCCTTCAAATCCCGCGTCGTAAACGCAGAACTGACCACGCGGCTGCCCGACGCAATCAGCGTCATCCGAACAAGAAACTGCGGGTGTGTAGCAATTCGATTCCGAATCAAATACACACCGATTGTTTTCGCAGAAGAATGCCGGGCAATTTTCCAACCCGACGTTACAGTCGTCGTTGGTATTGCAACACCCTTCGATTGCCTCGTGAACACAATTATTGTTCTCGTTCAAAAAATCAACGGTACAATTGTTGAAGTCATCGCAATTCGAGGGAATACATTCACCATCGTAGCAGTAATACGATCCACCACACGGTGAGAAGTTTTCCCTTTCATAGAAATAACACTTACCGACGCCATTGTTTCTCTGACATCCAGCCATGATGCACGACGGATTGCCATTAATGTATTGGTAGCAATCATCGGAGATTTGACACTCGGATACCCCGATGTCAATCATCGAATCATCCTGTCCCCAATCCTGCCCACCGACATCGGTCTGACAACCGAAGTCCGCCGGACAACACCACGGGCAATCATCCTTTCCTACATCCTGGGCCACATCATTCGGGATATCCTTCCCCACATCAACCATCGGCACATCAACCACCGAAACATCTTCAATCACATCATTGGTATGGCAATACTGATCAGTCATACAAGTCGGACATGAATCAATTTCCGGACATTCATAAACCCAACCACCTTCACACGCCACAAAAGACAAAACCGCAATCAATACCACAAATGAAAAAATGTGACGAAACATACACCCCTCCTGGGTTGTTAAAGGACTCTTTGGGGAAAGCCCCCAAAAACCAGGTTTGAAACTTTCAAAACTGCTTTCTATAGACTTTACTTTTTTACCCAATAATAACAGCGTATCATAACAAATTATGAAGTTTTTGTCAACCTAGTGTTATGGTTCAATACCTTTGCACCACTTTATGCTATATTGGGGTATATGCCATA
>CAYPSS010000008.1:0-27111 GCA_964413735.1 uncultured Gammaproteobacteria bacterium
TGAAGGAAGGAAAGCTTGCCCCGTGCTTGGTACGGGGTAGGTCATCGCCAGTTTAACATGAAACTCCCGTTAACCGGGGGTGTTTTGTTTTAAATACAATGTTTATCGTATTGACAAATTGTTATTGTTGTGATATACTTTTGAGTATTTTGTTCCTTTACAGGGAGAGGCCTGTGGTTCACGAAAAGCGTTTTAAGGATTCAGTATTGTTGTTGGAAAGATACGGTTCTGCTTGTGGAATGTTTATCGCCTCGAGGAAAGAAATTTGTTTCTCTGGTTTCATTCGTAATTTGATTCATGACTTCGAATCAAATGTCAATTTTCAAATCGATGAATTGAATCGTAATCACCTTGCTTATTCCTATGACTTTGGACCTACCAATCCAAGAAGTTTTCTCGTTGAAGGCAATCGATATGAAGCTCAGAAAGGACTAGTAAAGGTTACATCTTCTCTGGAAAACATGGATGTCCTCATTGAGATTTTGTATTGGCTGAATCAGCCGAATAATTGTTTGGGGTTGAATCAAGACTTGGAAGAGGATGATCTCTTGGGCTGTTCTAAGGTTACAAGGTTTGATGAAGATGCTCACTATGGGCAAAAGCCTTCATGGGCATTGTTTCATCTTATTTTGCAATCTATCTGTTATACGAAAGAAGATCTCCCCCAGTCTCTTGAGTTGGGGTTGGAAGCTTATGGTCTGAAATTCTCTGATATCTTTTCTTGGTCCATACTGTACCCTCGGTTGATTCCTGAGTTGGTTGCGGTGATGGATCTGTGGTTTGAAAACCCCACGAAAACCTTCAAGCAAATGTGGGAAGATTTGGGTATGTAAATGTTAACCGTTGCAAAGCAACGGTTTTTTGATTGAATTTATCCCCACTTGACAAATAAAAATATTGTATTACAATGTATTACAATAATAATCTAAAATATATGAGATGCGTTGTGACCATATCTCTGTCTGAGGAGTTGTGCCAAGAAGTAACCAAACAAATGAAAGAGCACAAGTTTTCCAGTAAAAGCGAGTTTATCAGACATATCCTCCGTTTCTGGCTTGATAATAAAAAGAATAAAATGTTAAAATAATTTAACAATAAACACGCGAATTATTAGGTGCTATAAATTTATTTAATTATAAATCTATGGTAGTTGATAATCGGTCGTAATAGTATGTCAGTAGAATTAACAAATGCGAATTTTAAATCAGAAGTACTGGATTATACTGATGGTCCGGTATTGGTGGACTTTTTTGCTCCCTGGTGTGGTCCGTGTCAAATGATGGGACCGGTAATTGATCAATTGGCTGAAGAAATGAAAGACACCAAGGCTAAAGTTTTTAAAGTCAATGTAGATGCAGAAAATGCTCTTGCTCAACAATTCAATGTAATGAGTATTCCAACTTTAATTGTTTTTCGCAATGGTGAAATAAAAGAAACTATGATGGGTATGCAACAAAAAGAAATGTTGAAATCATTACTGGAATCAAATTAATAAAATAAAAGACGGCGACTTATTTAAGTGTGTCGTCTTTGAATGGTTAATTATATGGAAAAGTATGATGTAATTATTATCGGTGGTGCATGTGCCGGATTAAGTGCGGCTATTTATACCGGTCGTCGAGAATTAAAAACTTTGGTTTTGACCAAAGATATTGGGGGTCAAATCGGTTTAACGACAGACGTGGAAAATTACCCCGGATTTTTAACGATCAAAGGACCGGAGCTGGCTTTTAAATTCAAGGAACAAGCGGAAAAGGCTAATGTGAAAATTCAATATGAAGAGGTGAAAAAAATTGAGAAAAATAATCAAGAATATTCTGTTGTTACCAATAATTCCGAATATTCAGCGCCAGTAGTGATTTTGGCGTTTGGCCTGAAACAACGACAATTGGGCGTTCCCGGTGAAAAAGAATTAACCGGTCGTGGAGTAGCGTATTGCGCCACTTGTGATGGGCCACTTTATAAAGGAAAAACAGTTGCCGTGGTTGGTGGAGGTAATTCCGCTTTTGATGCGGCGGAATATTTATCAACTATGGCGGAAAAAGTTTATTTATTATCACGTAACGATCAATATAAAGCGGAAGATGTTTTAATTGAAACAGTAAAAAATACTTCTAATATCGAAATGTTGCCTTTTAATGATATTGAAGAATTTATTGGTGATGGTCGTTTGGAAAAAATCAAAATTAAAAATAACCAAAATCATGAAATTCGCGAAATTGATTTGCAGGGTGTATTTATTGAAATCGGTTGGGAAAGTCAAGTTAAAGCCATTGAAGGTTTGAGTGATTTAGTGAATATCAATGATCATGGATATGTGCAGGTTGATAATCAAGGGCAAACTTCAGTTCCCGGAATATATGCGGCCGGTGATGTGACAGATGTGCCATTCAAACAAGCGATTATTTCTGCCGGAGAAGGAGCCAAGGCAGCCATGAGCGCGGCTTTGTATTTACAAAAATTAAAGGGACTAAGTCTAAGCCCTGATTGGAAACGTTAAATAAAATATTATGCAAAATCCTTTTGAAAATGCGATGTTGCAATTGCAACGCGCCAGTGCGTATTTGGATGTTGATAAAAATAAATTGGAAATGTTAAAAGCACCGGATCGGACCATTCAAGTGAAAGTTCCGGTAAAAATGGATAATGGTTCGTGGAAAATTTTTGATGGTTATCGGGTGCAATATAATAATGCCCTAGGACCCTATAAGGGCGGATTGCGATATTTCCCGTCCGTTGATTTAAATGAAGTGAAAGCATTAGCTTTTTGGATGATGATTAAGGGTGGTTTGCTTAATATCCCAATGGGTGGTGGTAAAGGTGGGGTAACGGTTAATCCCAAGGAATTATCCAAGGGTGAATTGGAAAGATTAACTCGTTCATTTACGCGACAGTTGGCGCCATTTATCGGATCGCAAGTTGATGTACCGGCCCCTGATGTTTATACTAATTCAGAAATTATGGAATGGGTTGTGGATGAATATGCTAAAGTGACGGGTAAAGAAGATTTAGCGGTGGTAACTGGTAAACCTTTGACACGCGGAGGATCTAAAGGAAGAGATCGCGCTACGGCGATGGGAGGGTTCTATTTATTACAAGAAGTGGTAAAAGAAAAATTTAATGATCAACCGGTGCGTGTAGCTATTCAAGGGTTTGGAAATGCGGGAGCGGTAATGGCGGATTTGATTTCTGAGGCGGGTCATAAAATTGTGGCTTTGTCTGATTCACAAGGTGGTATTTATCAAGCGGATGGTTTAAATATTGAAGAGGTAAAAAAAATAAAAGAAAATCATGGGACAGTTACGGCGATGCACGGAGTTGAACAAATTTCCAACGAACAATTACTCGAAGTTGAGTGTGATATTTTGATTCCCGCAGCATTGGAAAATCAAATTACTCAGGAAAATGCCGGTCGAATTAAAGCTTCAGTGCTTATGGAATTGGCTAATGGTCCAACCACTCCGGAGGCGGATGAGATTTTGAATACTATGGGGATAACTGTAATTCCCGATGTTTTGACCAATGCCGGTGGTGTGACGGTTAGTTACTTTGAATGGAAGCAAAATATGGAAAATAATTATTGGGAAGAAGAGACGGTTTTTGCCCATCTTAAGCCAAAAATGATTGATGCCTATCAAATGATGCGTCAAAAGGCTCAGCTACATAAAATCAGTAATCGCACGGCGGCTTTTGTTGTTTCCTTGGAAAGAATTATCAGTGCCATTGATTTAGAGGGTAAATAATTGCTATTATAAGGGATAATTGCTATAATTAGGTTGTTAATTAAGAATTAACCATTTAAAATTATGCCTAAGAAAGTCAATCCGGCTTTGATGAAGCCGTACAATGTTTCCGCCGACCTGGCTGTGGTTGTCGGCAAAGGACCAATGCCTCGTTCTCAAGTAGTGAAAAAATTGTGGGAGTACATTAAGAAAAATGATTTGCAAAATCCAAAGAATAAACGAAACATTTTAGCTGATGCTAATTTGAAACCGATTTTCGGTGGTAAGGCGGAAGTTTCCATGTTTGAAATGGCAAAATTGGTGAATAAGCATTTATCATAAACAAATTTTGTTTGTAAAAGACCTTCATTATTGGAGGTCTTTTTTGTTGCGGAATTTAATTATTCAAGATAAAATGGCAGTATTATGGATTTTGCTTATGAACAAAATTTAATTGATCGTGGTTATCAGGCGATTTGCGGAATTGATGAAGCGGGTCGTGGTCCACTGGCCGGGCCATTGGTGGCGGGTGCGGTAATTTTAAATCCGAAAAACTTGGATTGTTTTTCTGAAATAAAAGAATCAAAAAAATTAACTGAAGAAAAACGAGAACATTTTTTCCCTTTGGTTTTAGAAAATGTTTTGGCTTGGTCAGTTGGTTTGGCGCATCATTATGAAATTGATCGTCATGGTCTTAGTTATGCCAATAAAATCGCCATGAAGCGGGCGTGGAATTATTTACCCATTAAACCGGATTTTATCGCACTTGATTATATGGCGGGCATTTATTTCAAAACTGACTTTGAATTAATTAAAAAAGGTGATGCTACTGTTTTGACCATTGCGGCGGCTTCTATAATTGCCAAGGTTATTCATGATCGAATTTTGTTGGCTTTTGATAAAAAATATTCGCAATATGATTTTGCCAGTCACAAAGGATATGGAACAGCCAGACATTTGGAATTATTGAATAAATTTGGGCCTTCGCCAATTCATCGTTTAACTTTTGCTGGGGTAAAACAAAAATTATTTTAAGTTGCAAAAATCATTAGATTTGTTAAGATGAGCGCGGAGGCGTTCTTTTAATTTAACCCACAAAAGGGGGAAATATGTGTGGCATTTTTGGTACCTATGGTTTGAGTAATGCGGTGGAAGTGGCCCAAATCGGTATTTTTCCGGTCAGACATCGTGGTAAAGGTTCGATTGGTTTGGCGGTTCGTGATTCTAAATCGGCGCGCGTGGAAATTGCCAAAACCGTTGATTATGCAGACAATGTTTTTGAGCAACCCAAATATCGCAATTTGCATGGTGATACGGCGATTGCTCATGTGCGCTGGCCGACGGCCGGTCCCAAGGATCCGCGTAATGCCCAACCGCACTATACGCAGTCGTTGCAAGGTCGTTTGGTAATTTCCGCCAATGGTGACATTGTTAATATGGATGAGTTGCGCCAATTGGTCTTGGCTGATGGTATTCGGGTGTATTCTGATAATGATGCGGAAATGTTAACCGCGGTTATTTATCATTTTTTGCAAAAGGGATTTGATTTGTTTGGGGCCATTAAGCAAATGAAACAAGTGGTTCGTGGTGCCTATTCAGCGGTTTTGCTGGCAGACTGGGAAGATGCGCTTTATGCTTTTCGTGATGAACTGGGTATTCGTCCCATGATTTTGGGCTATTTGGATAATCGTTATGTGATTGCTTCGGAAAGCTGTCAATTTCAAGCGGTGGGAGCGCAATTTATTCGTGAAGTGTATCCCGGAGAAGTTTTGCGAATTAATGATAATGGTATTAATTGGTCGGACGAAGAATCGCGAGGTTGTCCCAAGTGTACCAACTGTCATTTCTGTTCCATTGAAGATGTTTATTTTGCGCGACCGGATTCATATTTGTATTTATCAAGTGGTCGACAAGTTTCATATTCCACGGTTCGTTTTGAATTGGGGCGTCAATTGGCTAAGGAATTTCCGCTAGTCGCCGATATGGTGGTGCCGGTCCCGCGAAGCGGAATTCCGGCGGCTGAAGGTTTTGCAGCGGAAAGTGGTATTTCCTGCCAGCATGTAATTGTGACTGAAGGGGTGGATATTGGGCGTACTTTTATTGAAACGGAATTGCGAACGCGCGCTTTTTTGGCGAATTTGAAATATACCATGATCAAGGATCGCATTGCCGGAAAAAGCGTGGTGGTGGTTGATGATTCTTTGATTCGCGGTTTGACTATGATGGTGATTGTGAAAAAGTTGTTTGAAGCCGGCGCATCGCAAGTGCATGTGCGAATTCCTTCACCGCGTTATGTTTTTCCTTGCTATTATGGGGTGGATACCAAGCGCAACTATGAATTGATTGCCAAAGACAAAAATGATGATGAGCAACGAATGGCTATTGGCAGTCCGACCACCTTGCGTTATTTGTCAGTTGAGGGATTCCAAAAGGTATTGCGTCAATTTCATCCTGGTGGTTCTTGTTTAGCCTGTTTTACTGGTAAGTATCCGATTTAATAATATGGAGTGTTTAATAAACACTCTTTTTTATTAGATTGACAAAATTAAAAAACTTGATAAACTTTATCAGGGTTCTTTGATTAGCGGCATTTCCCAGAGGAGAAGAATTATGCCTAAAATGATGATGGCCGGTTTAGCGATGGTAGTGATTTTTTTGGCTTTGATTTTGTGTCGTCCTTTGCCGAAAGTTGAAGTCCCGGTTGAGGAAATTCAGGCACAAATAAATTCGGTTTTGCCTTATCAAGGAAAAGTTGGAACAATTTTTACGGCTAATTTTTGGTGGGCCCATGTAAATCACGATTCAATTAATAATCGTGTTATTGTGACGGTTGCTGGTGATGCGGAATTCGTTTATCAAAATATCAAGAAAAATTTCAATTGGATGATTGGTTATTCAGCGGACTTGAACTATGATGCTACTTCTGAAAATTTTTTCTTAACTAATGTGGAATTGTTTGATTATGATGTTGAGGTGGAACCGTGGATGTTGGCACCAGTTGCAGAAAACTTGTTTAAGATGTTCGATGATTTAATTGTTGGGTTGCCCGTATATCGTGTCAACAAAGAAAAATTGGCTTATGAATTGAATTAATTTTGAAAATTTCAATTTAAGAACCTTAAATAAGGTTCTTTTTTAAACCATTGACAAAATTATGCTTATATGTTAATTTGGGGTAGTTCTTTGAAAATTACCAACAAGGGGGAAATATGACAAAGGAAGCGGTTTCACAAAGTGTCTTTGAACGATATTTGAAAAAATGGAACGCAAGGGTTGAGTTGGTTATGATGGGATTGATGCTTCTTGGTGTTTGGGCAATTGGATATGTTATGACCATTGCCATTGGAATTTTGGATAAGGAAGTGTTAAGACAACAAGTTTTGGGAATCCCGATGATTTTTTATGTGGTGGTAGGATTGTTGTGTTTTCCGGCGGCATTTTCTTTCAATTATTTGATGAAAAAATATTTTTTGGAAAAGCATTATTTCATTAAATTGTATTTACCTGATTATGGACCGACATATTTTTTGATGAGTAATGGTCGCTGTCTGGCAATGGTAGAATTTATTGAAGTGGAAGAATTCCCTGAATGGTTTCGTGCCAGGGTTAAGCAATTGAATTTTGACAATCAAGTTAAACGATTATTGAAAATTCCGAATTATGAAAATAATTTTTCTTTGGAAATTCAAATGACAACTAATTCGAGATGGTCAAATTGGGTAAAGTTTTTTGATAATGTTTGTGATCCGCAGAGAGAATTGACTGAAGCCCAGGATAATTTCATTGAGCAAATCGTGGCGGAGTTGATGAATGATTTCCCTGTTAATTTGACAGAACAAGAATTGCAGGCTGAATTTGTTAGGCGAATTCCGGAAATTAAGAAAATTATGTATGGTCGTTATTATTCTCAGTATTGGGTGATAGAAAATATGCGTATTATGCGTGAAGTTTCTGAAGAAGTGGATTTGACTTTTGTGCGATTGTTCGGAAATAATGAGTTGTTGCTGGATAACTCAGCCCAACAAGGGGAGGTAGTATGAATCATGATGCTTTGATGGAATTAATCGATCCGATTAAGAGTTTGTATTTCCGGCGTGATTTTGAAGAGACTTCACGCGATCCGTTGACAAAGTTTATTGATGATAGCAAGGTCCAAAAAAAGTGGAAAACGATTTTTCTTTTCAGTCAGTTTGCTTTGAAGTGTTTGATGCACTGTTCATTATCATTGGGGCAAGAAGCATGCAAAACGGGAAAAGATCAAAGAACGAATGTTTCCCATTATTGGATAGTTGATTTAGCCAAGGAAGTGGGAATTTTTATTCCGGGTGAAAGCTTGAGCTTCCTATACACTGATGAAGAGGTGATTACTCACTTGAAACGTGAAGTCAAGCAACTGGTTGGTGTTTTGGATGGAATCCTGGACATTGAATTTTTGCCCAGTGGTGGTGAAAAACAGTTTTCTGCTTGGGAAGTGACTTGGCATTACAAGTCCAAGAATGATCGTGGATAGTTGAACATAGAGTCTGAAATCAGGCTCTTTTTTATTACTTGAAAATTAGCGGTAAATAGCGTATTATATTAGTAAATTCATGTTTACTATTTATGTCAAAATACAATCACAAGAAAATCGAGTCCAAATGGCAAAAACAATGGGCTAAGAATAAATCTTTTAAGGCTTTGGATAAAAGTGATAAACCAAAATATTATTGTTTGGTGGAATTCCCTTATCCATCAGGAGAAGGTTTACACGTTGGTCATGTTCGCAGTTATACCGCCCTTGATGTAATGGCTCGTAAAAAAAGAATGCAAGGGTTTAATGTTTTGTACCCGATCGGTTGGGATGCTTTTGGTCTACCGGCGGAAAATTATGCGATTAAAACCGGTATTCATCCGACGAAAATCACCAAGAAAAATATTGCTCGTTATAAAAAACAAATTCAAAGTTTGGGAATCAGTTTTGATTGGGATCGAGAAATCAATACTACCGATCCGAATTATTATAAATGGACACAATGGATATTCCTAAAATTGTTTGAAAATGGTTTAGCCTATAAAAAACGAATGCCCATTAATTGGTGCCCGTCATGTAAAATCGGTTTAGCCAATGAAGAGGTGGTCGAAGGTAAATGTGAACGCTGTGGTGCCATAACACAGAGGAAGGAAATGGAGCAATGGATGTTAAAAATTACTCAATACGCTGATCGATTGATTGATGATTTGCAAACCGTGGATTATTTGGAAAAAATCAAAACCTCACAAATTAATTGGATCGGACGAAGTCAAGGAGCACAAGTGACTTTTCAAATTAATGAATATGATGAATCGGTGATTGTTTTTACCACGCGTCCGGATACTTTATTTGGTGCAACATACTTGGTTTTGGCGCCGGAACATGAGTTGGTCGAGAAAATTACTACGCCGGAGCAACAATCAAAAGTTCAAGATTATAAAGAATCGGCTAAGCGAAAATCTGATTTGGATCGAACTCAATTAAACAAAGAAAAGACCGGAGTATTTACCGGTGCTTATGCCATTAATCCGGTTAATAATCAAAAAATCCCTGTCTGGATTGCGGATTATGTTTTGACTTCTTACGGTACGGGCGCAATTATGGCTGTACCGGCGCATGATGAACGAGATTTTGACTTTGCGAAAAAATATAATTTACCGATAGTGGAAGTAGTGGTGAAAAAATTCAATGAAATTAATAAGCAAGCGGAAAGAAAAGATGGTGTGGCCGGGGTTTTGTTAAATGATAAAAATCAAGTATATATTTTGCGTCATCAAAATGGCCAATATCGTTTACCGGCCGGTCGTTATGATAATGAGGAGAATGATCACCAAACATTGATTCGTGAGATAATTGAGGAAACCGGATATTTGGATTTTACCATTGGTCAATATCTGGGCGCGATCCAAGCGAATTTTTTCATTGAACCGCAAAATATTTATCGATACAAATTGCAAAAAGGTTATGTGGTTAATTTGAATTCCGAAAAACAACAAGCGCCGCAATTGGAAGAATTTGAAGATTTTACCGGTCAATGGGTGGATTTGAAAAAAGCGTTGGATCTTTTTGCTACCAATAAAGAGTCTTGGGGCGAAGAAGAATTTATTAAGCGTGTTTTGGAACCGGAAACCTTTTGTTATGCCGGTGATGGCATAAATATAAATTCCGGATTTTTAGATGGAATGGAAACTCCGCAAGCCAAGAACGCAATCATTGATTGGTTGGACAAAAATAAACTGGGAGAAGAAATGGTGCAATATAAATTGCGCGATTGGGTTTTTTCTCGTCAACATTATTGGGGTGAACCGATTCCGATTGTTTATTGTGATCACTGTGGAATGGTCCCGTTACCGGAAAAAGAATTACCTTTGAAACTACCCATGGTGGAAAAATATGAACCAACTGATAATGGAGAATCTCCTCTGGCCGCTATTTCCGGTTGGGTGAATACCACTTGTCCGAAGTGTGGTGGTCCGGCGAAGCGAGAAACCGACACGATGCCCAATTGGGCCGGCTCAAGTTGGTATTTTCTTCGTTATTGTGATCCAAAAGATGATAAAAATTTAGCGCCGATTGATAAACTGAAATATTGGATGCCGGTTGATTTGTATAATGGGGGAATGGAACATACCACTTTGCATTTATTATATTCTCGTTTTTGGAATAAATTTTTATTTGATATTGGGGTGGTGCCTTTTAATGAACCATATCAAAGACGTGTATCGCATGGCATGATTTTAGCCCCCGATGGCGAGAAAATGAGTAAGTCGCGGGGTAATGTGATTAATCCCGATGATGTGATTGCCGAATATGGAGCTGATGTTCTGCGGGGGTATGAAATGTTTATCGGACCTTATGACCAAGCGGTTGGTTGGGATACCAATGGAATTAAGGGTGTTCGTCGATTCTTGGAACGTAATTGGAACTTTGATAATTTTGTAGAAAATGAAAATTTAGAAGTGACATCTTTGTTGCAAAAAACCATTATCAAAGTTACTCAAGATATTGATGATATGCATTTTAACACGGCATTTTCTTCATTAATGATTTTTCTTAATAAAATAAATGAAATTGGTTGTTCACGTGACACGTTTAAGAAGTATTTAATTTTATTGTCGGTATTCTTCCCCCATATCTGTGAAGAGTTATTGCAAAAGCTAGGTGGTGATACTTTGATTGCTTTGACTGATTGGCCACAAGCTGATCAATATCTGATTCAAGAAGAAAAAATAATTTTACCGATTCAAATTAATGGGAAAATGCGCGATAAAATTGAAGTGGCGCCGGACAGTGAGGAAACTGAAATAAAAAAATCAGTCTTGGATCGGGAAATTGTAAAAAAATGGTTAGATGGACGAGCGCCGAAAAAAGTAATTTATGTTAAAAACAGATTGGTAAGTATTGTATTATAATTTTAATAATAAAAAACAAGTCGTGATTAAGCGATTTGTTTTTTTGATAAAAAAACTGCCATGCGTTGATGACAGAAATAGTTAGTTTTTTTTGATGTAGAGTAAGATCCAATTGTTTTTTAAACCTGAAGGTCCGAGGTAAAAGATGTAGCTCGAATTATTAATGGAAATTGGTTTGGCGTTGGGAATCGTTTGTTGAATAACAGATACGGGGATTACTTGCAGGCAAACACCGGATATTGATGGAACAAAGAACGGAATATGATGAAAATTAGACATCGTGCTGCTCCTTAAAAGGGGCAACTACGAATATCTTCATAAATATATTATAACACAAAATTGACGGCGTGATTAAAAAGTTGTGTGGATAAGTAGTAATTTTTTTATTTGAAGGCTAATTATGTTATAATATAAACAAGTATTTTAAAATATGTTAGTAGGGGGATTATTAAATTTGGGACTAACACAAAAAGAAGCGGAAATATATTTGGCTACCTTGCAACTGGGAACAGCCTCAGTGCAACAAATTGCGGAAAAGGCGGAGGTGAATCGGACTACCGCTTATTCGCACATAAAAAAGTTGATCGCCAGAGGTTTGATCAACACGCAAAATTATTTGGGTAAACCATGTTATGTGGCTGAAAAGCCGGAAAAACTCAAAGAATTTTGTCAGCAACAAGAGCAAGAGTTGGCGCGTCGTCGTTCCACGATTGAAAATATTATGCCGGAGTTGGAGTCATTGTATAATTTGGCTACCACTCGACCAACGGTTCGCTTGTACAGTTTGGAAGAATTGCGTTTAATGCGACGCTATGTTTTAAATTTGCGGTCTGATGAACTGCTTAATATTTTTAACTATGAACTTTTCAAAGAATTTATTGATAAAAATTATATCAAGGAATTATTGGATTCAACTTTGAAGTTTCGCGGACTTTATATTGCGCAAAATAAAGTGTTGGATCGTCGCTTGCATGCTTTGAGGCAAGAAGAAAAGTTTTGCATCAAATATTTACCCAGCGAAAGGTTTAATTTTTTGTGCGAGATATTGGTGGGTGATCGAGAAGTATTTATTAATCGGGAAAATGATTCTTTGATTATCAAAGATCCGATATTTTCGCAAACATTTAAGATTGTTTTCAATACTCTTTGGGAAATGGCTGAAGAATTTTAATTTATAATATTAAATTTATGTTGAAAGAATTACAAGATTTCGGGTTAAGTGAAAAAGAAGCGCAAGTTTATTTGGCGACCATGGAGTTGGCCAAGGCAACGGTGCAACAAATTGCGCAAAAATCCAAGGTTAATCGCGCCACGACTTATGTGCAACTTGATTCACTTAAGGAACGAGGCTTGATTTCTCAGGTAAATCAGGGGACAAAAACTTATTTTGTGGCGGAACGGCCGGAAAAAGTAAAAAAGCTGATCGAAAAAGAAAAGGCCGATGTTTTATTTAAAGAATCGGAGTTTAATAAAATTTTACCGGATTTAAAAGCTATTTATAATGCGCAAAAAGATCGTCCCAATGTGCGCTTTTATGAAGGTGAAGAAGGTTTAGATAATTATCGCGAAGAATTGCTACGTAATTCTCAAGAGTTTATGTATTCTATAATTTTATTAAAAAATGATTTCGAAGCTATATATGAAAAAACCATTACCAAAATTGCCGGTAAAGTGAAAGATTATCGTATGTTATATGCTTGCTCGGAAAGGTTGGAGGTTTTAGAGAAACTACAAAAACAATTGAAGAGTTTTAAAATAAAAAAAGTTAATTTGGATATCAAAAGTGAAATCGTAATTATTCCGAATCGAGTGTTAATCAGCAACTCTCATGGAAAACCTTTGGCGGTGGTAATTGAAGACCCGATTATGGCGCAAACGTTTAAGCAGGTCTATGAAATGTTTTGGTCGTTAATAAAATAGTTGATAAATCAAAAAAGCCTCCTGGTTCAGGAGGTTTTATATTTACAGAATTGCCGTGTTCAGGCAATCTTCATCTTCCATCATAGAGTCTTCATCATCCTCATAATCCGAGGCTGATCCTGCATAGGGAACATCGCGGTTCCCAGTGGATGAAAAACCACCACAGCCAGAGCTCAACTCACACTTCGGGACTTCATTGTTCTTCAAATTGGCAAATCCACCACAGCCAGAGCTACAAGTAATTCGCTTTGCCATTTGCCCCTCCTCTAGGGGTTAGAGAGCCAATTCAATGACTAATCATCTTACCATATAATTAAATAGTTGTCAATACTTGTTGACATTTGTTTTTATTGCTTAATGCTTAGTGGGTATTTTTTGGGTATAAATATACAAATTATTTACCTAAAATATAATAAAATTTACCAATTTTGTCAAGAGGTATTGACAAAATATTTTTTGTTTGCTATATTGATATGTTCATTAAAATATTTGATAAATTCAATTAAGCAAGCGTTCCTCCCCAAAGGAGCTGATTCGGCGCTAAAAGTGCGGTTTCACTTTGCTTCCGGTCAGCGCTTGTTTAATTGAGCGTGTCAGAAATAGCATTAAATTGGATAATGAAAATAATTGGCAGAAATGCTTGTCCTGCCAATTTTTTCTTACCTAATTTGGAGGATAAAGTGGGGAAGAGCAAAAAGGGTTTTTCTTTTCAAATTGAAATTGACAAGGTCAAAGAGCTGCGACGCATCAGCCGTGAGCGGGCCGGTCAATTACCGACTTCTAAGACTATTGAGTCCAAGAAGCGGTATGATCGTCGGCACGCCAAAAAGGTGCATGATGAGGATTAACAAAAAACGAAGCTAACGGCTTCGTTTTTTCTATTATAAATAATGTGGTAAATTATTCTTCAACAATTCCTTTACCAATGGCAAAAGCATCATTTTCCAAATTGGTGGAAATAATGCCATAAGTCTGAGTAATGGTATCACCGCTTACGGTATCAACCGCGGTTAAAGTCGTGGGATTTAACAGTTTCATTAATTTTCCTCCATCTGTTGTGCTGGGGATCAGATTAACTTGAAAAATCAGTTCCGCATTTTGAGCGCTGATGGGAAGGCGATTGATTGTCCATAATAATTTTTTGTTTATTGCATCATAATTAATTTCACCGACGGTTGGTTGATAATCATTGGCCCATGATACGCGTGGTGGCAGGGTAGTGGTGATCTCAACATCTTTAATTTCATGGAGTTGGTTTGATAAACGATAGGCGATGATATAACCGGTGGTTTGTCCGATGCGTGGCGGTAATGGACCGGAGCCAATAGGTGTACCGTCCGGATAATAGTATAAGCCCTTGACCGATAAATCAATACTTGAATTTAACCCAATGGTAATGGCATTACTCTCTATCGCCGGTAAAATTTGATTGTTGGCATTTAGCAGGGTAATGGTGGCCTTGCTATTGATAACTACTTTACTTAAGTCATTGATATTTTCATCTGATAATTGCTCAAAGTCTTTTAAGGGTAAAGAAAAATTAATTGTACCATCATCATTACCATCCAATAATTTCAAGTTGGCAATTTGATCGCCGGTCCAAGTTAAAGTTTTCCCGGTGGAGCTTTTTTCCAAGCGACCAAAGTTTGGATCTCTGATTTTGTCCCAATCAATGATATCCAATGGCGCCGAGTCAATTGACAGCTGAATTGACAAATCTTTAAATGAATCTTGATTTTTATTGCGATAAACCAAAGAGTATTGGAGAGTATCGCCCAGTCCCAAATTTTGATTGTTTGACTGACCATTGATAATTAAGTTGGCAATCAATGCTTGGTCAACCACTTTTGTTTGATTACTGATTTCATGTTGAGAGAAAAATTGTTTTTCGCGGTTGGCAATTTGCGGTAAAATGGAAAAGGTTTGAACTCTTTGTTCTTCAGTTTCAAAAGTTAGGTCATTTTTAAAAGCGCCTTCAAAGGAAAGGATATTAGTTGAATTGGGAATCAAATTTTCAATGATCCAATCCTGATCAAGATTAAATTCCGGCTCAGCTTTTTCAACGGTAAAGTTTTCCGGCGTAATTAAAGTTAGTTTTAATTGTTCAATGGGGAAAAGCCCATTGTAAGTATAGGTTATGGAAGTTTTGAATTTTTCTCCCGGTACCACATTGGAGGGTTGCTCGATAGTGACTTCAAGATCAATTGGTAAAAGGGCGGTATGGATCTCACTGTTGGTGGAAAACTCTGAATTAAAATTATTAGGTACAAAAATAATGGAAGCTGAAAGTTTTTGATTGTTTTCCAAAGAATCGATTAATGTCCCCACAATGGTGGTTTGTCCTTTTTGTCCCGCCGGCAATTGGCCGATATCAAAACTATGGCCTTGCATTTCCGGTTCAGTGCGAATTATTTGCAACCCCCGAGGTTCTTGGATGATGATTTTTGCATTTTGGATATCAATTTCTCCTTCATTGGCATATTTAATCTGATAAGTGATCTCTTCTCCGGCAATGGCTTTGTCAGGCCCTTCGATTGTTAGGGTAACTTTTTCTTCTGCTAATGGATTGTAAGTATTAAAATAAAAAAACCCGGCTACTGCGGCAATGGCGCAAATTGATAAAATAACGGTAATCCCCAAGATGATTTTATTGCGTCTTTTTTGTCGTTCTTGAGTGATGATTTTGGCAATGACGTTTGATTCACCGGCATCTTCAATGTCAGATTCATATTCCGAACTATCTGCTTGTTCCGGTTTTTGAATGGCGGTATTTTTTTTGTTTGCGCTGGAGGTTTTTTCAACGGTATTGTCAGAAATAAAAATTTCGGATAATAACTCCGAATAATCGCGATCGGTATCAACTTTTCGTTTTTTATTTTTATTTTTGCTCATAATATTATTTGGGTGAAACAATCAATCCATGAAGGGCGTCGCGGTTTAAATTAAATTGTGCTTGATGTTGGTCGCCGATTTTATTTGGATAAGACCATAAAGCTTGTAAATTTTCCGGTAATATTATTTTTGAATTTACCGTGGTATTTTGTGCTCCTGATTGTTTTTGATAATAAATTGAATATAACTGGCTGGAATTTTTTGGTCCGAATAATTCGGTAAATGCATTGGTATTGTTAAAGTGAAACTTAAAAGGCAATTCATAGGTTATAACAATGGTACTGGTTTGTCCGGGATCGGTTTGAGTCCAGCCGGCAAAAACGGTTTTACCGTTTTCTTGATAAATGGTGGTTTGACTTTGGGGTTCAATCACTTTATTTTTTTCCATTTGAAGTAACGTTTGATCCGGCGTTAAATAATCTTCCGGAATTTCAAACAATTCCAAAGATGGTGGATTAAATCCTTCGGCAGATAGTAATTCTGCTCCTTGAGGGACATAAAGACGTAAATAATTAACGTTGCGAACCCCGGAAAAAATATTACTTGGATCACCATTGTGTTGACGCGTAATTTCCACTCGACCATAAACATGTCCCTGCGGATTGATTTGGACGGTATGATCAATGATTTGCTGGATATGAGTATCGGTTTTTCCGCCGGCGATGTTAGTATTTACAACTGCCAAATAATCCAAGGGTGGATTTTTAATTTCCCCGGCCCAACCCAATTGCTTGGCTTGAGCTTGAATGTTTTCATTATTGAAATAGAGTTGTATATTTTTTTCTTTTAATCCGAATTGTAATTCAGTAATGACTCCAAGTAAATCGGTTTTTTCCGGATTAAAGATTTGTTCCATTAAAACTGGGGTTAGATCCGCAATAAATTGTTTGGGTTTATTGGTTTGTTTGTCGTATTCATATTCCACGGCTAATTGTGTTTCTTGCAGGAAGTTATCGGCGGTGATGGTTTTGCTATATTGAGATAAAGTTATTGGCTCGGTATGCAATAGAATTTTGGTAATTAAGTCAGCATTGATGGCAATAATACCATCAACCGATGTTTTGGCTGCATCTTCGAAAAACCATTGTATTTTTTGGGCCGAAGATGGGAAATCAAAAAACCAATTGGCGTCTTGCAGTTCCCATCGTGAATTGATCAATTGTAACGGTTCGGGAGATTGAACCAGTTTGGTTAAGCTCCCTTGATAATCATAAGAACCACCGCCGGGAATATCGATTTTTTCGATTTGTCCATTACGAATATCGACCACAGCCAAAGAGCCGATAAAGCCTCCGGTGGCGCGAAGCTCGTTGTTATTTTGAAATAAAATTAAATAACGGCGTTGATTATTATGGCCTAAAATTTCCAATAAAGAGTTTGATAATGATTCAAATTCATTAAGATTTTGTTCCAATTTTTCCAGGTTATTACGGGCTTGATTGAATAGGGTGCGATTGGTTTCGGGAATTAGACTCTCATTGATTGGGCGTAAATTTTGGTTAATTTCTATAATTTGCGGTAACAAAGAAGTTTTAATAGTATTTTGCAGCTCGATAATTTTATCGGTTAAAGTTGAGGTCCTGTCATTATTTATTTTTTTATAAGCCATGGTTAATTCATCACCAAATTGGGCGATTTGTTGTCCGGCTTTTGTCAGACGTTCGGCATCCGTGTAATATTTTCCGCCAAGGGGAATGATTTTTAAAGTCGCGCCGATAAAAGAGTTGATTGAGGTTAACTCTTGCTCAGCACTTTGAAAATTCATTTTGGCATTTTGAAATTCTGAGGAAGCTGAATCCAGATCAGAATTTAAGATGGAAATTCCCGCTTTTTGTAATTGTTCTACCGCCATTTCCGCGTTGCCCAGAATTTGATCTTTACTTGAGGTTAAGTCTTTAACATAAGTGAAGCCTTTGATTGGCAGAATTATCAGTAAACATAAGGCCACAAAAGACATGGCCGGTTTTGCCCATGATGAAGGTAGTCGAAATAACGGTGAGGTGGTAAATTGTTCTTGAACATCAGCGCTGGTTAAGGTCAAGGCTTTGGTTTTTTGAGATATTTTTGGAGATAATGAATGTTTGGGGTTTGATTTCTTAGCAGTAAGATGAAAATTTGGTTTTGGATTCAAAATTGAGGGATAATTTTTTAATGATTGGGTAATCTGTCGGTAACGTTGTTCGATAAATTGTTTTTTTAATGCTTGTTCTTGTTTTTCTTGAGCCATTTTTTGTAAATTCAAAACAAACGGTGAATGTTCATGACGTTCTCTGATATGTTTAACCACTAAATTGGTGGTTTTGGGTTGTTTGGAATTAACAATCGGTTCGTGGGTTGGGATTAGTTTCCATAGATCTTCATGTGTTACTTCGGATTTTTTATTGTCAAAGATTGTTTTTGGCTCGGAAACATAATTCAAGAGTTGTTGCATTTCTTCTGGCGATAAATCAAAATTGAGAAGATCTTTTTCAATCAACTCCATTTTTCCCCTGGTGATTTTGTTGGGCGCCCGTTTCATTGGTTTGGGGATGGCAGTTTTTTTCTTTTTTGAGGAAGCGGTTAAAGATTTTTTCGATGCTTTTAGTTTCGACTGCTTGTTTTTTTGAGATTTTGAGCGCTTATCAACTTTGTTATTTTTTTTCGCGATCTTTTTCATTTTGATTTAATATTTGTTGATATAAATATAATGTTTGCTGTGCGCAATGATGCCATGAATATTTTTCCGCATTAACTATCCCTTTGGCAATAAGATTTTTCTTTAATTCAGGATTATTTAATATTCCTATAATCGCCTTGGCAATTGTTTGTGGTTGATACGGATCAAAGTATTGTGCTGAGTTCGACAAAATTTCCGGTAAACTGGTGGCTTGAGAGGCCAGAACCGGGCAATGACATTTTTGGGCTTCAATGGTTACCAGTCCAAATCCTTCAATAAACGATGGGAGAATAAACATTTCCGCCACAGAATATAGAACCGGCAAATCATCGGGAGCAATAAATCCGGGGGTGATTATTTTGTTTTTTGCGGAAGATTTTTCAATTGTTTGTCGGATATTTTGATAATGAGAATCTTCTTGTCCGGCGAGAACCAATTGCAAATGACCTTGATGTTTTTTTTGAATAATTTCAAAGGCTTTGATTAATCCTTCTAAGTTTTTGTGATTACGCCAAACACCAACATAAAACAGGAACGGATGAGTGATGCCGTAGCGCTTTTTTACACTATCAATTATATCATGATCATTGATATTTTTGAATCGACTATCCACACCGTTGTAAACCGTTTGGACTTTGTTTTTTGTCAGGGGAAAATGAGAAATTATTTGTTGTTTGGTATAGTGGGAAACGGCAATGATTTTTTGAGCGTGATTAATGGTATGAGAAAAAACCAATCGGTGGGCCAAGCGGCGAATTTTTGATTTCATTTTATGCCCGGAAAAATAAAATGGTGTCATATCATGAATCGTGCAAATTGATGGTCCAGTCCATAACAGCGGTGAATTAAAATGCGGGAAATGAATTAAATCAAATTGATGTTTTTTAAATTCCAAAGGCAAACGCCACTGTTCGGCATAGGTGTACCAGTGAGCTGATACCAAAGCTTTTTTTACGCGGTTATTGGGAGGTTGAAATTTTTGGTATTGTTGTGGTAATAAAAAAATCAGATACTCATTTTCTGAGTCAATTTGAAATAAATGATTGGTCAGTTGCTCGATATATTGACCAATGCCGGTAGTATTTTCCGCTCCAAGCATGCGAGCGTCAATGGCGATTTTCATATATATATTTTAACATAATTTTCCTTATTTATCTAATGTTTTGTAGAATTTAGATAATTAAGGTAAAATAAATAATAGAATTAATAACTAATTTTATTATGAATTTTGAAAGTATCTCTGGTTTACCAAGCCAACCAGTTGAACCATCAAAGAAAAAGAAAAATATTGCTTCAAAAATTGCCGGTGCTTTGGCGGTGGGAGCAGCATTGACGGCCATTGAAAGCGGTTGTGATTCAGCTGATAATATTGATGCTACCAAACCGAAACAACCTGTTCCTTACTATCCTGATCAGGGGAGTAAGTCGGACGTAAAAGGGAAGTCATCATCAAGAGAAATAATTTATTCTTTTGGAGAAGTGAAAAAAACTTTAGAGTCTTTGTCGGGTGATTTGGATCAATATTTTGATCAAATCATTAAACGTCATTTGCGTGATTATGTGGGGGAAAAGGCTAAAACGAAAGAAAGGGCGAAGATTCAAAGTGCCATAAAAAAAGCTTTATTTAAAATTTGGAAGAAACGAATGGGAAGTAAGGAACAACAAGATCGATATTTTGCCAGTATTTTGAATAATCCGGAATTTAGAGCGCAGGTGCGTGATATTCTACTGGCTAAATGTCAAAAATATAATTTATCGCCGGAACCGTTTGCCGGAATTATGGCAGTGGAAAGTGGTTTTAATCAAGATAAGCATACTTCCGTGGCTTATGGCATCAGTATGGTGGGCCCAAAATTCGCTGTGGCTTCCGGAGTTTTCCCTCGTGAAACGTTACAAAATCGAGTGGAAAGTCGAGTACCTCAATATGATCCAAGCATTAAACGAACGATTCAAGTTCGTAGTGTTAAATATGAGGATAATCAAGAAAAATACGATAAATTAGCACAAATGCTTCAGTCTGATATGGAGATAAATATTGAAGTAATGGTGGCTGGGATGCGTTACTTGTTGGATAAATACGGTGATGATTGGGGCATTGCTTTGGCGATTTATAATGGTGGACCAACCGAAGTGGAAACTCGAATTGTTGAGATTCATAATCAAAATGAGAGATTGCGCTTTGAGCGAGAATCGCGCCAAGCAAAAAAAACTAGACCTATTCCTCCAAGATTAGAAACTCGGGGATCGATTTTTAAGCGAGGGGCTTGGAAGCAAATTATTAGACAAAATAATATCACTTATTTTGATTTATTTAATCAATCTGATGCGCCCTATGAGATCAGCGATTATCCTTTGGCTGTTTTAGCTTTGGAAGATATTGGGGCGCAAATTTTATTTAGTAGTGAAGATCGTCCTAAAACAAAGGTGTTAGTGGAAACACCGAAAAAAGTTAAGCCCAAGAAAGTCAAACAAAGTAAAAAAAGAAAATAGATAAAAAAATGCCCGGTGAGGGCATTTTTTTATTGGTTAAATTATTTTTGTTTGCTTAATAGGTTGATTTAAGATTTCTTGGCGCTCCATCCAGAGAAATTTTTGCGGGAAAGAATATTTTAGATTATCGAAATATCGGAACCCCATTTTTTTAATTATGGCTGGAAGAGAATCATCAGCTTTGAACCACGAAGTTGGTTCGAACAATGGTGCTTGAACTATAGTAAGCCATTTTCCCTTTTGTTGGGTTATTTCCAAAATAGCAGAATAAAGATATTTGCCTGATGGTTTAAGGGCAATGATTTTCACTTTCGTTTTGTTGTTTATTTTTATCATATAATTAGCTTTCGATAAATCTTTGGTAAGCTTTTACTTCCAATGCCCAATTTTTACGATGAAGTTCCCATAATTCCGGAGAAATATTATCAACAACTTCAATGATTATTTTGGGATATTTTTCTTGAATGAATTTTTTAAAGTTAGAAAAAGTTTTGAATTTTTTGAAACATTCTAATTCTCTAAATAATGCGGAGGTGGTGATGGTGATTTTACTAGCCTGTTCCAGTCGTAATTTGCCGGGATATTGAACTTCAATATAGCATAAAGCACGAATAAAATTAACTTGTGGCTTATCGCCAGCTAATTCTTTTTCTAAATCTAATAAAGCCTTGGCAATCAGCGCGTGTTCCAAAGAAATTTGCCGATAATTTTCAGTTTCTTCTTGTTGGGATTGAAATGAGTGGGGAAAACTGGCGGGATTTATTGAGTCGCCAACAGTGGCGGTAGCTTTATCTTTGAATATTTCCCAAGGAAAAGAGAAAAATATATCGCCAAAGCTTGGGGCTGGCCCGAATTTATCAAATTCGCTAGCCATGGCTAAACAAAGAGGGGAATCAGTTCTAAATCCCATATGGCTTTCAATATTTCGGCGGTATTCTCGATCGCGATCTCCGGTGGCGCTACTAACTCTAGTCCCATACTGAAAGTCAAATAAAGTTTTAATTATGCCGGTTTCCATAATTTTCAAACCATCTTCGGAACAATCATGATAACCGACGGAAATCGAGCCTTTTACTTGTTCTAAATGTTCCCTGAATTTTTGTTCTAAAATTGTTGGTTGAATCCCTTGGTTAGCATAGTATTCGAAAAAATTAAGCATTATTCTTCGTAAATTTATGGCGCTGTTTTCGGCAGCGGTTTCCAAGTAATGATCGACTTGATTTTCTGATTGGGGTGGGCTTTCCGCTAAATCGGTTAAACCAATTTTAGTAAAAAATTCCTCTGATAAAATCGTTTGAATTTCCAGTCCCAGTTGCTTTTTCTCTGTTAAACTTTTCAAGGCAGTTTCGACTTTTTCAAGATAAAAATTTTTATTGTTTCTAAGTTTATTTTTCAGTAGAAAAACTTGTTGTTGGAAGTCAGCAAAAAGTTTTTCTATTTGTTGATTGTTAAAGTCAAGAGATTTTTGAATTTCATCATTTTGGTGATGCAGTCCAAAATTTTCCGGGAATTCATCAAGGGGAAGAGCCAGATGATCAAAATTTATATTTTCATCTTTTTCTACTAATTCAAGAATCTCCTTTGCTTGCAGTAAATCTTTATTTATCATTCTAAGTTCGTATTCTCTAGTATCTTTATCTCCCAAGGTTTTTAGGCGATTCCAGAAGCCGCTTTTTTGGGTATATAGTTTTTCTAATCGTTGAATTCTAGCTTTTAATTTCTGAATAATTTCTTGACGGGTAATTTTAATTTTCTCTCTTATCACATCTTGTTCTGCAATTAGTATTTTAATTTTTTGGGTTATAGCATTTATTTCATCAATGATAATTTTTAATGATTGAGTAATTTTTTCAGGGATAGATCTTAAAATAGATAATTCAAAAGTTTTTCGAAGCATGGGTAATTCTTTATTCTGAATCAAAAATTGATTGGCAATTTCTTCAATTAAAGTCATTTTTTAATCGCTTCGCTGATTTGGACCTCTGTTCTTTGTAGCTCGGTGGTAGTTGGAGAAATGTCAATATTGGGTAAATCGATAATTGTTTCCAGTGCTTGCTTTAAGGTCGCCATTAATTTTTCTTGATCCAATTCTAAAGATTCTTCCGGGATCTCCGTAGATTTTATAGGTGTTTCTGTTTGGGGAAATTGTTCAAAATCAGCCATATATTTAATTATAGTATATTGGAGTGATTTAGGAAATATTAAAGTGATCAATTCTTGAGGATGTTAAGGCTATAATAAGTAGTTTTTACCGCCTTGTATTTTTTGAAATAATTGATAAAATAATAATAACTTCATTTTGAGGTTGATATATGAGTGATCGATATCAACAAAACAGGCGAGATTTAGATGCTTTGATGAAAGAAATGGGCCGATTTTCCTTGAATGATTTAATTGAAAAATTTAAAATCGGGCGACCGATTATTGCCATTGATGCGCACGAAACAATCAAAGAATACGTGGAGCGCTTGGCTGAGCAAGGAGGATTGCGATATTTGTCTCCCGGGCGTTATGAAGTTGTTTAATTAAAATAAAAAACGATCAAAAGATCGTTTTTTTTCTAGGTATAATTATTTTTCCAAGTGATCATCGATTTTACGATAAGATAAAATACCGGCAACCAGTAAAAAAGCAACAATACAACCCATGGCCGTGGTAACAATCATTTCATAACCATGATTAAATCCATAAGGCGAAAGATGTTTGTACAAAATTCCACTATAAGCCCAAACAAATACTAAGCCATAGGGCAGGTTGCGATCATAGCTCATTCGAATAATTCCAATCAGCGCGCCGATCAGCAAGATGGCGATAGTCCAAAATTGTTCGGTTAATCCAAAACCATTCCAATTATATTTAACCAGTAGGATCGTGATGTTGGCAATTGTTGCCACGGTAATCCAACCAAAGTAAATACTAAAAGGCAGTTTAATCAATAAATGATCTTTCCAAGACATTTTTTCTTTACGTAAAATATTCGCAATTTTTATTAAAAATGTTAATAAACATAACATGATAACTACTGACCACAAAATATAGTCATAATGCCAAGCAAAAATCCAAGTAGCGTTAAGAATAGAGGTCATAATAAATAAAATACCGATTTCTTGGAAAAGTTTTTCACGAGATTTTTCCGGTTTTTTTTGCCAGCATCCCATTTGATAAATGGTGTATAGAAATAAAAGCAAATAAATTAATCCCCAAATGGAAAAAGTAATACCCGCTGGAGCAAATAAATTTGAGTAATGATCTGAGATTTCTCCGGTGCCACGATTGTTGATGGGCAAGATGTTGGATAACGCGTTGATAACCACCATGGCTATAAAGGTAACTGCCACAGTAATTTTTAATAAGCAATTGTTTTGGTTTTTCATATTTTATTTTTATAAAAGTGAAGTTCATTTATATTATAATACTTTTATTAAATTTTTGTTAGTCATGTTTGATAAATTTGATAACTTGACGGGCGTTGATATTTTTGATAATCTATATTATTCTTTGACAATTATGGTAAATGATTATTGTTTATTATAGCCTTTCAAAGGAGGCGCAAATGAATGATTGCCGTGATGCCTGTATTGGCGATATTGTGAGAGTGAAGCGTGATAATCCTACGGCGAGAATTTGGGCCGATAAATTACCGCATTTGAATTGGTGGCAACGTTTATGGCATCGACCGGAAATTCTATTTACGGTGATGAGTGAACGTTTCCAAGAACCGCGCTGTGGGATTGGTGGAACATATTCAACAATTGTTGATGAAAATGGAAATCAATATGAAATCCCGCGTTGTTTTTTGCAGGTGGTGGTTATCGGTCGCGCAGAGGGCTTTGTCCCATTGGTAAAAACTTCCCCACTAAACGGAGGAGCAAATGAATTTCGGACCAACAGATTATCGTGAAAATAAAACCCCTGAGCAGTATCGGTGCGTCCGTTGTGGCGCAACCAACGTCAAATTGTGGCGGTTGTATCAAACATTTTTGGAAAATCAAGAATTGACTTGTGTGGTGTGTTCAGGAAAATTGGAAAATTGTGATGTCAGTACAATGGATATTATGGGTCGTCGTTTAGTGGAACCGCATGGTTGTCGTCGGACTGATTAGATTGGGTGTCGTGTGCCGGCTGTGCCTACAGAACAGGGTAACACTTTCTGGGGGTATACTTCTGTGCCGTCAAATGGAGTTATTTGGTGGCGTCGGTTGCCGACTTGGCCGATTGGACGAATGATTGATAGCCGATAATTTTGAAAAATAAAATACTCTTTAAAACAAGAGTATTTTTTTATTAAGTTGTTATTTGATAATAAAGTTTATAATTTTTTTTACAACATTTTGAGATTTACCATAAGTAGGATTGTAATGAATGTATAAATCAGGACGAGAATTAATTTCTAAGATATTAAAAGTTTTTTTTGTTGGCTTTCTTGTAATGTCTTGGCAAATCACATCAATACCCACTAAATATCGCCCTACTACTTTTGATGCATTAACGCAAATATTCTCAATTTCTTTATTGACAATTAAAGTAACATCTTTTGTTTTTCCACCTTCCGCTAAACAAGAGTTGCTTTTAAAATATATTTTTTTCCCTTTGGAGATAATTGTAGTCAGAGAAACACTTTGTTTTTTTAGAAATAATTTTAATTGTTTATTAAAATTGGTTTTTTTCTTGGTAGTTAGTTGAAGTGTTTGTATTAATTCCCGTACGTTGGAAATTCCATCTCCAATAATATGAGGATGAATCATTTCTAATGCACCAATAATTTTGTTGTTTAATACTAATATTCGATATTCTTTTCCAAACACCATTTCTTGGGCAACCATGTCGGAATATTTAGGGATATACTTATTTAAAATTTTTATTGCTTCGTCTGGATTGTTTATATCCGGGAAAATACCAATACTATTTGAGCCGGAAGAATTTTTAATAATAATGGGGTAATGTAATTTTTTAAGTTTTTTCAAGGCTGTCTTTTTGTTATAAGTTTTTTTATAAAAACACTCCATGTTTGGAGTGGGAAGATTATTGGCAATTAATAATTTACTGGTAATATCTTTGAACCGAGTTAAATCAGTAGTAATAAAAGATTGTCTGGTTAAAGAAATATTTTTATCAATTAAGATTGTTTTATTTTTAAATTGAAGATAAAAATAACCGCGTTCAGGGATAAGGTCGATGATTTTTCCACCCATATTTTCAATTATATTTTTCATTATTGTTCGATTCTTTTGCATTTGTTCCATATGGGGGGATATTAATTTGTTTAGATTATTCAAATATATAAATTTATTGTTTGAGGTGGTTTGTGGTAATTAATGTTATTTATAAATAAATTATTTTTCTGTTTGTTGTGAGTTTAAATGAAATTTTTATTATTTGGCTTGCCATGAACCTATTCACAGTATAAAATGGCTTGCCATGAACTCAAACGCAGTTTGTAGTATTCTGTCTATGGCTTGCCATGAACTCAAATGAAATTTGTAGTTCATGGCGGAGAGGGGGAGATTCGGCCTCGCCTCTCGTCTCGTTCCCTCGACTCGGGCTGGCCACCACCTCGCTGTTTCGCTTCGCCAGAATGCTCGCTCAACATCGCTCCGGCGTTCGAATCCCCTCGCGACACACACTGGTGTGTCGCTCTTTATTATCTGATTAAATATTAGATATTTTTGGCTTGCCATAAACTCAAACGCAGTTTGTAGTTCATGGCGGAGTTTTTGAACGAAGTTCGAACATTTTTTGAGCAAAACTCCCAATAAGGAAGCCAGCCCCGCCATCGCTCGGAAACCTCGCCACCCCGCAAAAAAGTTTTCTTCACAATTTTTGATTTGCGCGCGCCGGTTTTTTTCTTCTAAAAGGAAAAGAAAACTATTTTGCGGGGTTCTGCTCTTAACGAGCAGGACGGCGGGGCTGTCTGCTTTTTGTATTCGCTCGGGCGTGGCGGAATTCCCCCCAACCCCCCCTTCCGCCACGCCCTCGCGGGGACGATTCTTTTTTTCGGCGGAATTTGAG
>CAYPSS010000009.1:0-26383 GCA_964413735.1 uncultured Gammaproteobacteria bacterium
TTTGAAAATTATTAACGCACTTTTTCTTGAACCTCATACACGCTGTTAGCTGATGTATCTTTAAAATTTATTCCTTATCATCATTTAAAATATGCGAGATCATCATGCAAGGAACATCATAATCATCTAGTCCAACAATATAGGGTTTTTCACGACCATCTTTCAAAATCATTAAACCATCTTTTGTAAGCTCAAAGGCGTGGATTTTAGAATAAGGGAAGGCAAAATTTTTCCTATTACCACGAAAGCCTATTCTTTGATTCGTGAGCCAAAAAGCCCCCGTATCTTCTGTGACCAAATGTTCACTTGATGAAGTTGAATAGCCGATTGAACCAACCCTGTATCTGACGCCTTTCATAATCTTAATAGAAGCAGTTGGGCCACCATAGTTTATGCGATTTGTTACTCGCTGGTATTTTCGCAACGCCCCAGGACAACCCCAGTGCAATACTTCTCCTTTTTTGAAAATAACATCTATGTCGTGTTGTTGGATTTCGGGAAGAATGCCTTTGTCGATAAGGCCCAACGTGTAGAATTTATTAAATGCTTTTTGGTCAAATTTAAAATCTTTTTGGCTCACCTTGAAATAGTCCATGAGTTCTTCAAGGGCTTCCTTTTCTTCATCTGTTATTTTTCCGTCGCTAATAATGTTTTGAAAAGCAAGAGTACTCCCTTTTTTGTGAACCTCAAAAAGTTCTTGTTCTGTGAGATTATATTCTTTGGCTAACTTTTCCAACTCTTGCTTTTCTTTTTCATCTAATTTGGCGTCGGAAAGGAAGCCCTTGAGAAGGTTGTTATATTTATTTTTGCCTTCCCGTTTTGTGAGATATTTTTTTACGAAATCGAGCATATTTTTTAATGGTTAAATTTTAAAGATATTTCAGCTAACTCGTTTCTGTAGGAATAAATTTCGCAACAGAAACGAGTTGTGGTATAATATGCGTAATTGTCAATTAATTTAATTATAATGAAATTATAGCAAAATTATCCCAATATGCAAATAAATGAAGCTTTACTTTTAGCAAAAAATGAACTGCTTTTAAGAAATTATAGCCGAAGTACAACTCAGAGTTACCTCCACTGCCTCAATGAATATTTTTATTTTAAAAAAGTAAATATTGAAAACCTTGAAGTGGATAATATTAAACAATTTTTATTACAAAAACACGATAAATATTCGCCACAGACCACTAACCTTTACCTCAATGCCATTAAGTTCTTTTATCATCAGACTCTTAAACTGAGCTCCCCCATCCCAATCAAATTCGCCAAACGAAATAAATCGATTCCCATTGTCTTGTCACAAGACGAAATTCAGCTAATCATAGAAGCAACACCTAACGCCAAACATAAATTATTGTTATCTCTAGCCTATGGCGCTGGTCTACGAGTTAGTGAAGTTGTTAATTTAAAAGTAAAAGATTTAGATTTTAGTAATAATTTTATTCATGTAAAGGAAGCAAAAAATAAAAAAGACCGAATTACGCTCCTACCGGAAAAGTTGATTGATCATTTGAAAAATTTAATCGCTGGTAAAGAGTCAAATGACATTGTATTTCACAGTGATCACGGTGGAAAATTAAGCGCCCGGACCGCCCAAAAAATTTTTGAAATATCTTGGCGAAAAACAGGAATAAAAAAAGACGCCACCTTCCACAGTTTGCGTCACAGTTTTGCCACTCATCTACTGGAAAACGGCGTAGATATTCGCTATATTCAATCCTTACTGGGACATGCTAATATCAGAACCACTCAAATTTATACCAAAGTGACAAATTTTGGTCTGAAAAATATTAAGAGCCCGTTGTAAAAAATTTTCCAAATAGAATTACTACTGTGGATAAAACAATTGCTAATATTGTTTTTTTTTATACGCTATCATTATAATAATTTAATTACAAATTTATGAGCCCAAATGAAAAACCTGTTGATGAACAGAGTTCGCTTAAAGAAAGGATTTTTGACACCAAACGAAAAAAAGAACGAAAAGATTTTTATAGTGATTTTGACTTCGGAATAGCAGTTGATAGTTTATTTGCTGTTTATCAGGCGTTACAAAATGCTCCCGGTGAAAATAGCAACAAACTCGATGATTCTCTTTGGGATAAAATTCAAGCATTACATGAGAAAATGATTCACGTACAAGATCCAAATTGGGATAACGTAGAAATTTTAGACACAATAACACCAGAAGAATTAGAAGTTTTTTACAAAATGAATAATTATGCAGCCCATATCCCATTATTACCAGCAGTTGTATGTGACGCGTATGGTGACATATACCAAAGACTCCATAAAAAAATTATTGAAAAGCAAAGTGTAGAAGATATTGAATAATATTAAACGAATTTATAAAAAAATCAGCAAAAAGCTGATTTTTATTTATATTGAAATATTGAATGAAATGGGGTTAAAATTTTTTTTATTAATAAAAAAGCCCCTTCATTCTCTTGTGAGATTAGAAGGGGCTGAAATTAAGCCGATCGAATAAAATTTATCTCCGGATTAAGCATCCTTCTTATTGCCAACAATTTATCTTGAAAACGAGCAATTGCTTCTTCCGTAATATCAAATACTTCTAATTCAGTCAATGCTCTATCTTTGCATCTCTCCAAACAGAATTCAAAGATAGCAATAAATAAATCACTTAATTGGAGCTGGATAGTAGTCGCTGCTTCACTAAGGCACTGTTCGTGTCTCTGAACATCCTTGTAGAGAAACCAGAGATCTTCAGCAAACACTTTATGTTTCGTTTCAAAAGTGACCCCTAACAACCGAATGTTTTTAACCAAATGGTTTGTCTCATAGAAATAGTAACCAGTGCCTTCCTCTCTGATCATTTGACACTGTTTTCCTACCTTTTCCATAAGCGGTGTCCCAGGGATGACATACAATTCATTGAATAGCTTGTCAAACTGCACCTTCCCAATAATCCGCAAAAGAGCCAAACTGTCAACCACGTCTTCATATTCAGTCCAAGGAGTAATCATCATGTACCCGTACTGATAATTAATCCTCATTTCATTAAGAAGTTGCGTGGCTCTGATCGTATCAGACACTGAAGCATTCTTACCCATATGAGAAAGAATCTTTTCGCTGCCTGATTCAATGCCCAAATAGATTTCTTTCAGCCCCGCTTTCTTAAGGGACTCCAGAACATTCCTTCTACTAATATCAGCTACTCTCGCTTCAATGTAAAGTTCAATTCCAGGAACTTGATCTTGAATAAGAGTAGCAAGCTTCAGTATTCTTTCATTATGCACCGTTGAGGCTGAGCCGAAGAAATCCGGATCAATAAAACGATATCGAATATTATTAGGGAAAATCCTCCGAAGCTGCAGTATTTCCGAAACAATATGCTCTGGAGAACGCCCTCGCCACAGCAACCCGCGACTAGCATTAAAGTGAGGGCCTACCGCACAGAAATTGCACCTTCCGAAACAACCCCTACTTCCCTCAATAACAATTTCCGTACTATTTTCATCAGCATATCGCCTTGGAAATGGCAAAGTATCCAGATTGGTTATAACTGGATGACGTGAGTTTATTTTGATAGATCCATTTATTGATCTTACCGCAATACTCTCAGTTTCTTCCCAACATTCTCCCAATCTGATTTTTTCCACCAAATCTACGATTGTAAGCTCACCTTCACCCACTGCAACAGAATCAATGAAAGGCAACTTTTTTAAAACAGTATCGGGTTGTAAGGATGGATAATATCCACCCATACATATGTGCCTCAAGTAGGGTGAAGAATCGAGAAATTGACCTAATGCATTAATCCATGGAACCGATTCCTCGGAAATTGTCGAGATACCAAGGAAAAATGGTTGAAAAATTGCAATCCTTTTCGCAACCAATTCAGGCAAAAGTCGACCCATCCGTGCGTCAATGATTTCAACTTGATACCCGTGTTTTTCGAGTACGCTTGCCAAATAGCCAAGGGCTAAGTTTTCATCATTGATGTTCGCAGAACGATACGATCCAAGCGTGTTGGGGCTAATCAATAATACTTTTCCTTTCATCGCTCTTCCTCCTTGATACGTGTTCGTTCTATTTCAGGTGAAGATGCTTCTCCTTGGCCAGCTCAACAAAACCCACTTGCTTAATCATTGCTTTTTTTTGTAATGCCTCTGATTTTCTCAACCGCCATATCAATCCTTGCCCCTCTGTATTGATAATTTTACCTATGGTTTCTATAGCAGATAACAACAATGCGCTGTTTGTTAATGGACCCACTAAATAAATTAATTGAAAAATACCAGAGCTATAAGGACATATCCCCACAAAAACAGTAGCACCATCATCAAATGATAATGCGTAATTTTTATAGGATAATCCTCCAAGCTGAAATTTTAGAGATCGAAACAGTGATGATTCCACTGGCAAATTCTCTGATAGCTGTCTTGCCATTTTAATATCATCAATGCTCATTAACCTAACTTTAAAAGATTTTGCTAAAGTTTTCCTGTCTCGGTACGAGAAGACAGACCAGTAGTGAGTTGTTCTGATTCGAAATCTTGACCTCACTATTTGTTCTTGTTCGGCATTGAAAGTCACAATTTCCGCCTTGCTATCGAATGAGAGGTTCTCTAAAAATTCACCGTAATTGGAAACATTTTCCGTTCCGATCACCACATAATCCTCATATTCAATTTCTCGATAGAACTCTGGCATGGAAGCCTTAACCATAACACCTGTTATTTTACCAACAGGCGAAATAATAATATATCTCTGTGGTATTTCAAGATACTCATCCAGACTCAAAACATTGCCGGTCCTATCAAACATAATACATCTTGCCAAATTCCTAAAACTAATGCCTTCGTAACATGACAGTAGATGAGTATTGTCGGGATGATTTTTAAGTAGGTACTCGAACCCCAAACAATATTCACTGCTATTAAAGGCTACCTTTTGGATAGTGTTTCTTTTACCGTGACTTATAACCATCATCTTCTTTGCTGTTAAATGTTTATTTATGGTATTGGCTCTTTATGTTGTAAAAGAGCTAATAAAGCTTGATCAGGCCGTATTATCGCTAACCCTGATTCGCTAATTTTACTGCAACTAAGTCATTTTTGTCAATAAGTCGATTTTTAGAAAAAACATGACAGATAACAAATTTTGATATAAAATAAAATGTTTCACTGTCTAATCATTCCCGTTAACAAAACCACAAAAAAGGAGCTCTTTTTATCTTAAAACTAATGTTTTAGGTATATGAGGGCAAGCCTTTGGTTTAAAATGATCCGCCACCTTATCGAATTCGTTTTTGAAAATCACCAACTGCTTAACCAAATCATTTACATATTCTTTTGTAAAGTAAGGTGAGACTGGATACATTTTCATAACTCCCAACTTAATCCCCGATTCTGAGGATTCGTAACCAGAGATGTAGTCTATAGCTAATGAACTCCCGTTAATAATTTGTTTTTCTAACAAAAATAAATAAAATTTATGATTATACTCAGAAATATTAATAACTATATCTTTTGATTGTTTTAATATTTCTTGATAACTATAACTTAATTTTGGAGGAGTTATAATAAATAAGGTAACAAAATTTTCATCGAATGGATTAACAACACTAAAATCTTTTAACACATTAAATTTATTCTTTACTATTTCCGAATTTGCTATTAGCCCAGCTATTAAATTTCTAAAACCACTCATACCTAGCGATTTTAAAGCTACCAATGCTGAAACAGATCCGTTCAATGGTCTAGAAGATTCTAAAGTATAAGTAAATGGCGAATAATTGCCGAATTGTAACTCAGAAAACATCGGCTGTTTTGATACTCCCAAATCATCAACCCATTTTTTGTCTTTAGCTATCAAAACACTTGAGATGTATGGACAAAATCCCGTTTTGTGAAAGTCAACACCAAATGAATCAGCATACTTTATCTCAGAAATTCTATTATACATGCTTTCTAATTTTTTTAATGCAATACTATCTATTTTTTCAGGATTATTTTTAAAGTCATAATTTTTAAAAAACAACCAAACCCATCCGATAACAGAGTCTACATGAATATGCGGAGTATATTTTAATTTAAAATTCTTAACTACTTTATTTCTTAATTTAACAATTTTTTTAATTGGATCAACAGTATTATGTAATGTAGTACCCCCGTTTACTATCATACAAGGTATCGCCCCACCATCTTTAATAAAATTAACTATAATTTTCTCTGCCTTAATTAAATCAATTTTACCATCAGAATCTAACGGCAACCTTAAACAGTTTGATCTACCAAGACCAAGCCAGTCACAAACTTCTATGTGACAAGGGTGCCCTTGATCGGTTGATGTTATAGCGATCTTTCCGTTCACTCCTATTTCTTTAAAATCTTTTTTGTATTTATTTAAAGCAATTTTAACAGCATATAAATTAATGCCCTTGCCACCAAAGGTAAAAACACCAAAAGATTTTCTCCAATCCCATCCAACTAAAGATGATATGTGTTTTATAACTTCAAGCTCAGTAACACTTAAACCACCACACGAAACATCTATTGCAAGGTTAGGATTAAATAACATTGTCATTGTTGAAGCGGCAATAGCTGGAATCAATGGAGGAGGTGTGATATTAATCATTGTGCCGGGGTGGTGCCATCTAACAGCTCCTTTGAAAAGATTCGATATTTCCTTCATTACTTTTTCTGGGTTCTGATTTGTTTTCGGAATTGATGATTTTTTTAAATAATCTTCATATTTTTTTGAAACTACTCCTGGAACCCGAGATTGATTGGCTTTACCTAGCTTTTTTATTGCGCCATCAAGCACTTTTACTTGTTTTATGAGTTCACTACAGTCATCAGTTTTTGGATCAAGAAAATACTTTTTTAATTTTATTTTTTTCATAAGATAAATAAAATTACTACAAGTGGTAAATTCATACGTTAAAAAATTACTAAATAACTTTAACAAAAAATCTTTTGCCTTTCTGTATAACATCTCCTGGTTTAACAATAAATTCAAAATCACTAACAGTTTTTTCATTAACTTTTACACCATTTTGATCAACCAACCTTCTTACTTCTGATTTAGTAGAACACAGTTTAGATTCAAGCAAAACTGTTAATATATTATAATTAGTTGGCTTTATTTCTGTTATATCGTCGGGAATTTCTTTTTTACTAAATATTTTAATAAAATATTCTTGAGCCTTTTGAGCATCATTATCAGAATGATAAAATTTCACCATTTCAAAAGCCAATTTCATTTTATAATCTCTTGGATTATTACCCTCCTCTAATTCTTTTTTAAATATTTCAATTTTTGATAAATCAATCCTTGTAGTTAAAATAAAATATTTAATAATCAAATTATCCTGTAAAGACATAACTTTGCAAAACATATCATTTGCGGAATCAAAAAGATTAATAGTATTACCCCAGCTTGAGCTCATTTTCCTGCCATCAAGTCCTTCAATCAACGGATTAGTCATAATATCTTGAGGTTGTTGTTTATAGTGTCGTTGCAATTCCCGCCCAGCCAACAGATTAAATCGTTGATCAGTGCCACCAATTTCTACATCCACTTTTGTTGCTACGGAATCATAACCTTGCATTAATGGATATAATAGTTCTCTTAGAGATATCCGTCTACCTCCATCTAATCTTTTTTTTATATTCTCCCTTGAAATAAACTCATTCAGAGAAAACACATCAGCTTGTTCCCCAATCTGATGATAATCTAATTTACTTAACCATTCGCTATTGTAATGGACTTCGCATTTTTTAATATCAATCACTTTTTCGGCCTGTTGAATATAACTTTTAAGATTTTGTTTAACTTCATTCTCGGTTAGCATTGGCCGTTCACTATCTTTATCGGAAGTATCACCAATAACCCCCGTAAAATCACCAATTATTAAAACAATTTTATGCCCGAGCTCCTGAAAATCTCTAAGTTTAAATAAAGGTACAGCTCGTCCTACATGGATATTGGGACTCGTGGGATCAATACCTAATTTTATGCGAAGCTGATTACCACTTTTTAATTTTTTCATGAGGTTATCCCTATCAATAACCTCATCCACTCCGCGAGATAACAGCTCATTTATTTTTTTTAAACTTGTATTAATATTAATATTAGCTTTCATATTTTAATGTTATTATTAATAAAATCATTAACTTCATTAAGTATACCATCAATATTTGCATAATTCCATGATCCAAAGCGACCGATAGTGTGACAATTATAATTATTAAGGTACTTTTTCACACTAGATAATATTTGGTTTAATTCAATGGTCTGTGTGGGATACATGTATTCAAAAAAATCAATCTTATAGTCTAATATATCGTTATCATTTTTAATGATTTTTAGATCCTTCAATAATTCTTTGCAATTATCTAAAATAGTATTTTTGCTTGGTAATTGCTCCTTATTTTTATAAGAAATTTCTAAAGAAAAAATTGATTCATTTTTTTCTTTTAGAGATTTACTTGAGTTAGAGTTTATAATAATTCTTTGTGCCAAATATTTTTTATCTGGTATATAAATTCTCTGCAAAGAAGAGAAGTATTTTTTTGTTAAAAAAGTAACGAGGCAGGTTGAAACTTTTTCTAATTGTTCAACTAAGTTAATAATGGTTTTATTTTTATTCACTAATAATTTTTTTATAAGCATGTCGACTGGCAGAGTTGATATTAGATTATTATATTTATAAATTTGACCGTCGACATCTTCAACACTCCTGTTGTCAAGATCAATTTTAAAAACCTCACAGTTTATTTTAATATGGTTATTTATATCATTTATACCTTTTAAAAATATATTTTCAAATCCTCCCATATTAGGATAACAAACGTATTCATTCGAATTATAATTTTGATCACCTCGAAAAAATAAGCCTTTTAAAAATTTTAACGTCCCAAAAGAAACCCTGCTAACCCAATTAATAGAAATGTTTTTTAAATTAGTGCGCCAAACCTTTTCGTTATAAGGAAACAAAAAATACTTGCATATTTGCTTACCAAATTTTTCCTGAAACCATTCAAATAAATTATTACTTTTATTTCTTGGACGGAATAAAAAGCTTATAAAGCATCTAATTTTCACCAGCATTGAAGCGTAAAAAAGATGAAGTTGAAATGGATGCGGAATTAATTCTCTAAAAATAAAAACTTTGGCCTCTCTTTTTTGACAATATAAACTATCTGTATTAATAATTTGACACAACTCATTATATGATTCAATAGTTTTTTTATGTAAAGCATGCGCGCCGATATCATAATATAAATCTCCCATTTTAAAAGAGCGGCATAAGCCGCCGGGTCTATTTTCTTTTTCTAAAATTAAATAATTATTTTTATTTTTTTTTGCTAATTTTAAACCTAAAAAAATCCCGGTGATTCCACCTCCAAGTATTAGATTCTCCACCTCTATTATATTTTCCTTCATATTAAACAATTTTAATTAAATTAAATACTTTTTAAATTATGAAAAGTATATTTAACCCCTAGGTAATTTTTTTAAAATTTTCAATAGTTAGGTAGCCCTGTTTACTTGTTTACTCACTTATATATAAATAATCACATAATTAGAAACATCAGTCTTTTTTGAGACGGATAGGCAGGCCTTCCCTGTTCGAATCCATGATTTGGCGGAGAGTGAGGGATTCGAACCCTCGATACCTTGCGGTATACACGCTTTCCAAGCGTGCGCACTAGACCAACTATGCGAACTCTCCATAAAAGAAAATAGACCAACTATGCTTGCCCTAAACCGAAGCGAAACTTCTGGTTTGGGGCGAACTCTCCATAAATGAAAGTAGACCAACTATGCTTGCCCTAAACCGAAGCGAAGCTTCTGGTTTGGGGCGAACTCTCCATAAAAGAAAATAGACCAACTATGCTTGCCCTAAACCGAAGCGAAACTTCTGGTTTGGGGCGAACTCTCCATGATTAAAAGAAAATAAACCAACTATGCTTGCCCTAAACCGAAGCAAAGCTTCTGGTTTGGGGCAAACTCTCCATAAGGTAAGATAACAAAATACATTATAGCAAATTTTTATTTTATTTCAATGGTTAGTAATGTAACCATTATTTTAAGAATGAAAAAACGTTAGCTTTTAGCCAACGTTATTAAATACTATTTCAAGATCAAATCAACAATTTCTTCGAACTTATTATATGCTGTATCAAAGTCCGAGTTTACCCACAGTAAAATATAGAATATTGGTGCCTGTATGATAAAAATCAGAGTAAGAATCGCCTTCATTCCAACCTCCTGTTATTAGGGGAAGGAGCCGCTTGAACAAATAAATATAGCAAATAATCACTTAAATGTCAAGAAATATCTACTATAAAACAAACCGCCCTAGGGCGGTTTGTTTATATATTACAGTACAATTATTGAGCTAAAATACTATCAATTGCAGCTTGGAATTGAGCAAACGGTACTGCCCCACTCACCAATTGTCCATTAACAAAGGTTCCAGGCGTACCACTTACCCCGAAAGTAAAACCTTCTTCCATTTGCGCATTAATCAATTGCGCATATTTACCACTATCCAAACATTCATTAAACTTGGAAGCGTTTAATTTCAAAGCAACCGCATCGCTCTTAAATTGAGCCACTCCCATTGTGCCATTTTCATTAGCCACAAACAATTTTTCAATCATTTCAAAGAATTTACCTTGTTCACCGGCACATTCCGCTGCTTCCGCCGCTTTCTGAGCGTTTTCATGGAAACTCAAAGGAAAATGTCGATAAGTAATCGCCACTTTATCACCATAGGTGGAACGAATTTGTTTCATGGTATCATTATGTCGCAAACAATAAGGGCATTCAAAATCATCGTAAACTATAATTTGCACTTTGGCCTTCCGATCACCAAGAACATATTCATCTTCACCGATTGCTCGCACTGGCACAACTTGTTGTTCATTACCTGTTTGAGTATTATCTACGGTCGGAACAACTTTTGTCCCCGCCTCTGTTGATTCACCTTTCAAGAACATTCCCAGCATGATTGAAAATCCAATCAAACTGACCACCGCTAGGCCGGCAAAAAATCCCAGCCAAAAGTTCATTTTCCCCCCTTTGTTGTTTTCTTCCATATTTATTTTTCACCTTGGATAATCGAACAAACTGTCACTTTGTAGGAAAATCTTAGGGCAATATTTATTAATTGTCTAATTATTTTAGCAAAATTATATTTGATTAGCAAATCAAAGTCAAAACTCAATCCTGATACCTCTCCCGTTCTTCCAGCAATTCCAAATAACGATCTTTTTTACCGGTCAAACGACTTTCAATATTTGTTCCATTAATTATATATTCTTCCCCCAAATCTGGCACATCCACGCGCCCCTTAAACTTCAAAATATTATATATGTTGTCACGCATTACCTCAGACTCCAATTCTTCACCATGCACCACAAAAATTTGTCGCAAACCGGACATTTTTTTAATATTGTCAAGCAACTCCAATTTATCGCCATGAGCGGAAAATTCATTTAGAGCGACCACATCAGCTTTCAAGTCATAATATTCATTAAATATTTTTACCCGTCTTTTTTGCTCCACAATTCTACGCCCCAAAGTTCCTTTGGCCATAAATCCAATTACCAAAATCAGGTTTTTAGGGTTGGAAACATTAAACTTCAGATGATGTAAAATTCGTCCGGCTGTACACATCCCGGAAGCGGAAATTATAATACAAGATTTATCGTAGGTATTTAATTTTTGTGAATCTTCCTTGGAAGTAATGTACCGCAATTTATCAAAGGCAAACGGACTTTTCGCTTGACCCAGAAAATCACGAAACGATTCATCATCATAATAATTGGTATGCTTGATAAAAACCTTGGAAATTTTCGTAGACAAAGGACTATCAACAAAAATCGGGATTTCCGGAATTCTTTTTTCCAAATACAATTTATGAAGCACATAAACCAACTCTTGAGTTCGTTCCAAAGAAAATCCCGGCACAATTATTTTGCCACCACGCGCCACCACATCATTGACAATCCATTCCAATTCTTCAAAAACATATTGAAATGAATCATGAATATGACTGGCATAAGTACTTTCAGTGATTAAAATATCCGCTGCTGGTATTTGATAAGGATCATTCAAAATCGGCATAAAGCGACGACCATAATCACCGGTAAAAGCCAAACGATAAAAATGCTCACCTTCTTTTATTTCCAAATATACTTGAGCGGAACCGAAAACATGACCGGCATCATAAAATGTTACCTTAACCCCGGGGAAAATCTCAAACGATTCATTATATTCATGTCCAATAAATAGTTTCAAAGCTTTTTTCGCATCGGCCAGAGTATAAAGCGGTTCAATTTCCTTGCCCGTATCATTAAAATGCCTTTTGAGAAATAAGGCGTCTTGCTTTTGAATGTTGGCCGAATCAGCAAACATCACATCGCACAATTCAATGGTTGGATTGGTACAATGAATCGGCCCCTTAAATCCTTGTTTTATCAAAGTGGGAATATTACCGGAATGATCCATGTGCGCATGCGACAAAACCACATAATCAATTTCTTGCGGATCAAATAAAAGTTCACTATTGGCTAAATAATTTTCTTCCGAAGAACCGCCTTGAGCCAAACCGCAATCCAACAAAACTTTTTGGCCATTGATTTCTAACAAATGACGTGATCCGGTAACATTTTTATTGGCACCGCAAAATTTAATTTTCATATATTTTTACCAGCTCCGGCCGGTTCCGCCACCAAATCCGCCACCGGAAAACCCCCCGCTAAAACCACTCGATCCGGAATGTCCAATCCCATTACCTGAACTGGAAACAGGTGGATTTGATACTGCGCGAACATGATGACTAAAATTATTTATTGTTGAAGCAAATAAATTAATATTAAAAGCTTGATCGGTACGATACCATTCCGGAGGTTCTTTCACGATATCGGAAAATTCTTTTGCCCATTTATCCACCAAACCAAAAACCATGGCATAAGGCAAAATTTTCTCAAACATATTTTGCTCGGCATAAAAATCCGCGCGATACTTTTCTGCCACTTCAATATATTGCTTTAATCCTTTGATTTCCCACTCCAATTCTTGTCCTTCCTTATTCTTTTTTGGCATAAATAAGGCAAAAACCATAATAATTACCCCTGATACAAATCCGGCGAATACCAAGTCATAACGCCAAAAACCGGTCCCCAATATCCACAATCCAATTAAAATAAACAGACCCAAAAGAAAAAACCAAATTTTAGCATTTGGCCCCAAATCATAATATTTTTTAATTTGACCGGACAATTGTCGTTTTACCGTATTTAATGGTTGATAAAACTTATTTTTTAATTGTTTTAATTCCACTTGATCTTGCTCACCAAACAATTGGTCCAGTAAAGTTGCTTGATAATCAAGCAAACCTAGATCAGATGGTTTCAACTTAATCAAACGATAATCCAAAATTTCTTGAGTCTGTTCATCTATTACATCTTCCAAACGCAAATAACCATTAATTGCCAACCAAACGATTTCCGCCCCAATCGATGGTCTTTGTTTGATTAAGCTATTTTTTTCCATGGCTTCAGAAAGCAAAGGTGTTAATCGCGGATCTTCTTCATACTGAGGGACAATCGCCGGTAAATCCGGATCATCACCATATTTGCGCCATAAAAAATACATTAAAAGAAAAACCGCTACCGGTAATAATAAAAATCCATTATCAAACAATAAAGTCAAAAAACCGGCAGTTTTGGTTGGTTCATTAACAATGCCTTTCGGTAACCAAACGGCAATCGTCAAATCATGTTTTTCATTATTGATATTTCCCAAAATAACATTGGTACGGAATTTAACGGTTTTTTCATCTAAAATTTGATATTCGCACTTTTGTTCATTTGAACCATAAACACCGGTAAAACAAATAAATTTCAAATCATTTTCATTAATCTTCCGGGGGAAAATTACTGTCGCGGTCGCTTGTTTCACCGGCATATCCCAATCTCCCAAAACATTCCAATAAAATTCATCATGATCATTAAAATATCTTACTGCATGTTTAACATCATATTTCAGGTTAAATACCGTCTCTCCCATTAAAGTTTTTTCCGCGCTACCAACTTTTAATGTCGTGGCATTGCTTGCTTGATTTTTACTGGTTTCATATAATTTTCCTTGTTCATCAGTTGCTTGTTTCCAATCGATCCTTAATTTATAACTTAACCCTTGGTCGGTTTGGTATAAAAGTGGAATAGTTTTTACAATCCCATGTTTAGGAGTGAAATAATCGATTCTAATTTGTTCCCAAACATTTATTTCGGAATTTTCCCGTATTTCATAAACAACATCATACTGGTTGATTTGACCGAAATTTTCTGTGGTAATTTGCGCTTGACCGAATAATGGCCACAAAAAAATAAATGTTGTCGCAAAAAATATTTTTTTAATTTTCATACGCGCTAATTTGCAATTCAATTAATTTTTTATATAAACCACTCTTTTTTATTAACTGTTCATGAGTACCCGATTCCATAATTTGTCCTTTGTCAATCACATAAATTTTATCAGCATTTTTGATGGTGGATAATCGATGCGCAATAATAACCGTAGTCCGATTTTTAATGATTTTCTTAATGGCGTCTTGAATTACCTTTTCACTATTGGCATCAAGCGAACTGGTCGCTTCATCAAAAATCAATATCTTGGGATTCATTAACAACGCCCGCGCAATACCGATTCGTTGTCGTTGTCCGCCGGACAATTTCACCCCTCGTTCCCCCACTATGGTTTGATATTTTTTCTTTAACTTTTCGATAAATTCAGCGGCATTAGCCATTTGGGCCGCTTTTTTGATTTGAGTTAAATTAGCGTCCGGTTTTCCATATGCGATATTACGCGCCACCGTATCATTAAAAATATCAATATCCTGAGTAACAATTCCCAGTTGCGTGCGATAATGCTCCAAATCAAGCTCACGAATATCTACTCCATCAATCTTAATGGCACCTGATTTAACATCAAAAAATCGATATAACAGTTTAGCCACCGTAGTTTTCCCACCTCCGGAAGGACCGACCAAAGCAATGGTCTGCCCGGGATTAATGGCTAAATTAACATTTTTTAAAATCGATCCTTCACCATAATCAAAACATACGTTTTGAAACTCAATTTTACCTAGCAGATCAATTTTTTGCGCATTTTTGTTTTCAATTATTGTTTCTTTAGCCTCCAAAATCTTGAACATTCTTTCTATCCCCACTTTTGCTTCCACCACATTATCCACCACGCGCGTCAAACCATAAAGCGAATAATATACATTATTGGCCACATTAATAAAAACCACCAATTCACCGGCCGTAATTTCACCACGATAGCCCAAATAAACTCCAAGCACAATTACCAATAAATTTCCCAAAGTAATTAAATTAAAACGCAGAAAATCAAAGGAAAACAATATTTTTACAAATTGAAATTGATTGGCAATTATATTGACAATCCCCCGTTTGGCAGTATTGATTTCTCTTTTTTCCTGTACAAAACTTTGAACGGTTTTAATATTATAAATCGATTGACCGAGTTTGCCGTAAACATTATCAATCCCTTTTCTGATTTTCTTATGAATTGGGGAAATACGATTATTCAAACTAAAAGTCACCCAAACAAACAACGGGATAATCACCAAAAAAGAAATAGCCATACGATAATCAATCAACATTAGAAAACCGAAACTGGTGACTATTTTAATCAACGGTGGTATCAAATGCCATAAAGTCGCTTCCATCAAATATTGCACCTTGTTAATCCCATGTTCTATTTTACTGAGCTTGGCGCCGGTATTTTCCTTTTCATGATAACCAAGTGACAGATCAATCAACTTTTGGTAAATGAGCAAATACAAATGGTGCGATATTTTAATTTCACCGCGCACCGCGATAGTGGTTTCGAAATATTCAAAGATGCTCAAAATCACATAACTTCCGATCATTAAAGAGGATAATTTGATAATCGTGGTCAAAACACCGGGCTCGGAAATATGGAGCAAATTATCAATAATCCCTTTCAAGAAATATTGAGCACCCAATCCGACAATTTCCGTCAAAGCAATAAAAACCAAACCTGCATACAAATATTTACGATACTGTTTGACTAATAACAAAATTTTTCGGTACAAATCCAAAAAATCTCGCAGTTTTATTTTTGTTTTTTGTTTGGTTGTCATTTTTTCAAACTGGCGATTTCCGCCGGTGATAATTCACGCCATCGTCCTTCGGGCAAGTTTCCCAAAGTTATTTTATTAATGCGCAGACGTTTGAGCTTGATTACCTGATTGCCCAAGGCACGACACATCAGGCGAATTTGCCTTTTCCTGCCTTGAGTGATAATAATTTTAAATTTTGTTGAATTTATTTTTTTTAATCTGGCCGGCAACGTCAATTGACCGTCAATCATCACACCATTTGCCATCTTACGCAAAAAATCTTGATTAATTGGATTTTTCACCTCTACTTCATATTCTTTCTCTTTGGCAAAACGAGGGTGTGTCAGTCGAAGCGCCAAATCACCATCATCAGTAAAAATCATCAAACCAGAAGTATTTTTATCCAATCGACCAACCGGATACAAACGCTTTTCTTTTGGTAATAACTCCATAACGGTCGGTCCGATTTCACGACCGACTTTAACAGTTGATAAATATCCTGTTGGTTTATTTAAAAGTAAATATTGATATTCTCGTTGCCTTGAAACAACCGGCTGATTATCAAAAAATACCTTATCTTGGCCACTAACCTTATAACCCATTTCTTGAACTTTTTTATTATTTACCTTCACCCGGCCCTGTTTAATATATTCTTCGGCTTTTCGTCTGGAAGCCACCCCATTTTCTGCCAAAAATTTTTGCAATCGCATCATTTTCATAAATTAATTTTTATTCCGTCTCATCTTCAGTTGTGTCATGATTTGAGTTTTTTGGATCAAGCAATGATTGATAATTTTTCATAATATCATCGGAAAAATTATTCGGTTTTTTACCACTAAAATACTGAACTTTATTAGCCAAACCTTGAGACAAAGAAATTTCTTCAACCACTTGGCTATTATCAGATTTCGCCAGCGGTTTTTCCACGGGACGAGAATAGGTTTTCGAAACTGATGATTGTGGTGGGGCGAATTTATTTATCGGACGATTAACACCTTGAGCCGCCGCTACACTACGAGCATCAATTTGGGTATTTGATAGTAAAATCGGTTTTTTCCCTTGTTTTCTCAATTCTTCTTGATATTTTTCACGATCCGTAGCCTTGGCTTGTTGGCGACGATATTCTTTCAAACATTCTTTGCAAAATACCGGACGTGAACCATCTGGTTTGAAATTTATTTTTGTTTTTTTTCCACAAGCATCACAAGGCATAATGTATTCTTCAACTGGTCCGGTTGATTGTTCTTCCGGTTCTTCAATTTCCGTGTCTTCTGATTTTTGTTTTTTACGTTCTTCCAAGGCCCGTAATTCCTCATCCACTTGTTCATCTGATAATTGCGTTCCATTATAACTGGATAAAAAATCAATTCGTTTATTTAATATTGCTTTTTGTTTTTTGGCCAATAAATCGCGCTCCATACGTTCCAACATTTCCTCGGTTTCCACGCCGGCCCAGCGCGCAATTTTGTCTTCCACCATTTCTCGTGAACGACCATAACGCTCGCGTGATGCTTGGATCACCTTTTCTTCCGTTTGATAATCAATGGAAATCGGCGGTAAACCAATGGCACTAAAAGGATCAGAGGCCACTCCATTAATCATTAATTTCAAATAAAAGCGAAATTTCGGGATGTTAACCAAATCTTCTTCAGTAAAAAAAGGTTCATATTCCTTAACCAAACTCTCCGCATCCGCCGCTCCCACTCGAAAGGTGATCAAAGTGCCCACATTACCGAAAATCGCCGCTGCCACCTTTTCATCAAGCTGTTCAATATATTGATGCGCAATAATCAAATTTAATTTATATTTTCGCGCTTCAGACAAAATATTGGCAAAAGCCTCGGTGGCAAAATTTTGGAATTCGTCAACATAAAGATAGAAATCTCGTCTTTCCGATTCCGGCGTATCCACGCGACTCATGGCAGCGAGTTGAATTTTGGTAATAATCATGGCCCCAAGCATGGCCGAAGCATCTTCACCGATTCTCCCTTTAGATAAATTAACCAAAACAATTTTCCCCTCATCCATGAATTTACGCATATCAATCGTGGATTTCACCTGACCAACAATATTTCGAATCAAGGCGGTAGATAAAAATTGTCCGACTTTATTCTGAATCGGAGCAATGGCCTCTACCATAAACGCTTGATTATACTTACTGAATTCGTCCTCCCAAAAAGATTTTACGACCGGATCTTTTACTTTTTGCAATACTTTTTTGCGATAGTCCTTATCAATCAATAAACGATTAACGCCCAATAGAGTACTATCCGGATAATCAAGTAACGCCAATATTGCATTACGAAGTAAATATTCCAGACGTGGGCCCCAGCTGTCAGCCCACAACTTTTTAAATACCCCCACAATGCCGGAGGCGACCAAATGACGATATTTAGGCTCCACTTTTTCCAAAACATTAAAAGCCACCGGGAAATCCAAATCCGCCGGATTAATATACACCACATCATTTACGCGATTTGGTGGAATGGATCGCATAATCAATTCCACTGAATCACCATGCGGATCAAGCAACGCCAAACCGTGCCCGGCCAAAATATCATTGGATACCAAGTTTTCAATCAAAGTTGATTTACCCACACCGGTTTTACCGATAATGTACATGTGACGACGACGATCATCGCGACGAATACCAAAAACTTGCCCGCCACCGCGAAAATCGGTTTTGGCAAATGGAGTAATGTCATCATTATTATTTATATTAGGCATATTGATTATTAAACATAAGGTAAATTGGTTGGCGGTTTAGGAGGTAAACGATCAATGGTTTCATCATTTTCTTCATCTTCCAAATTTTTATTGTCAGGTAAATTAAAATCCTGATCTTTTTTAACAAATTTTTGTTCCCAGTCGTGATCATCATCTGACATTTGATCCTCCACCAAGCTTGAACCCGCCTTAATTGAAATACCGGCCGATTGCATTTTCTCTAAAACTTCTTGTTTTCTTTTTTTATCCGCTTCACCGGTTTTATCCTTAGCAAATCGCTTTTCAAAGTAATCATCATCATAATCAACCACCGGCGTTTTATTAACAGCAAATTTATCCTTCATGGCTTTACTAGAAACAATTGGTAAGCCAATACCACCAACAGTTGGTAAAGTTTCCGGCGCCATCATCTTCTTACTTTCAATACGCTTCATACGCGGACCTTTGGTTTCAAAATATGGGAAATGATAGAGCGTCGCTAGCTCTTCAATATTTAAAATATATCGTTTACTGGCTGTTTCGGGACTTCGCGCAATATACGCATGTAAAATGTTATTTTGTTTAACACTCATGCGACTTTCCTTGAAAAACGGCCAACGTGCCTGAGTTTTATTTTTATCCGGCTTAAATCCATTTAAATTTAAATCCGAAAATTGTTTAATGGCTCCGAATGTTCCGGAAACACCCAATCCTTTATTAAAAACTTCAGCTTTGCCAAAATAAACAATTCTCGCTTTGCAATAAAATCCGATTTTTGCGATCTTTCTGGTAATCGCTTTCACTTTATCCTGTTCCATTGGTGGTAAAAAAGGTAAGCGTTCTTGTTTTTTTTCCGGTTTGGCCGGTTGACCAAAACCAACCAATTGATCAGCCGCTTCACTAAGCCAACCCAATGGCGCCGTAACCGCCGAATCAATTTTGTCCATAAAGTTTTTCGTCTCTTCTACCGGTTGCCCCACTAATTTTTTTATGGCGTTGGTTCCTGACTTGGTCCAAGAAGTATCCGTTGGATAAACCAAAATTTGATACCAAAATTGTTCTCCGGTTTTCATTTTATTCATCACTTCCAATAATGTGGTCAAAGGATCTTTAATATCTTTATTCATGGCATCTTCAAATTCCGGATATGTCCGAATCGGGAAATATTCCTTATTATATAAAACCAAATCCGCCCCCCAAATCTTATATTCATCATTTGGGAAAACAATGTCTTTGTATTGCTTGGCATAATCCTCCACTTCGGTGATTTCCGCATCCGGATATTGTGAATATATAGCCGATTCCACTAAATCACGCCATTGTATCGGAGTACGAATAATATATTGTACATATCCATCAATAGCAATTATTTCCAAAGAAAATCCAAGTTGAAAAGAACCTTCAAACAACTTTTCCTCCCATTCCAAAGGCATATGTGCTCCGGCTAAAGTGGAAAAAATATTTTCCACGGCTTTGGGTGATTGTAAGTTTTGGCGTGGTATATCAATGGCCAGAAAAACATACTTTACTTTTTTGGCAAAAGCATTTTGACGAGTAAACAAGAAAATTTCATACATTCCCCACAAAACCACCATGGTGATCATTATCCAACCTCCTTTAACAAAAAAATACCACAATAAATAATAAAAAGGTTTATTGCCCAAATTAGCGATCCAACTAAAATCAAACACAATTTGAAAAGGTAATTCCATACACTAAAAATTATGATATGATCGATCATTTTACATGGCTTAATTATACCACAAATCAAATAATATTGTTAAATATTTAGTCCCAACAATAAAACTCGGTGTACAAGCCCGAGTTTTATTGTTAATATTAATAAAAATTATTCTTTTTCTGCTATTAATCTATCAAGTTCTGCTTGTTCTTTTGGAGACAACCCACCTGTTTGTTCTTTTTTCTCTTGAAGTTCCGTTATCCTTTGTTCAGGAGGCAATAAGGATTCTGGGAAAGTACCATTAAATGGGGTTGCATTTTCTAACCCCCATGATCCACTAATTTTTTTAGGGAATACAAGTTTGTCTGTTTTTTTAATTATAGGAGTCTTTAAATCATTTTTCAGTTCAATCAAAGGGCTTTCTAAATTTTTCTTTGATTCATCGCCTGGTTGTTCATCACCTTTTGGTGGTTGTTCAAACATAAATGTTTAATTTATTAATTAAATTACCTCTATATTATAGCAAAAATAAAACCCAGTGCAATGCCTGAGTTTTGTTGTAATTTTTATTATTGTACAATTGATTTTCTTAATTTCATCTATTAATTTTCAGATTAACCTTTACTCTCATCACCTTCCGGTATTTCGGGTTCTGATAAAATATCAATTTTTTCTAAATTAAGTTTTTTTTCTTTTATTCTTGGATTCTCAAGATCTAATGGGTTTAAATCTTTTTCTGGAAAATTAAGATCGTCTATCTTTTTAACAATATTATTTAATTGTCCTTTTTTAGACCCATCTTCTTGTGGAGGCTGTTCAAACATAAATGTTTTGATTAATTAATTAAATTACTCTTATATTATAGCAAAAAAACAAAACCCAGTGCAAAATGCCTGAGTTTTGTTGTTAATATCTTCCAGAAATTATGAATTTTCTAAATTATCTAGTGTCCTTGTCACAATATGTGGCTGTCCATCTTTCTCTTCCACAAAATATTTTTCATCACTAAGCGGTCTTATATTTTGATCATAAATTTTCCAAACCCCATCTTTTTTTGCTGGAAAAACAATTTGACCGTCAATCTTTTGAGCACCAGAAACTTCGTCAAAATTGTCCCAATTTATAAATTCTGGAGCGTGAACACCTGTTAGATCCAGTTCATGCGATTTTTCTCCAGAAACTTCGTCAAAATTGTCCCGATTTATAAATTCTGGAACGTGAACACCTGTTAGATCCAGTTCATGCGATTTTTCTCCAGAAACTTTGATCCCCATATCATCTTCACCAAGCTGTTTTAAGTTCTCCTTTGATTCATTGCCTTGTTGTTCATCTGCTTTTGGTGGTTGTTCAAACATAAATGTTTAATTTACTAATTAAATTACCTCTATATTATAGCAAAAATAAAACCCAGTGCAATGCCTGAGTTTCATTATATATAGATTAAATTATACTAAGAAAAAACCGTTATTATCCTTACGAAATTTATTTTTGTTGATAAGAGATAAGTAAATGGTGGAAGGGTTAACTTGTCGTTGTTTCAAAACTTCTTGATAAATTTCTTCCTTAGTCATGGGTTTATTATATTGATTCAAAATACTGACAATGATATCAGTTACTGTTCCTGATGTATAGCCCCAATCTTGTTTGGCGTAAATCCCACGCCCAATGAGTACATAACCTTGGTTGGCAATCAATTCATTATGCACGGTTGCCGCGCAAATCTTTTTACCATCAAAACCGGATTGATTAATTCGATCAGCCACTTCACGAAAATGAAGCGGTTGCTTTTCCTTTTGAAAAACCAAATTGATTTTATCACCCAATTTCTTCGGACGAATATCCGCCCAATCGGCCAGCCCCCAAAGCCCGAGAATGTTTTTTTCAATTTTCTTGGTAATTTCCAAATATGACAAAATCATTTGATCTAAAGATAAATCAGAATGCTTTAACATCAAAGCTTGCAAATAACCATCATTAATTTGATTGAAAATTTCATTTTTAATATCTTGCATCAAAACTTCTTCTTCCACGGCCACCTTTTTGTCGCTCAAATGACGATAAACCTCATCAATTAATTTTTGAACATTTTGATAAGGCAAATCATTCAAATGCCAATGAGAATAATGTTCATCATTTTCCGTTTGGTGTTTCAAATCACCCAGTAAAAAATCCGCGACAAAATTAAAGGCATTCGGATGCAATTCACCCAAATCATAAGTGGTAGCCAAATGATTTTCCATCAATCTTTTTTCAGTGGAAACACCGCCGCGTTTTTCCAAAAAAGCAGTTAAGTCTTGTGAAATTTCGTTAAGTTGATTTTGATACTTTTCCAGCTTGGCTTGTTTGCTGATTTTGTTAATGGCCTCGCGTTCAATTTGACGCACGCGCTCACGAGTAATGTTATAAGTATCGCCAATTTGCTTCAAAGTATGTTTTGCCGGCACTTCCAAATACAATTGATAGCGTTTTTTCAACACTTCTTGTTCACGATCAGTCAATTCCTTTAACAAGGAACCGAACATTTCATAAAATTTTTTGGTACTGTTTTCCATAAATTATGAGCTAAAAACCGACAAGCGCGCTTTTTTTGTTAATATTGATTAAGTAAATACATCACCTTTCCAAGGTAATGTCAAGAGAACAATCTGTTATTATTTTATACTATTTTATAAATTTGTCAAGGGCGGGAAATAAAAAACCGGCCTTTCTTGAATAGCCGATTTTTTGTTAATATACTTTATTTTTTGTGAGAATACTTTTCCCAGAGCACCAGCAGTGGACTGGCAATAAAGATTGATGAATATGTACCAAAGAAAATACCGAAGATTAAGGCTAAAATAAAGAATTTTATGGTTACCCCACCGAAGAAAAACACAGCCAATAATGCCAGCAAAGTGGTCAACATGGTGTTAATGGAACGTGATAATGTTTCATTAATACTGATATTCACGATTTCCTTGAAATCCTCACGTGATTTTCTGACCAAATTTTCTCGAATACGATCAAAAATAACGATTGTATCATTCACCGAATAGCCCAAAATTGTTAATAAAGCGGCCACAAACGGCAAATCAATTTCCACATTTAAAAATTTACCTAAAATCGCAAATAAACCTAAAGTTAAAATCACATCATGAATTAAAGCAACCACTGCTACCACTCCATATTTCCATGATTTTATCGGCCAAGAAACTTTGCGGAAAGCATAAGCAATAAACAAAATAATGGCAATAATCACAAAAATTATGGAATAAACCGCTTTTTCTCGCATTTCCTTGCCCATGGTGGAGCCAATGGATTCATAACGATCTTCGGTAATATTTTTCGGTAAAGCTTCTGTATTATACTTATTTTCCAAATGACTGATAATTTGTTGATGTACGTCTTCATCAGTTGATTTGAATTTAATCAAATAACCATTGCCTTCCGTGGCTTGAACAATTACGCCACCATCTAAATTTAATTCATCCAACACTGATTTAAAATCATTTTGGGACGGAATGGTTTCTTGAAATCGAACTTCCAGTAAACTACCACCAGTAAAATCAATCCCCGGTTTTAAGCCCCAAATACTTAAGAAAATCAAACTAACAACCACCAGGATTCCGGAAACTGTGAGCCAAATTCGCATGTGCGGAATTATACTTAATTGTTTTATCATAAATATTGAATTATTTCTTTTTAATTCCCAAAAGGAAATGATAATTTTCAATTTTCTTATTATTAAGGAATACCTTCAAAACCAAACGAGTGACGACAATCGCAGAAAACATACTGACAAGCACACCGATGCTTAAAGTAATCGCAAAACCTTTAATCATACTGGTCCCAAACCACATCAAGATAAAACAAGTAATTAATGTAGATAAATTCCCATCACGAATAGAACTCCAGGCCCGACGAAAACCTTCATCAATCGCCAATCCCAATGTCTTACCAGCACGCAACTCTTCTCGTAATCGTTCAAAAATCAACACATTAGCATCAACTGCCATACCGATTGATAAAATAAACCCGGCGATTCCCGACAATGTCATGGTAACAGGAATCATTTTAAACATGAATAAAATTATGACTGAGTACATTATTAAAGCTAGTGAAGCGATTAATCCCGGTAATCGATAATAAACAATCATAAAAACTAAAATTGCCAGTAATCCATATAAACCGGCCATTAAACTTCTTTGTAATGAATCACTACCTAGAGACGCTCCGATTGTTTGCTGAGATACCAAAGAAATCGGAACAGGCAAAGCTCCGGCATTCAATCTTTGCGCCAAGGTTCTCGCTTCCACCACATTAAAGCTACCGGTAATTTGCGCTTGACCTTCGCGAATTGTTTCATTAACCGTCGGGATGCTGATCGGCTCACCGTCTAAATAAATAGCCACCGGTTTACCAATATTTCGCTCGGTAATTTCCGCAAACAATTTTGTTCCTTCATCATTGAATTCAATACTCACATAAGGAATATTGGTTTGCGGATCAAAAGACACCCATGATTTTTTCAACTGTTTGCCGGTTAATCCGGTATTCATCCACGGATCACTGGGAGGCAAAATATCGGTTTCTTTTTTTGTATCAATTAAAATTCGCGCCAAATTATATTCCTTGGAAATTTTTTGATCGTCTTTCAAAATTAGATGATAACCAAACTCGGTTTCCACCACTTGTGAAATATCGCCAACGTTCATATTGAAAACCGCGGTTTCAAATGATTCAACCATCATGCCCCGACTAAAATATCCCAGGTCACCGGCTGATGTTTCCGCTCCGGGTTCGGTCGAATTTTTCTTGACCAAATCAACAAAGTTTTTCGCGGTCGCTTGAGTTCGTAATTCATTGATTTTTGTTAAAGCATCTTCTTTGGATAAATCCGAAGTACAACCGGTCGCGCCATTATAACAAATCAACAAATGATGGGCGCGAACTTGTTCCACTCCATCTTTAGCTTCAAGAAATTTAACGATATTATATCCTTCATCAGTTTCAATCAGCTGTGAATAAACTTCTCCATTAGTTAAATCGGCGGTGGCAATTTCTTGATAAAGCGCTTGATAATCAGCATTGTTTTCCGCAATAAAACCCAAATCCCCACCTTTACCGGCCGTATAAATATCGGCGGAATTATTTTTTGCCAACTGTGCAAAATCCTCGCCGGCTAACGCTTGTTTCAACAAATTCTTAGCCGTAGTTTGTGCTTGTTTATTGTAATTATTCAAATCCGCTTTTTCTTCTTTGGTTAATTCGCGCGGAGGAATATTATTTTCTTCTTTAAATTCAAGCAGTGGTGTTTCTCCAATCATTTCAATGGCTTCATTAACATCTTTTACACCGGCTAATTCCACAATCACTCGCCACTTACCATTTGATTCATTGGTCTGAATAATCGGTTCAGCCACACCAAGGGCATTGACACGTCGTTCGATGACATCACGAACCCCTTCAATAGCTGTGCCCTCTTCACCGGATTCAATGTTTGTGGTATCCGCTTCATAAACCAAATGCGTACCACCCTGTAAATCAAGACCCAAATGATATGGTTTATCCATAATTTGGGGAATTTTCAAACCCGTTTTTTCATTAAACCAATTAATACCACGATTAAAAGGTGTTGTATAATCCAAAACACCCATAATTAGCACCACTACCAAAATAACTGCCAACCAAAGACGAACTTTGTTTTGTTCATTGATTTTTGCCATATTGCAATTAATTATTTAAAAGATGCCTACATTTTACATTAATTATTATATTTTAGCAATAAAGTTATGAGCATTGATTTGTTTTAGGCACGGACATATTGCACTTTTTCTAACGCCTCATTAGGAGTTAAG
>CAYPSS010000010.1:0-17572 GCA_964413735.1 uncultured Gammaproteobacteria bacterium
TTTCATATGCCCTTATTTTAGCTCAAAAGTGCAATATGTGTGTGCACATTACCATTTTTTGTTGACTATCAATGGCTCCCAGTCGTTGTAATTTAGAGAGTGCTTGATTAATGATAGTGCTATCCGGAGCGTCGAGCAAAGGAAAGCTCTCAAGATTCTCAATTCCAATTCCCAAGATTTTCAGCAAAGCGTTTTCTAACGTCATTCGCTGAATTTCCGGGATGGTGAATTTCTGGCGTGACTTGAAGTTACGCTCAGTAAACAGTCGATAGCAGGTACCGGGTTTAACTCGGCCAGCTCGACCGGCACGTTGATTGCATCCGGCTTGGGAATGTTCCACAATTCGCAGAGAATTAATGCCAGTTTCCTCGTCAATTTCTGTTTGTTTAACAAAGCCTGAATCAATAATGTGTTCAACTCGCGGGGGTGTCAAAGAAGTTTCACCAATATTAGTACTGATGATAATCTTTCGTTCTTCACTGGGTTGCAAGGCAGCCAACTGTTCTTCCAAAGACACATCACCATGCAAGCGGTGGATTTCGATTTTTGGTAGGGGCAGAGCATTGAGGGCTTTTTCCACCCATTCAATTTCCGCCATCCCAGGTACAAAAATCTGGATATCGCCACTTTTTTGGTTGTCTTGGAGAATTTGCGCGACCTTTTCTGCAATCACTTCCACATATTCTGGAGCCATGACACCATAGGCTGGATCAAACTGAGGTTGCGGATCATAGTTCCGCCCATCATATTCAATTTCTACCGGGAAAGTTCGTCCGGAAACATTGATGATTGGTGCACCGTTAAAATAATTAGAAAACTTCTGAGCATCAATGGTTGCCGAGGCAATAATGACTCGCAGATCAGGTCGTTCACCACGGGCGATGATTTGCTTGAGACAAGCCATGATGGTATCAATTTCAATGGATCGTTCATGGGCTTCATCAACCATTATCAAAGTGTAGTAATTCAAGTCCGGATCATCTTGTAGTTCATTGATCATAATTCCGGTGGTCATGAAGCAAATTACTTCATTTTCATAGCGCCTAGAATCAAAACGAACTTGATAGGAAATTTTTTCGCCAACAGGTTCATCCAGTTCTTCGGCCACACGAAAGGCCGTGCTGACGGCAGCGTTACGGCGCGGTTCTACCACTCCCACATGATGGTCAGAGGGGAGACCGGGCAGATCAACAAAAAACTGTGGCAATCGTGTAGTTTTACCGGAACCGGTTTCACCAACTACAATCACTACTTGATGATCAAAAACCGCTTGAATAATTTCTTGCTTATGAGAATCAATTGGTAGAATGGTTTTTTCCATTGGCTCCTCCCGGAGTTTTTTGTCAAAGGACAAAAATCCTGACAAGAATCAGGAAACACATAATTTTAGCATAAATAGTTGATTTTGTCAATTAAATTTGATTTTTGTTTATAAATGACAAAAATGCCCTTGACTACTGGATTTTCAGATAGTATAATCTTTTTGAGCTTATTGTTTTTTGATTTATTGCTGAAGAAAATTATTGATCCTATTATTAAAAAAAATTATGGACCGGTGGTGTAGCTGGTTAACACATCGCCCTGTCACGGCGAAGATCGCGGGTTCGAGTCCCGTCCGGTCCGCCATGAATCAGTTGATAACTTCGTTATCTATCGATTCATGGCTAGCAAAAAAACACGACTTGTTCGTGTTTTTTTGATTGTTACAAAATTAAATTTTATAAAAACAGTCTAATTTTTTAGACTGTAAGAATGATTGGGTGAATTATGAATCAAAATTTGGGATTGAAATCTCTCCCTCATCAGTGATACATGGACGTAATCCAGGTCTCCAATTAGTATTATCTAGGCAATCAATTTCCGTGCTGGAAAAAATTTTCAATGGGTAGAGATTTCTCCAGTCAAAGTGTTGTCCTCCCAGCAAAAAAGTTATTCCAGTTTCAACGTGAACTAAACATTTTGGTAGTTTATTGATTCTAGCTGAACGAGGAGGCAGTCGATCCCAGACTTTTTTCAAAAGAGCTTTGTCTGTTACCAAAATAATAACATTGTCTTGGGTACGAATAGCCGGAAATGATCCCATCAAAGAATGTTCCAGTTCCAGATAATAACAGGGCATTATTTGCCAACCAGCTAAATCTTTGTTTAGCAAATCAGCAGCGCTTTTTAAAGATTTTACTTCCACGGCATCCATGAACGACCTCTTTATAAACAGGCAGAGTTATTTAATCATTTTTATCTCTTTTTGTCAACAGGTATTTTTTTAAGAAAATTTACATCAAATCGAATAATTGCTAAAATTATAAATATGATAGAAAAAAGTTCAATTTTCCCTTCTCGGGAAACCCCGGTTACTTATTTTGCTCCCATTGATGTTGATAGAGTCACCAAAATAAAAATGGCTATCGGGCAAGAATTGGGTCTTGATTTATCCAATTTGCCGATTTTGATTTTGGATAAAAATCATCCGCTATTTCGATTTTTTGAAGTGCGCAATAAACTTTATCAAAAATTCAAGACTGATTCTGAGGTAATGGAAGTGTTGAATGCCGAAGTGCCAAAGTTTTTTCGTGGTGATGGCAGTGTAATTTTTCGTTTACGAAAGTTAGCGCAACGAAAAGGTTTGAATTTGGATGACTCTTTCCCCGGGTTGGTCTATACCATTGCGCATGATTTTATTATGTATCCGGAAATCAGAGAAGATAAATTGATTGATATGGCCAATGTTTATGCGGAAAAAGAACAAATAGAGCAAAGATTTAAAGATATTGAACAAGCAAAAAGATTTTTATCCTCTTTGGCGGAAAAATATTTGGCGCACGAGATTGGCCATGTTCTTTATTCAAAGTTCGCGGATAAAATTAAAACTTCATGGAAAAATTTTATTAAGGATCATCCGGAAATTGAGCAACGAGTCAGGGAAGTTCAAGGTGGTAATGTGTCGGAAGGTTTGTCTTTTGAATTAATGGCGGAAGAAGCGTTTGCCGATACTTTTGGCGAGATGATTTCTTATGGTCATTTTGTGAACCGGTTGGGAGATTTCCCCGAAGCCACGGCTTTGGTAAGAAAAATTATTAATGAGTGGCAAAAAAATAACAACAAAAAATAACAATATGGCAAAAAGAAAAACATTAGGGTTGGCTTTGGGTTCGGGGGCTATCAAAGGGTTGTATCATATTGGAGTGATTAAATCATTGGTCAAAAATCAAATCTCTATTGATTATCTTGCCGGCACCAGTATTGGTGCGATTGTGGGAGCGCATTTTGCGCTTTTCCAAGATGTCGAAAAATTGGAAAATTTTTTAACTCAAGGTAATTGGGAAAAATTCAAAAATATTTTTGAACCGCATTGGGGTGGTGGAGTAATCAAGGGTGAAAAAATCACTAAGTATTTAAAAGAAAAATACGGTTATAAACGATTTTCCGATACCCAAATTCCATTGAAAATTATCACTACGGATTTACGCGCCGGTCAATCATTTGTTTTTGATCATGGATTGATTGCCACCGCGGTGCGAGCATCAATGTCAATTCCCGGTTTGTTTGAACCATTGAAATATCAGGGGAAGTATTTAGTTGATGGGTTTTTGACTGAACCAGTTCCCGATTATACAGTCAAACAAATGGGGGCGGATGTGGTTTTGGCGGTGAATTTGGATAATTGTTTCAAATGTTATGGTTTGGGAAAAAATCAATTTAAAGCCGGTCAAGTAGCTTGGCGTGCGTTTGAAATTATGCGTCAAACCATTATTAAGAACAATGTTAATCAGGCTGACATTTTGTTGTCACCTTCTGGATTAAATCGCTATGAAGATTGGCGCTATTATGTCTTGGGCGTTGGATTTGATGAATTGATTAAGCTCGGTGAAAAACAAACAGACAAAATAATTTCAAAGCTTAAAAATTTACTAAAATAAAAAGAAGTTAATTTTTTAACTTCTTGTATCATTAATTTTCTTTTACCCAGATAAAGTAACAATTTTTTTCCATTTGTACTTCAATATAGCCATTAGGATTGAAAAATCTTACAGGTAATTCCAGTGTGTAGTGTTGAGAGACAAACTCGGTCAATAAGCCGGGGAAAGATTTTGATTCGGTTGGACCTTTGACTCTTTCTTCCACATAACGAAAATTCAAATCAAAATATTGAGTGATCCCCAGTTCTTCGGCCAAGGCGCGTCGCGCGGCGGTAATTGGCGCTTCGCAGCGTTTCTTTTTTTCACCGACGCTGTAGTCGGTATTTCCTCTTTCACGAACACGACCATCGCGGAAAATTTGTTTTTCTTCCATTAAGCGGTAGCGTTGACCTTGATAAGTGCAATAAATCATAATGGTTACACCAAAAACTACGCGAATTAGTTGGTTGTTTTCTCCAAAGTGTAATTCACATTCACCGGCATCCAATTGCTCGGCTAAATTGTTAATGGTCAGAGATTGATCTGTGCCCCAAGTTCTCCAAGGTATTTGATGTCTATCTAATATTTCACCAAGATATGGCTGATCGCACATTGTAGACCTCGGGTGATTATTCCTGATGATAATTTAACAAAAATTTTTATTTAGTCAAGTTAAAGAATAATAAAACAGCCGATTGGCTGTTTTATTTTCGATGTTAATATCAATTATCCCACCCTTGTCTTTTTTGTTCTTGATTATTATTTTGGGGTTGAGCTGTTTCGTCGGGAGTCAGTTCTTCTTCGTCAATTTCAGTATGCAAGCGATTTTGAATTTGAATTCGGCGTTGGGTTTGCAAGGCTTCCATTTGTTGAAGCGCTTGAGGTTCCCCGGCTTGGATTTGCTCGCGTATTTGCATTCGAGTTTGATTATATTCTTGCACTTCCTGTAAATGGGTTTGGATTCTGGTTTGAATTTGTTCTAATTTTAAACGAGTTTCTTCTGACAAATTTTCATTGTTAAGGGCATTGATTAAACGCTGACTTTTTTCTAGCGATTGAACGCGTAATTCACGAATAACATCACCGGTTTCTTGTTCAACCTGATTTTCCAATCGATCAAAAGAATTTTCTCTCAATTGTTGATGGTTTTGCAATCTTTCTGATAATCGTTCTTGTTTTTCCAGAGATAATTGAGTTAAAGTGGAAGCTTTACTATTTATTTTGTCCAAAAAATCATTGGAACGAGTGATCATTTGTTGTGCGCGATTTTGTAATTGCGGGTTGGTAGTTTGGGCCGCGAATTTTTCCGCTAAGTTTAATCGTTGCTCGGCAAAAAGTAATTGTTTTTCGGCTTTTGTTTCAGGATCAAAGGTAAATAATAAAGAAATGTTTTCCTTTGTTGTTTGCCAAAAAAGACCAAGAGAGCCGGGTAGATTAGCACCGGATGTTTCAGTGTCGGTGGCGAAAACATTGGTTGAAAAGGTCAGCCCTCCAATTATTAAAATCCCGATTAGTACAATTAAAAATTTTTTCATAATTTTTTTAATTATTGATTATATATAAACGATCTGTTTTTATTGTACCTCGATTAATATAAATAACAAGATTGTTTGTCGGTTATTTGTTTTTGTGCTAATATTAATTTAGGTGAATATATATAAAATAACTTATATTTTATGGTGATGCGAGAATCTATTAATGCTCCGGTGATTCCGGAAAGCATTAAGTCTAAAAAAGCAAAACGGGAGAAAGCCCCAGTGGTGGAAAAACGAGAAATCCCGATGCGATTGATGGGGGAATTCAAAGAGGTGATGAGTCAAGATGTTGATAATCTGAAATTTCTTTTTTCCCAATTGGCAGAAAAGTTTGCGCAATTAAAGCAAATGAAAAAATTAAAGGATTTTGATGGTGTTGCCTCGTATGAGGAACAAATTGCGCTGATTGTGGAAGACATTCCGAAAAATTTTTTAATTATGGCTAATGGTGAGGTGAAAGTAAAACCAACGGCCGGTTCAGTGTTGGAAACCTTGAAAACGCAATTAATGAAAGGTCAAGGGATTTTCCATGAATTACAATATTTAATGGATAAAAAAGGTTTTGAACAAAAATATCAAGAGTATGTTTTGACGAACGGTGAAGCGTATCGGGATGTGTTATTGCGAGCCAGTGATTTGCGAACGCAAAAAGCATTGGAGTTGCAACGAGAGTCAATGGCTATCGGACAAATGAAAAAAGAAATTGCAACGCATGAAAATAAAAAAGAACAAGAAGCAGATCATACTTTGGCAATTGAAACTTCAGTAATGCGAGCTAAAAATTTAAGTAGCCTCGCGGAAGTCATTGGAAGTTTGGAGGATATTACTCGTCCTGACGGGTCATTAATCAATATGAGAGAGCAAGCAAAATTTATAAAACTTTTAAGTGATCCGAATTTTAGTTCTAAGAGCATGTTGGTTGATTATTTAACTAGACAATATGGAATCCGCCAACGAGCAGTGGAATTAATGAAGCCTCAAGATGAAGTGTTGGAAAAGAAAAATTTGCGACGTGAAGCATTGGAAGCCCAAGATTTAGCGGTGGCTTTGCATCGTTTATTGAATGGGACGGCTAAACCCGGTGAGTGGATAAATCATAATGGTAATGAATATTCCATTGATAAATCGCGAAAAATCAGAGTACGAAAAAGTGGCGTACGAGTGCCGGGAGTTTATATGAAAAAAGAAGAGCAAGCAATGCTCCAAGAGGCCTTTCAAGATCGTTTGGAGTTTTTAAGAGATGCTTCGGTACAACTTGATGCAGATTTGCGAGCTGCCGTGGATTTGATGGATTTTTCTTTGGGTGAGCCTTTACGACGAGATAGTAAATTACAGGCTACAATGAACATGGAAGATGCTAAACGTATGCAGGAAGAACATCCGGAATTATCTTATTCTGAAGCTAAGAAAAAAGCCCAACAAGAAATGACCGCTAAATTGGTCGATCGTTCAACTGAAGATTTGATCCGAGCTATTGAACAAATTTATCAAGTTGATGTGGTTAATCCTTCGGCGCGAGAATTACGTTTGATTCAAAAGTTTGCCAAGCAAGATCGGGATTTTGCCGCCATGTACAAGGAATATCAGTCACGAATGGTTGATCAAGAATTAATGCGTGGTGAAACACAAGAAGTTATGAGCGAAGAGCCAGTAGTGAAAAAGTCAAAACCGGCTAAAGTTAGTTGGTTTAAGAAAATGTTTGGTGGACGAGGATAATTGTAAAAAATATATAATATAAAAAAATCCGCCAGTCAGGCGGATTTTTTTTGTTTAACTTTATTTGGTAATTTGTTTGATGATTTTCTCAAATACCTTGGGTTCGTTTTGCGCCAAATCAGCCAATACTTTACGATCCAAATCAATTTTACTTTTCTTTAACAGATCAATGAATTTGCTGTAACTCAAGTCGTATTGTCGAACGGCCGCATTCAATTTGGTTTGCCATAGGGTGCGACGGGTTCGTTTTTTTTGTTTGCGTCCGGCATAAGCATGAGCTCCGGCTTTTTTAACGGCCGTGGTTGCCAGTTTAACCAATTTTTTTCGTCCCCACTTATAACCTTTGGCTTTTTTTAACAGACTGCGTCGTTTTTTAGCGTGAATCACACCTCGTTTAACTCGTGACATATAATACTATTTCCGATTAATTATTATGAATAAGGTAAAAATTTCTTCACATTTTTGGCGAACTTTTTCTCCACTTTGCCTTTGTTTCTTTTTTGGCGAGTGACTTTGCCCGGTTCGCGTGAGTTGAAGTGATCTTGTCCGGCGGTTTTTTTCAAGATCTTTTTATTCTTGGTGATTCGGACTCTTTTGGACACCGCTTTTCGTGTTTTCAGTTTTCCCATAAATGAAATTATTATAAATAATATTTTTTATTGATTATTATTGACCGGCATAATGATCATTGTCATTTTATTACCTAAACGACTGATCGCTTGTTCGGTTTGATATGGTGTTTTCAATTTACTAACAAATTCATTAACCACATTTCGTGCTATGTCTTGGTGTTGAAATTCTCGACCGCGCAAAATCAATTCTATTTTAACTTTATCCCCTTGATTTAAGAATTTTTCCGCTTGATTCACGCGAGTTTCCAAATCATGATCACTGATTTTTGTGGACAATCTAATACCTTTGACCGAAACTTTTTTCTGATTTTTCTTTTGTTCCTTGGCGAATTTTTCTTGTTTGTATTTAAAGCTTCCGTAATTAATGATTTTCGCAACCGGTATTTCGGCGTTTGGATTGACTTCAACAAGGTCCAATCCCAAATCTTCGGCATATGCAATCGCTTTGGCGGTTGGCATTATACCTAAAAAATTGCCTTCATAATCAATAACGCTCACTTGAGGCGAACGAATTTCTTCATTGGCTTTATAACGACTAACCACTTTTTTTCGTTTGGCGAATTTGTATGATTTTCTCATGATTTTTTAATGAATTGATGTAATATATAAATTATCAATAACGAAATTATTTGGTGGAGATGGCGGGAATTGAACCCGCGTCCATAAAGTTTGCCAAATTGCGTCTACAAGAATAGTTTACTTTGAAATTTTAGGATTTTCAAGTAAAAAGCAAACAAAAAATTGAATTTCCATCCTCTTTGCTTGTTTAAATTTTCAACAAGAGTTGATTGAAAATCGAGCCTTTGATATGGCGCTCGGATCCGCTTGAAAGGCACCCGCGGGCGAGCGGTCGCGGTAATTAAACGGCGACAGAAGCCAAGACCGGCATGCTTAACGCAGTTCGGACCTTGGTTACAAGATTTTTGGCATTTGTCTTGTTTTTGATCGGTTTAATGAGATGATCGGCTCATCTTGCGCAACTTGTCAAAGAATCTTCATGTCGAGGCCTGTCATCCCCAAATCATTCATGATATTTTAAGGCACGTTTCAAATCACGATCCAAATCGCGATTTTTCAAGTCAGACTTTTTGTCAAAACGCTTTTTACCGCGTCCCAGTCCGATTTCCACCTTAATAAGATTGTTCTTAGTATACACCTTAAGTGGGATTAATGTCAAGCCTCCAGCCTGTATTTTTCCGATTAATGAGCTAATTTCTTTTTTGTTCATTAGGATTTTTCGAGAACGTAGCGGGTCGTAATCAGGTAAATTACTGGCTTTGGTATAACGAGGAATATGGGCTCCGATTAAATATAGCTCAGCTGTTGGTTCATTTTTGGCGGTGATATAAGCGCCGGCAAGCTTTAATTGACCGTTTTTAATTGATTTTACTTCGTGGCCAAACAAAACTAAGCCCGCTTCATAGGTTTCGATAATTTCATATTCATGACGCGCTTGTTTGTTGATAATCGCTTGCATATAAAATAATTATAGCGTATTTTGTTGAAAAATTAAAGATTAATCCTCGTAATGTTTAATCAAATTCATTGTTGATTGTCAAGCAGGTTAAATTATAGTATAATTTATTCAGGTATGAAACAAACTGACCGACAATTATTTGATTTGTCAATTTGGACGATTGTTAAATTTTTCGCCATTGTTTTGGTTTTAATTGCGTTATATTTTTTACGAGATATCTTCTTTATTTTATTTGTGGCATTTGTGGTGGCATCAGCATTAAAGCCGGGAGTGGATTGGCTCGTTAGATGGAAGATTCCGCGTGCTTTAAGTGTATTATTATTTTATTTTTTGTTTATCGGTTTTTTAATTTTGATTGTCAAAGAAATTATTCCGTTGTTATTGGTGCAAATTAAGGAATTATTAAATAATTTTCCGATTTATTATCGTTATTTGGAAAAAATATTAATTTTAATTACCGATTATTCGAATCAATTTGGCGGGATAAATGTTTTGTCCGGATCAGCGCTTCAAACCTTGGATGAATTTTCATTTACGGCCGGAAGTTTTTGGCCGGCGATTTCCGGGTTTTTCGGCGGGGTGGCTTCTTTTGTTGTGATGTTGGTATTAACCTTTTATATGTTGATTGAAGAAAGTGCGGTAAAAAAATTTACCAAAAATTTTTTACCGGCAAAATATTATGATGTATTATCGGATTTAATTGAAAAAATTCAGATCAAAATCAGTAGCTGGGCCAAAGGACAAGTCAGTTTGAGTTTTATAATTTTTGCGTTGGTATATTTGAGCTTGTCGATTTTGGGAGTTAAGTATGCGTTATTATTTGCACTTTTGGCTTTTATGGGAGAGTTCATTCCATATGTTGGACCATTATTGGCTTCATTGCCCGCGATTTTTGTCGCGTTTGTGGAATCACCCCTAAAGGGCTTGTTTGTGATTTTAATTTTTGTTTTAATTCAACAAGCGGAAAATCATGTGTTGGTCCCCAAGATTATGCAACGCGCTATTGGTTTGAATCCGTTGATAATTATTGTGGCATTACTGATTGGCGCCAAGACCGCCGGCGTAGCCGGTGTGATATTGGCGATTCCGGTGGCTACGGTTATCAGTGTGGTAATGAATGAATTTTATTTAAGCAAAGAGTGATTTTATGTTTATTGTTCGTCGGTTATTAACTTATTTGAATCCCTTGGTTTTTTGGGGTGGGGTAGAGTTATTGCGTTTTTATCCGCGCTGGTGGTGGGCGGTTTTATTGTTTGGTGTGCTTTTGTTGTTGGTGACGATTTGGGATTTTTCCAAACGAGAGTGGAACAAGCGATTGTTGTTCTTTTTGTTGTCGCCATTTATTTTATTTATCAGTAGTTTTGTTTTTGTATTGTTTGCCGAAAATATTTTATTGATTCGTTTGGTGTGTGCGATTACCGCGATATTATTGTTTTTGACGATTGATCAAACGCTTAACTATTTTTATTTTTCTACGAAATATCAACCTTATACTTTGGAAAATTTGGCGTTGTTTAATAATATTATTTCGTTTTTTTATTTTTCCAGCGCGATTTTCAGTGCCTTGATTTTTTTGCGGATTATGCTATTATTGGCAGTCGGTTTGATTTATTTGGTGGGGTTTTTGTTGGTGTTTCAAATTTTCTGGGCATCAAAAATCGAATGGTCCAAATCAAAAATATTTTGTTTTATTGTACCTTTGATGTTAACGGAAATTTTTATTGCTCTGACTTATTTGCCTTTGAGTTTTTATGTTAATGCTTTGTTGTTATCTACCGCGTTTTATTTTTTTGTGGGATTGAGTCGTTTGTTTGCACAGGGTAATTTAAACAAGCGTAGTGTGATAATTTATTCAACGATTGCTACCATTTCTAATATTTTAATTTTAATTACCGCTCAGTGGAGCTAAATAATATGAAACAGGAAAAAAAAGATTTGCTTCGTCCTTCGCTCGTTATTGCTTTAACTTTGGCGATTGTGTTTGGTTTTTTGGCCGGCGTAGTCGGTGAGTTGTGGATTAATAATTTTTTAACTCCGGATATTAAATTTAAGAGTTATCAGGATTTAACCAATCGATTGGATGATTTGATTGCGGAAAAGAATAGAGAAATCAAAGATATTTTAACTGAGTATGATTATTCTTTTAAGAGTACGATTGATAAGGTCAATCCGATCACGGTCCGGATTTTTCGTTATAAAACTTCCGGTAATAAATTGAGTAATGTTTATACTGATGGTGATGTTTTGGGTGCGGGGGCGATTTTAACCAGTGATGGTTGGATTTTGACCACCAAACAAGTGGTGGGTGACCCTAAACTTGATTATTCGGTGCAAATTCAACAAAATATTTATCCGGTCAAGGAAATTCTAGATGATGTTTTGAGTGATGCGATTTTATTAAAAGTGGATGCTGTCAATTTACCGGTGATGCAAATGGGATCAAAAAATTCTTTGAATGTGGGACAATCATTAATGGTGGCTACTCTTAATCGTGGCGTGAAACGAGCGACCATTGAAGATTTGGCCGGAGTAAATTTGGAAAGTCAGGTGGATCTGATTCAGTCTAGTGAAAATTTTTATCGTTTTGTTAAATTAAATGATGTTTATGAAAAAGATTTTATGGGTGCGCCGGTCGCTAATTTGGATGGACGAGTGATTGGTTTTCTTATTAGTGAAGATGGTTTGGTTTTGCCGATTGATTATTTAAGTTCAATATTAAAGACCGCGGTTCAACAAGGAGAAATAAAACGTAATTTCATAGGTGTGAATTATTTGGATTTGGATTTGGCATATAATTTCAAATCTGATTATCAAAATGGTGCTTATTTGTTGGGTGATGGACAACGTCCGGCGGTTATTGCCAATAGTCCGGCAGCTAAAAGTGGTTTACAAGCCGGCGACATTATTATCAAAGTGGAGAGTGAGGAAATAAATCGTTATCACAGTTTGACGGAAATTATTCAAGATTATCCGGTTGGTTCAAAATTAAATTTTAAAATAATCCGTAACGGTCAAGAACAAGATCTGACCGTTAGTTTGGAAACAATCTAATATATGGAACAAATTTTATCCGGTAATTATCATCAAATGTTCAAAAAACGTTGGACGATTTTGGTTTTGATTACATTGATTTTTGTGATTTTAAGTTTAATTTTGACTTTAGCGCAACCATTTCGTTATGTCTCGCAAGTGAAAATCTTGGTGATTCAACGATCGGCTGTGGCCATTGATGCTTATAGCGCATCCAAGTCGGCGGAACGAATCGGTGGTAATTTGGCACAAGTGATTTATTCTTCTAGTTTTTTTAACAAGGTATTGAATTCGGGTTTTGATATTGATAACAGTTATTTCCCCAAGGAAGAAGATAAACGCCGCGAAGTATGGCGACGGATGATTGATTCCAAAGTACCGACCGGGACAACTTTACTTGATGTAAGCGTTTATCATCCGCAACGCGAACAAGCCACGATTATCGCTCAAGCGATTGCGTATGTTTTGCCACGAGATTTGGTGGAATACATTGGTATTTCCGATGTGGAGTTAAAGGTTTTGGATGCCCCGCTTACTTCGGAACATCCGGTTAAACCGAACTTTGTCTTGAATTTGTTTTTAGGTTTATTGGTGGGTATTTTTGTGGCTATTTCATATTTGATTGTGACTTATTCTGATTCACCGGAAAGTTTATACTTCGAAGAAAATCCGGGTAAAATGTCTTGGAAACAACGACGAGCGCATAAAAAAGCCAGGCAAGAGCAAAAAAAACAAAGCAGTGGGGTAATTAAATCTACTGTTTCATCGGCTAGTGCTGAGCCGGTAATGCCCGATGTTAGTGAAGTTTTCAAAAAACAAGATCAAGAGCCTGTTTCTCCAACAACACAACGATATGAACATTTCTCACCGGAAATTGATTTAACCGATGATGCTGATGAGGCAGAAGTGGTGGAGGAAGAAGAATTGGCTGAAAATTTGGTAAAGCCAGAACTGGCATCTGTGAAAAATGAGTGGCCGGAATTTGAAGAGGAAGATGAAATTAAAACTTTATACGATAAATAAAATCAATAAAAAATCAGAGAATCAGCTCTGATTTTTTGTTAAATAAGACACTTTTAGTAAAATAATAAATTTTTGTTAGGCGTTATTGACAAGTTGATTGTAATATAGTATAATTACAAGTTCTTGTTCTTTGGCAAACCCCAAGGAGGGCACGATGAAGGTGTGCAGTGCGTGTGGAACTATTTTGGATGAAATTTTTGATGCGGAATCTTGTTTGAATTGTGGAATGAAGTATCAGGTGATTTCCCGATTGATCAATCTGAAGTTGGAACAGCTGTGGGATATTTTCCTGAAAGTGTTGAGTGATGAAGAAAACAAGTATGCCACTACTCGTGTGGCGGAAGATGTCAGCGTTTTCTTGGAAGAATTTCAGGCCAAGGCTGATGATGAATCCCGTCATGAATTCTGGGAAAAGTTCAATGAACAAGTTGTCAATGAATGTGATTTTCGTAACGGCTTGGTGTCGAACGAAAATCGACAGGTCATGGAAACGTTGCGTGAATATAACAATGAAGAACTGTTTTTTGCGCAACTTATTTTGCAGATTGTCTTGGTTTCTCCTCAACATGTGGAAATGATGTTGGGGATGATTGAAAGGATGATCCCCCCTGAGTTGCCGGAAGATAATTCCGATCTCGAGGGGATTGATGTTGTGCCGGTGTTCGTGCCGGAGCCGACGCCTGTGCCGGAGCCGACGCCTGTGCCGGAGCCTGTTCCCGAGCCGGAACCCGTTCCCGAGCCGGAGCCTGTTCCCCAGCCGGAACCCGTTCCCGATCCGGAGCCTGTTCCTCAGCCGGAACCCGTTCCCGTGCTCATTCCCGGTCCCCGTGGTCCCGAAGGTCCTCGTGGGCTTCCGGGTCGGGACGGTCGTGATGGCATGGATGGCCGGGATGGCAGTGACGGGTCGAGCGGATCTGCTTCGGCGGGCTACTTGATCATGGCCGCTATCCTGTTCGGGGTGGCCGTATACTTCCTGGGGAGTACGCTCCTCACGAAGATGTGATTGAAAGAGGTTAGGCAAAGTTCTAACCTTTTTTGTTTGGTTGAAAGTAGGTTATCTTTTTTCATCGTGATATTATCTTGTCACCCTGAGCTAGTCGAATGGGTGACAAGTCTAAAGTCAGGCTTCAACCTTTTTTGTTTGTGAATCGAATCGGGTCATTGAGATGATTTCTGTGAAACGGAACGACGTGGCATTCTAAAGGAATCATGGGTGCTGTTTGTATTAATTAAAAATTACATTGTTACTTTCTGGAAACACCCCGTATCAAGTATGGGGGTAACTAAAGTTTGATGTTGTATATCTGTCGGGTTTAGCCCGACAGTCCATACGTTTTAACATTACTTTCGTGGATTCTCGGGCTAAACCTGTCTACCGACAGGCAGGCCCGAGAAATATAAAAGGGTATTATTTATATCTTTCTTGCTTATTTCTTTTCACTTTAATACTTATCACACTCGTCTTACTTGTCTTATTTAATACTTTCCTAACCCTTATTCTCGGCATATTTTAGCCATAGTCTAATAATTCGGATTTTGCCGTCAAAAACCATTGACATTATTGATAAAGTATGATATAATACTTTATTCCGAAAGTTCCTAATATTGGGTTTAATGAGGGGTTCCCTCAGGAGGTGCGTATGGACAGGATCCGTGGAGTGGCGATTGTGGCAATGGCCGGGCTGGCTCTTGTCGCGGTCGCGAGCTACCTGCTGTGGAAACACGGCGGGGAGCTCAAGAATCTGAGGGAAGTCTTTGATCGTGACGGCGATGGCGTTGTCACGAAGGCGGACCTCCCTCGGGACGGCGTGCCGGGCAATGACGGCGCGCCGGGTAAGGACTGCGACCCGCAGGAGTGTGCTACCGCGGTTTTCGCGGATGAGCGCTTCTGCGAGACGGTCGAGGCGTGCAACGCCAAGACCGCGAAGGCCGCCCCGAAGGCCAAGGCGAAAGCTACGGCCAAGCGGGTTCCCAAGTTGGCCAAGGCGAAAGCCAAGGCCAAGCCCGTGGCACCGCCGCCCACCAGGGCCGCGGTCACCATCACCACGGAGGCAACTCCGGGTGATGGGACGGTTCATCTGAACCGTGCCACGGCTGAAACCCCCGCGGGTTTCAAGTATCGGATGACGGTGGAAACGGCCGTTGTTCGGTAGGAATTTCGTGGGGATGGAACCAACGGAATGCGGAGAGGCAATGTTCTCTCCGACTTCCTCTAGTCAATAATCAGTAGCTAATCAAGTAAGACAGAAATTTACAACTGTAAATGTAGTGAGAATTGTTGATTAAAGGAAGTTCTTTGAGAAGGTTTCAAACGCAGGAGTTCGTCTCTTGCATGGAGGACACGATGAGCAAGTACTTTTTCATGATCCTGGTGCTGATGGCCGTCGTGACGCAGGGATGCGCCACGACCATGGGAGCGTCCCCGCGGATCGTGACCACGCGCACGGAGTGCGTGGGACCGACCTGCTCTGCGGTGCCCGCTGACGGCGATGTCGTTGCGGGTGTGCCGGTGGACGAGATGGTTCGCCGTCCGGGGGTGCATTCCAGCGCCTTGCTGGAATTCGACACCCCTCAGGGCCCCGCGTCCTTCCGTTTCGAGAGCCATGCGCTCCCGGAACGGAAGACGTGGTGCCAGCGCAATCCCGTCCCGTGCTCGTTGCTGATCGTGGCAGGCACGGGACTCGGGGCCACGGCAATCGGCCTCGGAATCTATCACGGAACCGCGGGTGGCACCAACCACGTGCGGGTCCGATGACCACCCCATAACATGGGGGAAGCTCGGGAGCGCGACAAGTCGTAAGACAAGTCGCGCTCCCGGGCCGGTCAAAATTTCAATGAAGCATAGTAATGATCTGTTAGCAGGTCGTTAGCATGGTTCATTGAAAAGGTCTTAACAGTTGCCAACGCAGAGCGTTTGGCACAGGAGGTCATCATGGAACGGAGTTTCAAGGTGCTGGTGCTGGTGGCGGTTCTGAGCATGGGGTTCGTCGTGGCGTGTGAACACGGCCACGACACCGTGATCGAAGGCCCGGTGCCGGTGATCGTCCAGCAGGACGCCCCGGTGCCGGTGATCATCGAGCAGAAGCCCGAGGTGCCGTTCTACGAGGCCCAGTGCTGGGCCGAGTGCACGGTGCAAGGGCAGAACTGCCCTGACTTCTCGGCTTGCCGGGAAGTCGAGGCGTTCTCGATGGCCTGCGGGTTTACGGTGACGCGCTGCGTCCCGGATACCTGTGAGCTGTTCGAAGACGGGTTCGACACGTGCCCCTCCGGGTACTACTGCAACACGGAAGTGGAGCAGTGCCGGCCCGTCGAGGGGCCCGCGCCGGAATGCCTGACCGACGCGGACTGTTCGCAGGGCTATCGGTGCAATGCCGATGGCGCTTGCGAGTGGGTCCCGGTGGTCGTGGAGCCCGAGCTCATCGAGCTTCGGTGCTGCTACGACTACTTGGAGTCGGGGGTCCTGTTCTACGGCCAGATGTCCTGGTCGGAGAGCGAGGCTCTTCAACCGGAGGCCTGGGGCGCGCTTCGCGATCGCGAAGTCGATTCTGAGGGGTGCTTCTCGGGGATGGTCAATCCCGAGAAGGTCAAGGGCAACTTCTGGGCTGACCTCACAGTGGGGAAGGCCGAGGAGATGGACTGGATGGGACCGCGGAGGGCTCCGAGTGCGTGCTGGATCAATACGATCCCGGCGCGCATTTACTCGGAGTACACCGAAAACCGGGGCTGGGGCTTCTGCCTTTGATCTCGGTGGGGTTCCTTGACTAAGGGTTCGTAACAAGCGTCAGACATCGTTCTGACGCTTTTTCATTTTAAAATTATCAGATAGTAATATTGTTACTTTCTTGCTTATTATAGTTTGATGTTGTATATCTGTCGGGTTTAGCCCGACAGTCCATACGGATTAATATTGCTTTTGTGGATTCCCGGGCTAAACCTGTCTGCTCGCCTCGCTTCGCGGGCGAAGCGGGACGACAGGCAGGCCCGAGAAATATAAAAGGGTATTTCTTACAATTTTCTTGCTTATTGCTTAGCACAGACTCTGAAACAAGTTCAGAGTGAGAATATGTCCTTGTACTTGTCTCACTCGTCCCACTCGTCTCACTCGTCCCACTTGTCTTACTCGTCTCACTTGTCTTACTTACCACTTTCTTGCTTATTGTTTTTCTAATCCTTATCGATTTGTCAGGCTGAGCTTGTCGAAGCCTAGGTGTTTTCTAGTCAATAGCTTTGCACCACCTCCATAGGGGTTTTCATGTTAATGCC